>JAJZPI010000016.1 GCA_021811275.1 Deltaproteobacteria bacterium
GCGCTGAAAAATGTTCTCTGCGCGGAGAGGTACCGAAGTCCGGTCGTAACGGGCCCGACTCGAAATCGGGTTAGCGGCTAATCCCCGCTACGTGGGTTCGAATCCCACCCTCTCCGCCATCAATATTTAACCCGCTGGTTCGCCAGCGGGTTGTTTTTTTGTTTTTTCCTTGGGGTCTGCCCGGCCATCAGCGGCAGATGAGGCATCGGCGCATACCACCGCACCTCGCTGCCGTAACCAACGGGCAATGGTTGCTACAAAAAACAATGACCTTATTTTTATAACAAGAGAATGGTTGCCTTGCATCACCAATGGTGTGAGGAGGCAGTCAGATCTCGCATGAGTGACTAGTTCTTCCAAGCGGGGGTTCCCCGCTAAAGGAAGGAGGTATATATGTATAATATCAAACAAATGACATATTTGTTGGCCACCGTGGTCACGGCCGGGTTGTTGGTTTTGACCATGGCTGGGCCTGCCCTGGCCAAGGGTGGCCGGGGTGGCGGCAATAGCAACTTCGTGGGTCAGGGCTCTCCGCCCGCTTGGTCCCAGAGCCAGATGGGGCAGGATAGGCAGGGCAAGGGGGCTCAAGACAAGGGTCCGCCGGAATGGGCCCCAGCCTGGGGCGAGCGCCAGAGGACAGGCACCCAGACTGGCCAGACTCCTCCTCCAGGGTTCCAATTACGCGGAAAGTAGGCTAGGCCCTTTCCAGCTAATTCGCCCCGCCGGGATTGACTGCGATCCCGGCGGGGTTGCTTTTTGCCAGTACCCCGGCTTGCGCCGGCTTGCGGAAGGCAAATCACCGGCGATCCAGACTCTGCGCCCCCTGGGCAAACTTCCCGTTCTTGGTGCCGGTCGATGGCAGAAACTGCCGGGTTTTTAAGAGCGAGGCGTTACGCTGGGACAAGATTTCAGGGATTTCCTGATGCTGCGCGGACGAGCGAGGTCCGGGACTCAGCCGCGGGAGGGCTCGTCCTGCCCGGACGCGTCTTCGCCAGGCTGATCTTCGCCGGCTTCCGCCTCCTCGGGGGCGCCGAGATCGTCCGCCTCCGGAGCCTCATCCTCGCGGGCCTGCTGTTTGGCGGCCAGTTTGCGCTGACGCTTTTCCTCTTGCTTGCGCTTGCGCTCCAGATCCCGCTGGCGTTTTTCGAACTGATAGTTGGTCTTGGCCAAAACCTTGCCTTTGCCTTGGTTCGGGCGGGACCCGAGCCAAGAGAGGCGGGTGGAGTCTCCAGCCCGCCGAAGTGGATGA
This sequence comes from Deltaproteobacteria bacterium, assembly GCA_021811275.1. GTDB lineage: Bacteria > Desulfobacterota > Desulfarculia > Desulfarculales > Desulfarculaceae > JACRDC01. The sequence goes on from JAJZPI010000016.1 coordinate 1,250, forward strand.
TGAGAGGCAAAACCATCTCATGGTGGCGTGGAGCCGCCCCCTGGACCGGCCTTCCGCCGCCGAGTGGTGACCTGAACGGGCCTGGCTTGGGCTAGTAGCGACCGCCGCCGCCGTAGCCGCCGCGACCGCCGCCGCCGCCGCCGTAGCCGCCGCGACCGCCGCCGCGTCCACCGCCGCCGCGTCCACCGCCGCCGCCACGGTCCTCGCGCGGCCGGGCCTCATTGACCTTCAGGTTGCGGCCGTCCACGCTTTTTTCGTTTAGGGCGGCGATGGCATCCTGGGCCTCCTGATCGGAGCCCATCTCGACGAAGCCGAAGCCCTTGGAGCGTCCGGTTTCGCGATCGGTAATGACCTGCGCCGAGACCACCGTGCCCTGGCCGGCGAAGAGCTCCCTCAGGTCGTCACTGCTCATGCCATAGCTCAGGTTGCCGACGTATAACTTTGTGCCCAATGAGAACGCTCCAAGAAGGGTGCTTAAAAAAGTTTCTTGTTCCACCTTAGCAAGGGCGGAGGCCATAGTCTAATGCTTTCGCGCACCGGGTTTCAGCCGGCGCTCCGGTCCAGGGTCCGGCGCACGCTGGCCAGGAGGTCTCCCCGGGACCAGGGCTTGGAGACAAATCCCCACGCGCCGGCGGCCAGGGCCTTTCTGGCGTCCTCTTCGGCCGCGTATCCGCTGGTGATAAGCACTTGAGCCTGGGGCAGGCTGGCCAGGATGCGGCGCAGGCACTCCAGCCCCCCCATGCCGGGCATGCCCAGGTCCAGGAGGATCAGGTCTATGGGGCCGGGATGGGTTTGGAGCACCTCCAGGGCCTCCTCTCCCCGCCGGGCCTTGATGACCCTATAGCCCTCGGAGGTCAGGGCCCGGCTGGCGACCTCCAACAGGGGCTCCTCGTCATCGACCACCAGGAGGGTCTCCCGGCCGCCCGCGACCCGGCCCGATCCCTCGCCGTCCTGTCGGGGCTGGCCGGCCTCCGCCTCGCCCCAGACCGGCAGGTAGAGGCTCATCGTGGTGCCCATGCCTGGTCGGCTGTGGCAGTGGATATGGCCGCCATGGGCCTTGACGATGCCGAATACGGTGGAGAGCCCCAGGCCGGTGCCCTTGCCCACCTCCTTGGTGGTGAAGAACGGCTCGAAAATGTGTTCAAGGGTGGCCGTATTCATGCCCTGGCCGGTGTCGGAGACCTTAAGTAGGACATAGGGGCCGGGCTTGACTTCCAGGTGGCTTTGGCAGAATTCCTCGTCGAGATCCAAGCGCGCGGTCGAGATGGCGAGGCGTCCGCCCGCGGGCATGGCGTCGGCGGAGTTGCGGGCCAGATTCATGACGATCTGGCCGATCTGGTCCTGGTCGGCCAGGATCAAGCCCGGGCTCACCTGCAGGTTGGTCCGAATCTCTATCATGCGAGGGATGGTCCGCTCCAGCAGGGGCAGCACCCTGGACAGGGCCTGGTTCAAGTCCAGAGGACGCAGGCTGGCGTCCATCTTGCGGCTGAAGGTCAATATCTGCCGAACCAAGTTGCGGGCCCGCTCGGCGGCGGCGATGATCTGGTCCAGTTCATCGGAGTTGTTCTCGCCGGTCTGGGCCATGTCCTTGGCCAGCTCGGCGAATCCCAGCACCGCCCCCAGGATGTTGTTGAAGTCGTGGGCGATGCCCCCGGCCAGAGTGCCGATGGCCTCCATTTTCTGGGATTGGCGCAGCTGGGCCTCCAGACGGCGGTGCTCGGTGATGTCCTGGAAGACGCAGTGGCTGCGCGCCATTTGGCCTTTCTGGTCGTAGGCGATGGCGCCGTTGAAGGAGACCAGCAGGGAGGAGCCGTCCTTGCGGCGCATTTTGAATTCCACCCCGCTGATGCTGCCGGCCTCCTTGAAGGAGGGGAAGTTCTTCTCGAAGTGGGGGATGAAGTCTTCCTCTAAAAAGGAGCCGAACCAGCGCCCCAGCACCTCCTCCCTGTCGTAGCCCAGGGTCTTGAGCCAGGCCTGGTTGGCTTCCAGAAGAAGCCCCTCAGGGTCCAGGGACTGGTAGGCGATGGGGGCGTTCTCGTAGAGCTGGTGGAAGCGCTCCTCGCTGGCGCGCAGGGCTTCCATGGCCTGGCGGTATTCGGTGATGTCGCGGGAGACGGCCAGCAGGCGCTCGGGACGGCCGTCCGGCCCCGGTATGGCCGAGACGCTCACGTCCCACCAGCGCGGCTGGCCATCGACGGTGGGGCAGAAGCCCTGGAAGCGTCCCTGGCCGCCCTCGCGCGCCAGCCGCAGGGCCTCCAGGGCCCGGGGCTCGTCGGAGCCCTGCCAGAGCTTCTCGTAAGCCATGCCCAGGTAGGGAGAAAGGTCGCAGATTCCCAGCGTTCCCGTCCCGCCGGGGCTCATGTAGCGCAGGCGGCCCTCCATATCCAGGATCTTGATGCAGTCGTCGCTGTTGTCGATGATGCTTCTGGCGAACTCCCGGCTGGCCAGGAGTTCCCTTTCCATTTCCTTGCGCGCGGTGATGTCCAGGGCGATGGACAGCAGCCGTTGCGCTCCCTCGACCTCGATCAGTTCGCCGTGGTAGAGACAGGTGATCCGCCGCCCGTCGCCGGTGGTGAGGTCCAGCTCCATGCCATCCACCCGGCCCTTGGTCTTGAGCTCGGCGATGATTTTGCGGCGGTCGGCTGGGTGCAGCCAACCCAATTGAGTAGAAGTGCGGCCCAGGACCTCCGGGCGGGTGAAACCGGAAACTTCCAGAAAGCGGCGGTTGGCGTCCAAGCAGGTCCCATCCTCCACGGAACTTATGGTCATGAGGATTGGAGCGTGCTCGAACGCCGCGGCGAATATGGCCTCGCGGGCCCCAGCTCTCGGGCTGGGCGGGTGGCTCCCGGTGGCTCCGCCCATGATATCCCGCACGGCGGCCGGAGCCGCGGCGGGGTCCGCAGAGCCGGCGCGCAGAGCGTCCGTTTCCTGGCGCAGGCGCGCAAGCTCGGCGCGCAGTCGCTGTATTTCCAGTTCCTGGGAGGTCATGTCTACCGTTATCCAGTCACGGGGTGGGGATCGCCCAGGGCGGGAACTGGCCTCGTCAGCCCGGCAGATGGCTGAGCGTGGGGGGAGAGGTCCATGGTCCGCAGGGGCGCAAAAACTTCTCCGAATATGATCACAGAATGCGGGGGAGATTGGCAAGAGCGGGTTTCCCCATGCGGGTTTCCCCATGGCGGGCGGGGCCCGGGGGGGCCTGCGGGGTCGGCGCGCGCCCTGGTCAGCGCACCACCAGGACCTTGACGCCGGTCCGGGCCTGCAACTCCTCGGCGAAGTCAGCCACCCGGCCACCAAGGAGGTGCTTTTCAACGAAGGTGCGCCCCTCGTCGCCGATAACCAGAAGGTCCGCCTTCTCCTCCTCGAGCACGGCCAGGATCACCTCCAGCACCTTGCCCGTACGCAGGACCTTGGCCGGGTTCACGCCCAAGGCTTGAGCCGCCCTCCCGGCGTCGTCGAGGATCTGCCGGCCCAGGTTGGCGAGGGCCTGCTCGGCATACTCCGTGCGGAGTTCGACCGTCAGCCCGCTCATGAAGCTGGAGTCGACCGCATAGACGTAGACCAGCCGGGCCTGGTGGTCGCGGGCCATTTCGGCGGCGGTCAAGGCGGCCTTTTCGGATCCGGGCGATCCGGTAACGCCGCAGACGACGGTCTTGTATCCCATGTGTTGGATCTCCTTCGCTTGCAGTGGCTGGCGCGTACTTGGTCGGCGGCCTATATCTCCACCACCAGCAGCCAGGCCATGGCCAGGAAGATGGTGATGACCATGGGTATGAAGGCGACCTTCATGTAGCCCACGAAAGAGATGGGATGGCCCGCCCGCTCGGCCATGCCGGCGGTGACCACGTTGGCGCTTGCCCCGATCAGGGTGCCGTTGCCGCCCAGGCAGGCCCCCAGGGCCAGGGACCACCACAGCACGCCCTCCTGGGCGCCGGGGATGACCTGGGTGAGGTAGGCCACGATGGGCAGCATGGTGGCGGTGAAGGGGATGTTGTCGATGAAGGCGGAGGCGATGGCGCTGACCCATAGGACCATGATTATGGCCACCACCAGCGAGCCCTGGGAGACGTTCTTGACCCAGTCCGCGATGACCTGGATCAGGCCCGTCTCCTCGGCCCCGGCCACCACCACGAACAGGAACATGAAGAAGATCAAGGTGGGCCACTCTATCTCGTGTTCGAGCATCTCCACGATGTTGACCCTGCTCACCACCAAAAGCACCGAGGCGCCGATGAGGGCCGCCACCGAAGGCTCCATGTGCAGGGCGCCATGGATCACGAACAGGAAGATGGTGATGCCCAGGAGGGTCAGGCTTTGGGCCAGTAGTTTGCCGTCGGTGATCTTATATTCTTCGCGCAGCCGCTCGATCATGGCCTTGATGTCGTCCACCCTGGCCTTGGCGTAGTCCTTGCGGTACCACCAGATCATGTAGAACAGGGTGACGACCAGGCAGATCGCGCAGATCAAGGTCAGGTTGGAGGCGAAGTCCATGAAGGAGAGCTTGGCGTAGGAGCCGATCATGATGTTGGGCGGGTCGCCGATCAGGGTGGCGGTGCCGCCCACGTTGCTGGCGAAGACCTCGGGCATGAGCAGGGCCAGGGGGTTGACCTTGATGGTGCGGGCGATCTCCAGGGTGACCGGGATGATCAAGAGCATGGTGGTGACGTTGTCCAGGAAGGCGCTGGACACGGCGGTGATGACCATGAGAATGCAGGACAGGGCGATGACGTTGCCCCGCGCGGTCTGGTAGGCCTTGAAGGCCATCCACTGGAACACCCCGGTCTTCTTCATCACGCCCACGATCATCATCATGGCCATGAGCAGGAAGATGACGTTCATGTCGATAGCCGCGATGGCGTCCTCGTAGCTCAATATGAAGTAGTCGGTGCTGAAGGTGCCGGCGGTGTAGGAGATGAGCAGGATAACCGCCCCTCCCAGGAGGGCTGCCAGGGTGCGGTGCATCACCTCCAAGGCGATCAGGGCGTAGATGAGCAGCAGGATGGCCGCGGCGATCCAGAAGGCCGCGTTGATCGCCCGCGTCAAGGTCACGTTTTGGTGCGCCAGGTAGCAGAACTCGCCCTTGGCGTCCACGCCGGCCTCGACCACCCGGGGCAGCGGTATGCGCCCGGATTCATGGAAGGCGGGCTTGCTGACCAGCACCTCCACCTTGGCCCGGTTCAGGGAGCCGGCCGGCAACCGCAGCTCGACGGCGTACTTGCCCTCCTTGGAGGTCGTGACCTCGTGGCCCGGGTCGATCCTCTCGCCGTCCACGAAGAACTCGACTCGGGCCTCCTTGACCCCCTTGCCCTGGGAATTGACCACCATGCCGGAGAGGGCAAGGCAGTCGGGTTTGACCTGGGGGGCCGGGACGGCCTGGGCGGCCATACCGGCGGGGACGGGCGGGAAGGCCAAGATGATAAGGGCCAGGGCGAGGATCAGGAGCAGGGCGCGCGTTTTGCCAGGCATCGCTCGGTCCGTTTCTGGGGATGAGGGTCAGTTCACGTTCCAGCCCATGGTCCGGGGCAGCCAGAGCACTGCTTCCGGCCAATAGGTCATGAGCATCAAGACGCCGATCTGGATCAGGACGAAGGGCACCACCGCACGCGAAACGTATATCAGGTCCCGGTTGCGCATCGCCCCGGAGATGTAGAGGCTCACCCCCAGGGGCGGCGTGGTGTAGCCGATGGCCAGGTTGATGGTCATCAGCAGGCCGAAGTGCACCACGTTGATGCCGTATTGCTCCAGCATGGGCAGGAAGATCGGCGTCAGGATGAGAGTGGCGCTGATAATGTCCATGAACATGCCGATGATCAGCAGCCAGATGTTGATCACCAGCAGGAACAGGTAGGGAGAGTTTATGGAGCCTACGATGATCTCGCTGAGCTTGGTGGGGATGTTTTCGATGGTGAGGTACTTGCCGAAACAGGTGGCCCCGGCCACGATGATGAGCAGGCTGGCGCTGGTGACCGCCGAGTTGACCATGATCTTCTTGAGCTGGCTGAATTTGGTGGTCTTGTGGATGAACAGCTCCACGACCAGGGCGTAGACCGAGGCCACCACCGCCGCCTCGTTGGCGGTGAAGGCGCCGGAGAAGATGCCGCCGAAGATGACCACCGGCAGCATGAGCGACCAGAAGCCTTCCTTGTAGGCGGCCACTAACTCCTTGAGGTTTGGGAAGGGGGACCGCTGGAAGCCGGGATTGCGTTTGGCCCAGACGAAGCAGTAGGCGCACATGCCGGTCATTATCAGGATGCCGGGCACGAAGCCGGTGAGGAATAGCCCTTCCAGGGAGCAGGCGCTGACCATGGAGTAGAGGATCATGGAGATGGAGGGCGGAATGATGACGCCCAGGTTGGGGGCGGTGGTCATGACGCCGACGGTGAAGTCTTCCTCATAATGGTTGTCGATCAAGGCCGGAATCATGAAGCCGCCGATGGCCACCACCGTGGCCACGGTGGAGCCGCTGATGGCCCCGAACATGCCGCAGGCCAAAACCCCGGCCATGGCCAGGCCGCCGGGCAGCCAGCCCACGGTGACGTTGGCCACCCGAATGAGCTTGTTTACAATGGAGCCGGCGGTCATGAGATTGCCGCAGAGGATGAAGAACAGCACCACGATCAGGGCGAAGTTATCCATGGAGCGGAACAGGGTGTTGGCCAAGAATATCAACGGAATATCTGTAAAGACGGCGAAGCCGACAAACGCCGTTAGAAACAGGCACAGAAAGACCGGGATGGTTGCGGCCATGCCACCCAGCAAAACCAGAAAAATGACTATGTAGCTAAGCTCCATGCAATGGGCCTCCCCCGGTGCGTGCCGGCAGGGTTAAGGCAAGACGGCTCATTATCCTTGCTAGCAAAAACAGGGAAGGCTCCGCCATCGGGCAGGGGCGGTTTTGCCGGTTGGCGCTGGCTAAAATGCGCCTGGGCCCTTGGCGCGGTGGGCTCTAAGGGAATGGCGTGGGTGGGCGCAGGCGCATGCCACTTAGCGCTCAAACGAGTAGTTTGAGCGCTAATTTGTATGCGGACCCCGGCTCACCCCAGCCAAGGGTTGGCTGGGGACCCCGGGGGTGGCCCGCCGAGCGCGCAAGCGCTCGCGGGGCAGGGCGAAACCGGGGGCTCCCACAAGGCTGCTTTGCGGGGTCGAACCACGCTTTGGCCCTGCCGATGGGTGATCAAAGCCATGGATGGCTTTGATCATCGATCGGTATCAGTCGCCCAGGGAGGTGATGCCCTCGCGCAGAGCGAACTTGGTCAGTTCGGGCAGGGAGTGCAGGCCCAGCTTCTGCATGATGTTGCGGCGGTGGGCCTCGACGGTCTTGACGCTGACGTGCAGCCGCTCGGCGATGGCCCGGGCGCTGGCCCCCTCGGCGAGCATCTGCAAGACCTCCCGCTCTCTTGGGGTCAGGACCTCGGACTGGTCCGGCTCCGGCGATCGCTCCAGTACGTGGATGAAACCCTTGACCACCACCTCGGCCACCTCGGAGCAAAGGTAGGTGCGACCGGCCATCACCGCCTCCACGGCCTTGGCCAGTTCGTCGAAGGCGCAGTCCTTGATGAGATAGCCCGAGGCCCCGGCCTTGAGCATGCCCACCACGTAACGGGGGTCGCTGTGCATGGACAGGGCGATGACCTTGACCCCGGGCAGCAGGGCGGTGATTTGCCGGGTGGCCTCAACCCCGTTCAGTCCGGCCATGGTCACGTCCATGATCACCAAGTCCGGCTCAAGTTCACGGGCCAGACGCAGGGCCTGGTGGCCGTCCTCGGCCTCGCTCACCACGGCGAGCCCGGCCAGGGTGCCCAAAAGGCTCTTGAGTCCGTCGCGGACTATCTTATGGTCGTCGGCGATCAATATGCGGAGGGACATGGTTTTCTCCTTGCTATTGCCGCGGTCGCGATGCCGGCGGCAGGGGCAAGTTCAGACTGACGCTCAAGCCCAAGCCCGGCCCGCCCTCGATTTCCATGCTGCCCCCCAGGGATTCCAAGCGCTCGCGGATGCTGAACAGGCCGAAGCCCGGGGAGCGCGTTCCCTCGTCGGGCTGTCCCTCCAATCCCCGGCCGTCGTCGGCCACGGTCAGCCGCAGGGCCTTTTCCTCTTTTTTCAGTGAAACCCTCGCCCTGCGGGCCCCGGCGTGCTTGACCACATTGAGCAGCAGCTCCGATGCCGCCCGGAAGAGAAAGGCGCTGGCCTCCTCCCCCAGCGGCAAGGGGCCCTCCTCCTCCAGGTCCAAGGCGATATTCAGGCCGAAGCGTTCGCGTTCGCGCTCGACCAGCCATTGCAGGCCGGCCTCCAGGCCCAGTTCGTAGAGCACCGGCGGGCTCAGGCCGGCGATGAGGGAGCGGGTGCCGGCGATGGCCTGGTCCAGGAGCGATACCGCCTCGGCCAGCTCGGCCGCCTGTTCGGGGTGGGACTTGCCAAGTATCTTGAGCCTGAGCTTGCACATGGCGAGGTATTGGCCCACGCCGTCATGCAGGTCGATGGCGATGCGGCGGCGCTCGCCCTCCTCGGCCTTGGAAAGCTCGGCGGCCAGGGCTCGCAGCCTGGTCTGGTAGGCCATCAGCTGCTGCTCGCGGCGCTTGCGCTCGGTGATGTCGTGGTCGATGACCAGCACCGCCTGGGGCAGGCCTTCCTCGTTGCGGCGCAGGGTCCAAAGGCTCTCCACCACCAGGCGGCGGCCGTCGCGGGCGGTATGCACCAGTTCGCCCTCCCAGCGCTCGTCGTGCAGGAGCTTCAGCTCGATCTCCTTGAGCGGTTGGGGGAAGTCGGTGTAGAGCAGCCGGTGGGCCACCTGGGCCAGGGCCTCCTTCTTGCTCCAGCCGTAGTTGCGCTCGGCGCTGCGGTTGAAAAAAAGAATACGGTTTTCCAGGTCGCGCACCATGATGCTGTCAGAGGCCAGGTCCAAAAGCTCGGCCTGCTCCTGCAGCATGGCCGCCTGCCAGCGCAGGGTTTCGTCCAACTGCCGCAGCTCGGGGTTGCGCCGCAGCCAGCCGCGCAAGGTCCTGCGGGAGGATTTGAACTCCCAGATGATCTGCTCTTTGGTCTTGCCGCCGAAAATCATGAATGGCGCACTCTCGGTCCGAAAGAGGAAGGCTCCTTTCCGGGCGATCTTCTAAGCCGTCGGCACCGCAAACACACAAGGCCCCTGGCTTGCCCTCCGCGTTTGCGCGGCGGGGGGGCGTCCGGGCAAATGCCGGGGCTGGCCGCGCGCGTCAGGAGTCCAGGACCTCGCGCACGATCCTGAGCAGGTCCAGGCGATGGTAGGGCTTGGCCACGAAGGCCGCCGCGCCGGCCCGCATGGCGGCGCCGACCTGGCCGTCGTCGGCGTAGCCGCTGGCGATGATCACCTTGGTGCGGCCGCTCAGGGCCACGATCCGTTCCAGGCATTTCAGGCCGCCCATGCCCGGCATGCCCAGGTCCAGAACCACCAGGTCGGGCGCCTCGCGGCTGATCATCTCCAAGGCCTGTTCGCCGCTCCCGGCGGTGGCGACCTCGTAACCCGCGGCCTCCAGGCTGCGCGAACTCATTTGGCGCAGGGCGTCCTCGTCGTCGACCAGCAGGATGCTCTCGCTCCCTCCCGGCGGCCTGTCCCGCTCCCGGTCGGGGGGCCCCTCCCAGGGCTGGTCATGCTCCGCCAGGGCCGGCAGGTATATCTGGAAACTGGTCCCTTGGCCCGGGCGGCTGAAGCAGAAGATGTGCCCCAGGTGTCCTTTCACTATGCCATAGATGCTCGCCAGGCCCAAACCTGTGCCCTTGCCGATCTCCTTGGTGGTGAAGAAGGGGTCGAAGATATGCTCCAGGGTCTGTTGATCCATCCCCTGGCCGGTGTCGCTGGCGGTCAGCAGCACCCAGCGTCCGGGCGGCAGCTGATGATGCTGGGACAGGCCGTCCTGATCCACCTCAAGGTTGGCGGTGGCCAGGGTGAAGACGCCGCCTTCGGGCATGGCGTCTACGGCGTTGGTGGCCAGGTTCAGGATGACTTGCTCGATCTGGGTGGGGTCGGCGCTCACCAGCCAAAGCTCCGGCGCCAGCTTGGTCTCGATGGCGACCATCTTGGGAATGGTCCGGGAGAGAATGACCGTCGCGCTTTCCACCTCACGATTCAGATCCAACGGCCGGGGGGCATACTCCAGCTTGCGGCTGAAGGTCAAAAGCTGCTGGACCAGCTTGCGCGCCCGGTCGGCGGCGGCGATGATCTGCCGAATCTCCTCGGAGGGGTGCTGCCCCGCCTCGGCGGAATCCAGGGCCAGCTCGGCGAAGCCCAGCACCGCCCCCAGGATGTTGTTGAAGTCGTGGGCGATGCCCCCGGCCAGGGTGCCGATGGCCTCCATCTTCTGGGCCTGGCGCAGCTGGTCCTCCAGCTGCTTGAGCTGGCGCTGCTGAACCAGCCTTTCGCTGACGTCGCGGGCCACCCCGGATATGAAGGGCTCGCCCTGGGGGGGGCGCACCAACTGGCTGCGGTATTCCAGATAGCGGTGGCCGCCGGACTTGTGAGAATAGGCCGAGACTCCCTGGGCATAGCCTTGGCGGCTGAGCAGGTCCAGGTATTCGGCCTGAAAAAGCCGGGCTAAAGCCGGCCTCATCAGCTCCGAGGCCTTGCGCCCCAGGAGTTCGGGCGGATCGTAGCCCAGGATGTCGCGGGCCGCGGCGTTGACGGCCAGGAAGCGCCCTTCCATGTCCTGGCTGAAGACCAGGTCGCTGACCGAGTTGAACAGGCCCCGGTAGCGCTGCTCGGATCTTTGCAGTTCCTCCTGGTCCTGCTTGCGCTCCGTGATGTCGCGGCTGACGGCGATCAGGCAGTCGCGGCCGTTCAAGGTGGCTTTCTGGAGCTTGACCTCCTCCCAAAAAAGCCGGCCGTCGCGGCGGCGGCCTAGCCACTCGAAGACCTGGGGGGCCTGGGCGGCCTTGTCCATCCAGGCCTTGGCCTCGACGAAGGAGTAGGGCTGATCATGCCAAAAGTCGTTGCGTTTGAGTTCTTCCAGGGAGCCCAGCCCGTAGGAAGCCGCGGCCTTGCGGTTGGCATCCAATATCTCGCCGGTGGCGATATCGTGGACTATGATGGAGTCGCTGACCGCCTCGAAGATGGTGCGATAGTTTAGTTCGCGCGCCCGCAGCTCCCCCTCGGCGCGCCTGCCCCGAACCAGGGCCGCCCCCAACAAGCCGATCAAGAGAATCATGAAGGCCCCCACCGCCAGGGCGGAATTGACAAGCAGCGGGTGCTTGCCGTAGAAGGACACCGGGCGGTTTACCACCACGCTGTCCGGGGGCAGGGCGGATTCCGGAATTTGGAAGCGCTCCAGGACGTGGTAGTCGAACATGGGCCGCGAGCCGCCCGTGGTATCGACGGGAATGGAGCTTGCCTTTTCCCCGGCCAGGACCCTGAGCGCAATCTCCGCCGCCCGCCGCCCGTGCTCCTGGCCGGTTATGAGGACGCCGCCCAGGATGCCGTGGCCCAGGCGGGTCGCGTTGATGCTCAGCACGGGAGCCGGGCTGGCCTGGCTGATGAGCCTGCTGCTCTCGGCTCGCGAAAAGGTCCGTCCGCTGGCGTCGGTCACGTAGCTCAGGATCAGGACCAGGGAATCCTGGGGCAAGGCGCGCAGGCGCTTGTCCAGGACGGCAAAGGGCTCCGGGGGCGTGAACGTAAACCGCAGGCGGTCCTCGAACACCGCCGCCGCGTCCTCGAGTTCACGCCGCATGGCCTGGCCGGTCGAGGTGTGGTCGCTGACGGCCAGGATCTCCCTGGTATTGGGGCGCAGGGCCAGGCCAAGCCTTATGGTCCCGATGAGGTCGGTCTCCTCGGCGATGCCGGTGATGTCCCCCCGCCCCTCGATCATGGCGGGCTTGTAACCGTTGATGCCGGCGAAAACCACCGGAACGCTGGCAAAGAGCTCGTCCCGATGATCCAGGAGCAGGTCCAGGGCCGGGTTGTCCAGGGCCAGAAGCAGGTCCACCTTTCGTCCGCGATACTTTTCGCCCAGGTAGCGCCTCATCAGTTCCCGGTTGACCGTGCCGGAGAAGCGGTTGGCGTCCAGGTTCTCCACCACCGGCGCCAAATCCGGATATACCCGCCGGAGGCCGGACATGACGCCTTGAAGCTCGTCGTCGGACCAGACCTCGCCCTGGTGGTAGGAGTTGAGGATAACCACCTGGGGGGGTGGGGCTTGGGCTGGCGCCGGATCGGGAAGGATCAGCCAGGCCAGCGCGGCCGTCAGCAGGAGGGGTGGCCAGATTCGGGAAAATGGCGGGAGGTGCCGCCGGCTGGCGGCAGGCGGCTGATATTCGGCGCGGCTTTGCTTGAACATGCTGTATCCCTCGTGGCGATCCGAGCCTTGGTGTTCCTTAAAGATACAGCATAGGCGAAAACGACGAAACCCCTGGTAATCATGGGTTGTTCAGCGCCAATTAGCTTTCAAAAGAGTAGCTTGAGCGTTAATTTGGTATGCGGGCCAAGGATCCACCCCAGCCGACAAGTTGGCTGGGGACCCCGGGGAATGGCCCTCCGAGCGCGCAAGCGCTCGCGAGGCGGGGCAAAACCGGGGTTCGCCGCAAAGCTTGCTTTGTGGTTCGAACCACGCTTTTACCCCCTGCCGATCGGTTATCAAGGCCATGGATGGCTTTGAATGACGCAACTTGGCATCAAAGGGCGCCGCCGTCCAAGCGCACCAACACCTTGCAGTTCTCCTCCAGCAGCGAACCCGGCGCGGCGAGCATCCGACGCAGGTTCTCAGGTCCTTCCAGGACCTTGGTCACGATGGCGTCCAGGGGCAGGCGGCCGTTCTCGTAGAGGCTCAGGATTTTCGCGAAGGCCCCGCATAGATGGCCTCGGCTGCCCACCAGGGAGATGGCGTTGGTGATCATGTGGTCCACGGCGTCCAGGACCAGGGGCGCGCCGCTACGGGCCAGGAGAGCCACCCGGCCGTTGGGAGCCAGCCGCCGGAAGACCCGCACCAGGTTGTCCATGGCCCCGGAGGCCTCCAACACCACGTCGACCGCCTCGGGCGGGTCGGCGAAGAACTCCTCGACCGCCCAGGCGCGGTCGCACCAGGGCCGGGCGAACTCGCGCCGGAAGGGCACCGGCTCGACCACGTGAACCCGGCTGGCCCCGAAGACCATCTTGGCCAGCATGGCGGAGAAGAGGCCGATGGGACCAGCCCCGAAAACCACCACCACCTCGCCGGCGCTCAGGCGGGTGTTCTGGCAGGCCACGTAGGCCACTCCCGCCGGTTCCACGCAGGCCGCCGCCTTCAGCGCCGCCTGGCCCTCGCCCAGGAAGGTCACGTCATGGGCCAGCATGGCCGGCACGTCCACCACGGTGCCGAAGAGGCCGTCCTTCTCCAGGCCCAGGAGCTTGGCGCGCAGGCACTGGTTGAACTGGCCACGCCGGCAGACCTCGCAGAAGTGGCAGACGATGATGGACTCGAAGGTGGCCAGGTCGCCGGGCTTCAAGTGGCGCACCGCCTGGCCCACGGCTTCCACCCGGCCCACCCCCTCGTGCCCCAGCACCCGGCCTTCGGGAGGTATCTCGGCCGGAGCCGAGCAGCGCACGTAGCCTGTGGCGGGGTTGGTCTCCACCAGGTGGACGTCGGTGCCGCAGATGCCGGCGTAGATCATGCGCACCCGGATATCCTCCGGGTCCAGGGGGCCCAGCTCGCGGGTTTCGACACTCATGGCCGGCTTGCGGTAGGTCTGGTGCGGGCCGGGATTGGCCACGCCGGGGGCGGGGTCGCGCTCGGCGCGCACCACCAGGACTTGGGTGGTCTGGGTTGCCGTCACATCGTCTCCAGGTGCTTCTTGAGGTAATCCATCAACCCCGCGGCCTCCTCCAGGGTCAGCTGCTGCTGGTTGTCGGAGAGCGCCGAGGCGGGGTTGCAATGGCTTTCGAACATCAGCCCGTCCGCCCCGGCGGCCAGGGCGGCGTGGGCGATGGGCTTGATTACGTCCTTGCGGCCCAGGGCGTGGCTCACGTCGACGATCACCGGCAGGAAGGTCTCCTGTTTCAGGATAGGCACCGAGGAGATGTCCAGGGTGTTGCGGGTCCAGGTTTCGAAGGTGCGGATGCCGCGCTCGCAGAGGATGACTTGGTGGTTGCCGCGCACGTAGATATACTCGGCGGCCAGCACGAACTCCTCCATGGTGGCCATGAACCCGCGCTTGAGCATCACCGGCTTGCGGATGCGCCCCAGCTCCTTGAGCAACGCGTAGTTGAACATGTTGCGGGTGCCCACCTGCAGGATGTCGGCGTAGCCCGCCACCAGGGGAACGTCATGGGCCGAGATGACTTCGGTGATCACCGGCATGCCCACCTCGTCGCCCACCGCGCGCAGGATCTTGAGCCCCTCCTCCTCCAAGCCCTGGAAGCTGTAGGGGCTGGTGCGGGGCTTGAAGGCCCCGCCGCGCAGGATGGGCACTCCCAGGGCCTTGAGCCCGCGGGCGGTCTCTAGCATCTGCTCGTGGCTTTCCACCGAGCAGGGCCCGCCCATGATGGCCGGCCTGCCGCCGCCGATGGCCACCCCGCCCACCTCGATGACCTTGTCACGGCTGCCGGGCAGGCGGTTGACCTCCAGGCGGGCCCTCTTCTCCATGCCCATCTCCTCCACCGAGGCGCGGAAGATGGCCTTGAAGACGGTTTTCATCTGGTCGCCGGGCATAGGGCCGGGGTTGGCGTCGAGCACCTCCTTGAGCATATTGGACTCGCGCACCGGGTCGAAGTGGGGCAGCCCCATCTTGTCCTTCACCTCCCCGATCCGGTTGGAGAGGGTGATGAACTCGTTAAGGTTGCCCATGATGCGCTCGTTGAGCGCGCTCATGCGCGCGCGCAGGGCGCTAAGTTCCCGCTCGTAGTCGGTCATGGCCGGGGATCCTCCCTTCCTTCCTCATCATCCTCCAAGGCCCGCAGATGAATCTTGCCTGCTGAGTTGCGCGGTAGCGCCGCTCTGAACTCGAAGACGCGCGGATGCTTGTAGCGCGCCAGGCGTCCGTCCAAAAAGTGGCGCAGGGCCTTGGCCTCCGGTTCCCGGCCCGCCACCGGCACGATCACCGCCTTGGGCATCTCGCCGTGGGCGGGGTCGGCGATGCGCACCACCGCCACCTCCTCCACCCCGGGGTGGGCGCGCAGGGCGGCCTCGATCTCGGCGCAGAAGACCTTTAGTCCGCCCACCTTCATCATACGTGCCTTGCGGTCGACGAAGTGGAAAAAGCCCTCGCGGTCGCGCCGGACCAGATCGCCGCTGATGAACCAACCTCCGCGCAGGTTCTTGGCCGTCTCGTCGGGGTTGTTGAAATAGCTCCGGCAGACGCCGGGGCCGCCCACCGCCAACTCTCCCACCGCCTCGGGCCCCAGCTCTTCACCGTCCTCGCCCAGCACCTTCACCTCGTAGAAGGGCGCGGGGCGGCCCATGGAGCCCGCCGGCGCCGAGCCGTCAAGTGGCGCGGCCAAGGCCACCCCGGTGGTTTCGGTGCTGCCCCATACCGGCACGATGGCCGCGCAAAAGCGCTCGCGGAAACGCCTGGCCAGCTCCGGCGGAACGTGCATGCCCCCGCTCTCGGCCAGGCGCAGGGAGGAAAGGTCGCCGCCCCCGCTCTCCGAGGCCCGGGCCAGGGTGTGGTAAATGGAGGCCACCGCCATCATGGCCGTGACCTTGCGCGCCGCCACCAGCCGGGCCAGGTGGCCCGGGTGGATGCTCTCGGCCAGGGCGGCCTCCCCGCCCAGGAAGAGCGGCCGGGCCAGTAGCTCGTGGGGGTGGGCCACCACCGGGAACATGCACAGGTGCACGTCGTCCTCGCGCAACTCCAGGGCCCGGACCGCGCCCAGGGTGTTGTAGAGCAGGTTCAAGTGGGTGGTCACCGCGCCCTTGGGCTGGCCGGTGGTGCCGGAGGTGAAGTTAAGGTACACCGGGCCGGCCGGAGAGAGCGCCACCGCGGGCCGCCGCGAGGGGCCCCGGGTGGTGGCCCGCTCCCAAGCCGTGAACCCCGGGCGAACGGCCCCCCCGTTGACCACCACGCATTCGGGGGCGAAGGGCGGCTTAAGCCTGCCCAGCAGGTCCTGGAAGCGCTCGTCCGCCACCAGGGCCGAAGGCGAGGTGAAGCTGAGGACGTATTGGAGCACGTCGGGGGGCTGGTTGAAATCCATGGGAAAGACCACCCCCCCGGCGGCGGCCACGCCCATGAAGGCGATCAGGGCCTCGGGCGTCTTGTCCATCAGCAGACCGACCCGGTCGCCGGGGGCCAGCCCCAGTCCCAGAAGGTGGTGGGCAAGGGCATGGGCCCGGGCGGCGTACTCGGCATAGTCCACCACCCGCTCGCGCTGGGTGATGGCCGGCCGCCGCCCGTGGCGGGCGGCGGCCCGTTCCAGGAGGTCCGGCAGGGTCAGGCCGGCGATCTCCGGGGGAGCGCCCTGGTCGGGGGCGCCGGGGATGAGAGTTTGCGGGGTTGGTTGGCTCATGCTGCTCCCTGGCGGGTATCATACCAAGTTGCATTCAAAGCCATCCATGGCTTTGAATGCTTGCCGGCCGGGCAAAAGCGTGGGTTTGCCCGGCCTCGCGAGCGTTTGCGCGCTCGGCGGGCCATCCTTGGTCCGCATCCAATTTGCGCTCAAACTACTCGTTTGAACGCAAATTGGTATCAGGCGAAATCCGGGGCCTGGCCGATCATGTCCGGAGGGGGGGCGACGCCCAACGGACGCAGAAAGGCCGGGGCCAGATCGTAGATGCTCAAGCGCTCCACCTCGCCCCGTCCGGGCCTTTGGGGATCGCAATGGATGAACAGCCCCTCCTGGGCGTGGTTGGCGTCGTCGGGGCCGGTGTCATTGTCGAGGGTATACCAACTATTATGCCCCAGACTGCCCACCGCCCGCCAGCTCAGGCCGCCGAAGTAGACGATCAGGTCCGGCGGAACCCCCCGGCAGGCGCGGTAAAGCTCCTGGGGCTTGAAGGCCCGGTTGCCCAGGGGCCGGCCCCGGTGGTCGGCCAGGGACTCCAGCTTGGCCTGAACCTCCTGGCGCAGGGCCTCGTATTCGCCGGGCTCGACGACCCCGGCAGGCTCGCGGCCCTTGAGGTTGAAGAAGAGCCGACCGTAGTAGCCGCCGCCTCCCCAAATCCTGGTGCGGGGCCAGTCCACCTCACACTTGTCCAGGGGGGTGAGCGCGGCCGGACGCTCCTTGAGCGCCAGGTAGCCTTCGTCGGCCAGCCACTGATTCAAGCAGAACCCGCCCTGCATGGCCTTGGCCCCATGGTCGGAAACCACCCAGACCACGGTGTCGTCGCCGGCCAGGGCCAGGACCTCGGCCAGGCGGGCGTCCAGCAAGCGGTAGTAGTCCAGGATGGCGTGCTGGTAGGGGTTGCCCGCCACATGCTTGGGATGGGACGGGTCCTGGAACTTCCAAAGCCCGTGGTGGGCGCGGTCCACCCCTATCTCCACGAACATGAAGAAGTCCCATGCCTGGCGCGCCAGAAGCATCCTTATAAGGGCGAAATGCTGGTCGGTCATGCGCGCCAGGTTGGCGATCAGCTCGTCCTTGTTCTCGCTGCGGAAATGGGGCACGTCCACCAAGTACTCGCCGATCTTCGCCTTGATCTCGGCGCTGAGCTGGGGGGGCCAGGTGAAGGGCTTTTCCGTGCCCGGGGTGAGGAAGCAGCCCACCATGACCCCGTTCACCGGCCGGGGGGGATAGGAGGGCGGCACCCCGACCAGGCCCACGCTCTTGCCGGCCCTGGTCAGGATATCGCCCAGCATGGGCTCCTTCAGGGATGCGGCGGTGGCGATGGACAGGGGCCGGTAGGTGTGGTCGGCCCGGTTGTGGAAGCCGTAGAGCCCCAATTGGCCCGGGTCCTTGCTGGAGAGCATGCTGGCCCAGGCCGGTACGGTGATGGCCGGGACGGTGCTGACCATCCTGCCCCAGGTGCCGCGGGCCATGAGCCCGGCCAGGGTGGGCAGCTCCCCGCGCCAGCGCTCGAAGACCAGCGAAGGCTCGGCGCAGTCCAGGCCCATGACCAGCACCCGGCGGGAGCCCGGGGAGCGCGGCCCTTGCGGCTTTTCGCCCAACATCCTTCCTCCAACACGCTGGCCACCCGGCAGGGGGAAGCGATCACGCAGTTTCTATACCTGAAGCCGGCCAAAGGCAAGGGAGGCCGGTCCGAACGGTTTGCGCGCCCCCGGCTCCGCCGCGGACGCTGGGCCCCAGCCTAACCTTCCGACCCGCTGGTCGGGCTTGAAAGGGCCCGCCAAAACTGGTATCAGAATGATAGATTTAGATTACAGGGCCCATCTTCAATCAAGGTTCGCGGGCCATCGGCAAGGCCCGAGGGGGCGCAGGCATATGCTCTGGCGGCTGAAAATAGCGGTGCTTGTCTTGACTCTCGCCCTGCTGGCCTCCTGCGGCGGCCAGAGCGCGAAAACCGCCTCCCCGCCTCCTCCTCCCGCTGCCAACGCGCCCGGAACCCCGGTCTACGTCCTGGGGGCCGGCGATTCCCTAACCATTTCGGTTTGGAAATTCGACGACCTCAAGCGAACCGTACAGGTAGACCCCTCGGGCGACATCATCTTTCCCCTGGCGGGCCGGGTCCAGGCGGCGGGGATGACCCCCGACCAGCTGCGCCAGGATTTGACGGCCAAGCTTTCCAAGTACTACGTCGATCCCGTGGTGGACGTGAGCATAACCTCCCTGCGGAGCGCCGCCGTCCACGTGCTGGGCGAGGTCAAGTCCCCCGGCACCTTCACCCTCGACAAGCAGATGCTGGCGCAGGAGGCCATCGCCAAGGCGGGAGGCTTCGCCACCTCCGCCGACGAGAACAAGGTGATCCTGGTGAGGAGCGACCGCGAGGCCGCCAGGGTCTATGTGCTTTCCCTGAGCCTGCAAGGCCTGGAGGAGGGCGCCTCGGACTATCGCCTGGTGCTGTTGTCCAACAACGACATCCTTTACGTCCCGCCCGACAAGATAACCGACACCGCCAGATTCCTGCAAAAACTGGAGGCGGTGATAACTCCCTTCATCACGCTTGGGCGGGGCATCATCATCGGCGACCAAGTCTACAAGGTTTTTCATGCCACAGGGTCCGCCGGCATCGTGGTGGCCCCCTAGCCTAGGAGCGTGTCGGAGAAAGCCGTCCATGGCCCGCCTGGGAGCATTTCGAGGGATTACTCCGACAGGCTCCTAGGCCGCGGCGTCTTGCCCGCGCCCCTTGCCCAGGAGCTTCTTGAGCAGGTCCTTGAGCCGGCCCAGGGAGCGCATCAGTCCCAAGAGCAAACCCTCCACCACCCGCAGACGGGGATGGTGGTAGAACAGCTCGGCATAGTCGCCGCCAGCCGGCGGCAAAAGGGACTGGCCGGGCGTGAGGTCGTTCTGCTCGATGGCCAGCCGGTGCAGGCGGGTTTCGGGCTCGATGCGAATCCAGCACAGGGCCATGTCCCCGCGCCGCTTTAGCTTGAGCCTGGGGTAGGTGCGCGCCCAAAGCCAGAGGGTGCGGCCTAGGCCTGACAGGGTCTCGCCCGGAGAGTTCAGAAACACGGTGTAGATCACCGTGGCCCGCGCCAATTCGGGGTCGTTCAGGAACAGGTCCAGGTTCTGTTTCACCAGCCGGGGGGTGATGCCCTTGCCCAGGGCCCGCAGCGCCTCGGCCGAGTAGCCGTCGGGCGAGAAGTAGTAGGCCTCGCAGCCGGCCTTTCGGCAGAGGTGAAAGAAGTCCGCGTCGGCGTACTCCAGGTCGAAGTAGGCCCCCCAGCGCACCTTGAGCCCCTTGGACAGGATCAGGCGGCAGATCTCCTTGCCCTGCTGGAGGTCGGCCCCGAAGGCGCTGTCGGCGAAGAAGAAATTGTCCAGGCCGTAATCTCCGAGCAGGCCCTCGATCTCCCGCACGACCTCGGCGGCGGGGCGGCTGCGCAAGGACCGTCCCCCCAGCTTGGGATAGACGCAGTAGACGCAATTGTGGGGACAGCCGCGGGTCGTCTGTATGCCCACCCCTTGTATCAGGGTGTAGGCGTGATCCTTTAGAAGGCGGTGGTCCGGCGGGGGCAGGCGCGCGAAGTCCACCAGGGGCCGGTTTCCCGTGAAGCGGACCTCCCCGTCCTCGCGGTAGTAGACGCCCGCCACCCCCTGGGGCCGGTCCAGGTTGGCCAGCAGCTCGGGGAAGGTCTCCTCCCCTTCCAGGTAGACCCCAAAGTCCAGTTCGGGGTTCTCCGCCATTATCTCGCGCGGGAAAAGGGAGAAGCCCGCCCCTCCGGCCACCAGGGTGGTCGCCGGCGCGGCCCGGCGGATGATCTTCAGTTCGCGCTGGAAGTGGTCGCGATAGAAGTAGCTGAAATCAAGCCGCATTTGGTTGTCGATGTTGCGCAGGGACAGCCCGATCAAATCCGGGGCGAGTTCGCCTATCCGCCTGGGCAGCTCTTGATAGGGTTCGTCCACGACGTTCAGGTCCAGGATGTGGACTTCGTGGCCGGAAAGCGCCGCGGTCAGATAGGTCAGACCCAAGGGATAGACCACGGGCTGGAAACCGCCCAGGAAGGATTGCACCAGCAGTATCTTCATGTCCAAGCCCTCGATCTGAAGCCGCGTATTTCCTGGCCGATGGCCGCGAGCAGGCGCGGCCGGGGCCCCGCCAGCGTAAAGTGACCAATTCTGGCACAGCTCCAAGGGGCGCGCAACCGAGCCCGGCACCGGCAGTAGAGGGCTACCCGCCTCTATGGTAATATCGACCGATGCAAAACGATGCCCGCCGGCCACGCCGTGGGCGGGGTTGCCGACCACCCTTGCAAAGGATAGTCTTTCCAGCCCCATGTCAAATCAAATCGACTTCGTGGGGATAGGCCCCGCCCGGGCGGCCACCACTTGGCTCTACGAGTGCCTGAAGGCTCACCCCCAGATCATCATGCCCCGCTGGGACAAGAAGACTCATTTCTTCGATCTCTACTACGAGCGGGGCCTGGGCTGGTACGAAAATCAATACTCCCCCCCCGACCCCGGCCAGGTGCGGGGGGAGATCACCGAAACCTACATCTTCTATCCCGAGGTGGCCGCCCGCATCCGGCGGCACTACCCCGAGGCCAAGATATTCGCCTGCCTGCGCGACCCGGTGGAGCGCTCCTTTTCGGCCTACCTGCACTTGAGGCGCGATGGCGAGATAACCGTGCCTTTCGAGGAGGCCCTGGGCAAGTACGGGAAGGCCTTGGTCGACGACAACTTCTACTACGACGAGCTTGTGGCCTATTTCGATTTGTTTCCGCCCGAACAGCTCATGATGAGCGTCTTCGAGGAGGACCTGAAGCCCGACCCGCGCGCCTTCCTGAACCGGCTCTACGGTTTTTTGGGGGTGGATGACCAATTTCTGCCCGACCGTTGGGACCAAGTGGTGAACCAGTCGGTAAATCCCCGCTTTCCCCTTTTGAACAAGGCCATGCTCCTGGCCCACTTCGCCCTGCGCAAGCTGGATGTCTACAAGTACCTGACCCCCCTGAAGGAGCTGAAAGCCGTCCAGAAGCTCAGGTTCAAGGATGGCGGCCCCGACCCCGCCGAGTTCCCTGCCCAGACGAGGGCCCGGCTTAGGGAAACCTTCGCTCCCCAGGTGGATAAACTTTCCCGTCTGCTGGGCCGTGACCTGTCTTGCTGGCGCTGACCGGCGCGAGGCAGCGCCCCGGAGGAGGGGTCCATGAGTTGGCCGAAACGCGCGCGCGCTAAATGGCTGCCAGTCGCCTTGGGCCTGCTGGGGCTGGCCCTGGCCGGGGCGTCCTGGGCCCAAGGCCCGTATCCCCCCGGTCCGCCTCCCTACGGCCAAGCCCCCGGCCCCTATCAGCAAGCCCCGTACCCTTATCCTTATCCGCCGCAAGGCCCCGCCGCCCCGCCCCAGGCCTGGGGCCAATATCCGCCGGCCCAGGCCCCGGCTCCGGAGGAAACCCCCGCCAGCGTTCGGCGCGCGCTTCATCTGGGCGCGGAGACCGCGCGCGTGACGAGCCTGCACCCCCGCAGTCTCGCCCCCCTGGCGAGCAACCTGCTGGAGAACTTCGAACCCCGGCTGGCCGCCGCCCCGGGAGGCTCCCTGGAGCTGGATATCAACGGTCCCGTCATCGTGGAGGAGCCCCCCTTTTCCGATCTGACCCTGGTGAACAACCCCCAATTCGGGGCCACCCTGGCCGGCCAGGTCGACCGCGCCCTGCCCAATCTGACTGAGAACGAGCTTGCGGCCAGGCAGAGACGGATTCTGGCCATGATATCCCAGGCCGGGGTGGGCATAGCCCGCGACTTCCAATCCTACGACACTCGGCGCTGGATGGTGGAGCCCGCCCCGGGACAATTCGATTACGGCAGGTCGGACAAGGCCGTGCGCGATGCCGCCGACCTGCACATCATCTTTATCGGCCGCCTGGGGCTGCACATGGGCGGCCCGGGCGCCCCGGAGGGTCCGCCCGCCGACGAGCAGGCCTACCTGCGTTACATCGCCTCCGCCGTCCGGCATTACGCCGGCCGGATAAACGTCTGGTCCACCCTCAAGGAGCCGGAACCGGGGCCGCGGAACCGGCCGGGCAACGACCCCGGCCTGAACCCCGAAGACGTGGTGCGCGTACTCCAGCTCAGCTACCAGGCCATCAAGGCGACGAACCCCCGCGCCGTGGTTTATTTCCCCGGCCTGGGGCCTCTCAGGAATTCCTCCTATACCGCGGAGGATTACCTGGAACGAATCATCGCCCTGGGCGGCGCCCGCTACTTCGATGTCCTGGGATATGACGCCTACGTTTCCGACATAGTGGAGTCCGCCCGGAAATGTCGCGAGCTGCTCTCCAAGTACGGCTATGACAAGCCCATCTGGGCGGCCCAGGCCGGCGCCCCCGACCGGCCCCTCAACCTCCCCATGCGGTTAATGGGAGGAGGGTCGCCCCGGGCCCAAAGCGAGTTCATGGTCAAGGCCTACGTCAGGGCCTTTCACGAGGGGGTCGCCAAGGTCTTTTGGGGTGAGTTCATTGACCGCAGCCGGGGCGAGGCCGCCTACCGGCCCCATCCCATCGACGCCAACGGCCTGTTCTACTCGGGCACCTGGGAAGTCAAGCCCGCCTATCACACCCACCGCCTGCTGGCAGCCGTGTTGGACCGTTTCCAGGGGGTGGAGGAGCTCGACGACAACCTATACAAATTCACCTTCGCCCGGCGCGGACCGGTTTACGTGCTCTGGCCCTGAGCGGCGGAGGTCCTGAAAGCAGCGAAAATGTCCAAGGCGTACACAGTAATCGTGGGGGCGGGGGTGGCCGGCCTTACCGCCGCCGGCATGCTGCAAGACCAAGGCAGGCAGGTGGTCCTGTTGGAGGCGGCCGACCAGGTGGGGGGGCTGTGTCGTTCCTACACGCTGGATTCGGTGGTGTTCGATCTGGGACCGCATTTGTTCCTGGCCAATCCGGCCATCGAGTCGCACCGGTTCATCCTGGATTTGCTAAAGCCGGAGCCCGTGGTCCGCAACCCTTTCCACTTCGCCATCCAGGCGCGTGGTCGCTACTGGATCATGCCCCTGAACCTCCCGGACATCGCCCTGCACTATCCCTGGGCCTATAAGAAGGAGGCCATCCTGGCCCACCTGGGCCGGGGCGGGGCAGGCAGCGCCGACTCTCGCTCGGTGCGCGCCATGATGGAGGCCAAGTCCGGCCCTTCCTTTTACCGCGACGTGTTCGGTCCCTTCATCGCGCGCAAGACCGGCATGCCCGGCTCCGACCTGCACCGCGATTGGTCCGAGCGGGTGGACCGCGACGTGCGCAACCGCAAGGTTCCCTTCTCGGGCTTGACCGAGCGGGTGAGCCTGGGCGACAAGCTCAAGGCCACCTTTTTCCCCCAGTACCACTATCCCCTGCGGGGGTTCGGGGCCATAGCCGAGCGGCTTTGGCGGCGATTCAGCGAGGCCGGGGGGCGGACGGTTCTATCCTGCGGCGCCTTGTCACTGGAGGTAAGGGACGGCCGGGTGGCCGAGGTGCGCTGCGGGGAGGAAAGCTTCGCCGTCGAAAGCCTGGTCTGGACCGCTTCCATAAACGAGCTCAACCGCCTGCTGGGCGGTCCGGCCCGGAAGCTGCATTTCCGGGACAACTATATCGTGCTGCTCACCTACGGCCGCCAGGGGCGGCCGCGGCGGCCCTTCGCCTACACCTATCACACCGACCCCGGCCTGGTGTTCAACCGGCTCTACTACGCCGATAACCTCCTGGGCGGGCAGGCCCCGGCCGAGTGCGAAGGGCTGTGCGCGGAGATCCTGGCCGAGGAGGGACCGGCCCCCCGTGATGACCGAGCCCTGGTCGAGGCGGCCTGCGCCGGAGTCGAGGCCCTCGGCCTGCACCCCCGGGGTCGCCTGCGCCAGAGCATGGTGTTGCATCTCGCGGACTGCATGCCGGTCTACGGGCTGGACTACGAGGAGCGCATGCGGGAGGCCTTTACGCGGGTCCACGGTATCGCCAACCTGTTCTCGGTGGGCCGCCGGGGGGGGTATTTCTTCTGCCAGACGCCTTCGGCCGTGGAGCAGGGCATGAAGATGGCCCGCCACCTCCTGGGGGCGGGAGAGTCCTAGGCCGGCGGGAGGCGTCTGGAGGCCAGGGGTGATTTCTGCTATCATGGCTGCGGCTTCGATGAGTCGCACCCAGGCGAAACCCTAACCATGTACCGAGGCTGACGTGAAGGCTCTGGCTCCCTTGTCCGTGGCGGAGGCAGCCCCTATCACCCGGGTCCCGGTACCGGCCGACGGGGTTTCCCTGGGCCGATTCCTGGTGGCCGCCGCCGCGCTCTGGGCCTTGGTCGCCACCACCGCCTTCCTGTGGCCACAGCACATCCTCTTGCTCGCGTCGGGGATAGGCCTCCTGCTGGTGGTGGCCAAGCCCGGCTATGGGCTGCTGGCCCTGCTGACCACGCTCCAGGTCGAGGCTTTCGCGGCGGTGCCCCACCTGGACTTCAAGAAATCCATCTACCCCGGCGACATGGTGGTCCTCTGCCTGCTGGCCTCCTGGGCCATCAGGCACCTGGCCAGGCGCAAACACGCCTATCACGGCACCTATAGCGACTGGCTGGTGGTCGTATTCCTGGCCTGGGCCGTGGTCACCCTGCTCTGGTCCACCGACCCCGCCCAGGGCCGGTATGAAATCTTCAAGCTCGTCCTGTGCCTGCTGTCCTTTTTCCTGACCGTGGCCCTGGTCCGGGATCGGCGGACCCTGCGCAACATAGCGGTGGTGATGGTGTTCGTGGGCCTGGTGCAGACCGCCCTTTGCATCGTCAGCCTCTATGCCGACTACACCTTCGATCTCAAGACCGCCATGCTGGGCGACTATGACTTCATCAACCGCATGTGGCGGCACAGGTTCTTCACCAAGCGCGGGAGCTCCACCTCCACCGCCCACAACATCGGCGTGCTGCTCTGCCTGCCCGCCATGGCCGCCCTGACCCTTTTCATCACCGCCCGCACGCGAAGGGCCAGGGTCATGAGCCTGATCACGGGCCTCATCATCACCGGCGGCGTCATTTCCACCATGACCAAGGGGGCCGTGGGAGCCTTGTGGCTGGGCGTGATGTTCGTCTGCGGCCTGCTGGACAAGACCAAGAAGATGTTTTTCTCCTGCCTGATCGCGTCCGTTCTGGTCTTGACGGGTCTTTTCCTGACCGTCATGGCCAAGGACATCTACCGCGCCACCACCTCTCTCCAGATGCAGCTGGACACCAGCTCGGAGAAGACCTCGGCGGGCTCGCGCCTGCAATGGTGGAAGCGGGGCATGGAAAAGCTCATGGCCACCGGCGGCATCGGCTACGGGGTGGGCGGCTACCGCAGCGCCGTGCACACCACGGGAGTGCCCGACGGCACCCACGCGGCGGTCCTCTACGACCTGGGCCTGCCGGGCGGACTGATGTGGTTCGTATTGTTCATCAACACCTTCATCGCCTGCTGGCGGCAACTCAGGAGGGCCGCCGACCGGGAGCAGGGGACGATCATGCTGGGATATCTGGGGGGCATGATCACCGTGGTGGTATCCTGGCTGGTCACTCAATATTACACCTTCATGGACCTGTGGATATTCCTCGGCCTGGGCTATGCCATCATCAACGTTCAGCGGGCCGAGGCCGCCCAGCCCGTGCTGCCGGGCATAGAAGAAGGGACAACGCCCTTTCAGGTATCCCTGGCCCCCCCCACCGCGGCCTGGTCCTACCCCGACCACGCCACGCCGCCGGCCCCGAATCTGGCCCCCCGGCCGGCAACCTTGCCCGCCTGGGCTTCGCCCGGAGGGGAGGACAGGCACCTGGCCTGGCGGGTGCCGCCCGACCGGGCAAGGCCCCGTGGCGGTAATGTCGAATGAGCTTCTCCGAGGAGCGGCGCAAGATAACCGGGGCCGCCCTGGTGGTGAGCCTGGCCACCCTGGGGGGGCGGGTGGTGGGGTTCGCGCGCGACCTGGTGGTGGCTTTCATCTTCGGCGTATCGGCGGAGACGGACGCCTTCCTGGTGGCCTTCCGTATCCCCAACCTGTTGCGCCGGCTCTTCGCCGAGGGCGCGCTGTCGGTGGCCTTCATCCCTGTCTTCACCGAGGTGCTGCGCCGCAAGGGCGCCCAGGAGGCGGCCTATCTGCTGCGCAACACCCTGTCGATGCTGGCCATGGTACTGTTGGCAGGCAGCGCGCTGGGGGTCCTCTTCGCCCCGCAGATCATAACGGCGGTGGCGCCCGGCTTCCGGGCCAGACCGGAGACCTTCGCCTTGGCGGTGGACCTCACCCGCTGGTGCCTGCCCTACGTGTTCTTCATCAGCCTGGCGGCCCTGGCCGGCGGGGCGCTCAACTCCCAGGAGCATTTCTTCGCGCCGGCCATCTCCCCGGTGGTGTTGAACCTGAGCATAATAGCCTGCGCCCTGGCGTTGTCTCCCCTGATCGACCCGCCCATAACGGCCCTCGCGGTGGGGGTGCTCCTCGGCGGGGCGGCCCAGCTCATGGTCCAGATCCCCTTCCTGCGCGCCCGGGGCATGAGCCTGTGGCCGGCCTGGAAACCCCGCGACCCCGACCTGCGCCGCATGCTGGGCCTCATGGCCCCGGCCGCCCTGGGGGCCGCCGTGTATCAGGCCACCATCCTGGCCAACACCATCCTGGCCTCGCTGCTGCCCACCGGCAGCGTAAGCTACCTCTACTACGCCGAGCGGCTCATCGAGTTCCCGATCGGACTTTGCGCCATCGGCATCACCACCGCCATTCTCCCCAGTCTCTCCCGCCAGGCCGCCGACAAGGATATGCCAGGCCTGTTGGACACCCTGACCTTCGGGCTCAGAATCATCTCCTTCGCGGTCATGCCGGCCATGGTGGGCATCCTGGTCCTGGCCGAGCCGCTGATAACCCTGTTGTTCCTGCGCGGCCGCTTCACGCCCCACGACGTCGAGCAGACCGTGCGGGCCATCGTGGGCTACGGCGTGGGCATCTGGGCCTTCTCCGCCGGACGCACGGTGGCCTCGGTTTTCTTCGCCCTGCAGGAGACCAGGATACCGGTGCTGGTGGCGGGCGGGTGCATGGTGGTCAACGTGGCCGCCGCGGTATTGCTAATCGGGCCCCTGGGGCACGCCGGGCTGGCCCTGGCCAGTTCCATCGCCGCCATAGCCAATTTGCTGGGGCTCCTGTGGATGCTGCGCCGCCGCCTGGGCCCGCTGGGGATGCGGCGCAACCTCGCCTTCGTGATCCGCTGCGCGGGCTTGAGCCTGTTGATGGCCGCGGTGGCCTGGGCGGTAGCCTACCTCCCCGACTGGGAAGCCGCCGGGCGGGTGTGGCACACCCTGGCGCGACCATTGGCGGCCATTGTCGCGGGGGGGCTTTCCTACCTCGCGGGGGCGGCGGCCCTGGGCATGCTGGAACTGCGGGCGGCCCTGGACATGCTGCGCTCACGCAAACAGGGCGGCCGCAGAGGGCTGAGGCCCGGCCGGAAGGCCGGCCCTCCGGGAGGCGAGGATTGCGGCTCCCAATAGGGGGTGGTAAGAAACAAGACAGGGACCCGAAAGGGCCGTCCTCGATGGTTTTGCATAATCAAAAGCCCTGACTCCAAGGCAGGTGGCGCCATGCGGGCAACCATTATCTCTCCTTATCCTTACATCTCCAGCCTGGGACCGCGCCTGCTCTCGGCCTGCTTGCGCCGGGCGGGGTTCTCCACTCGCTTCATAAACCTGCCCGTCCAGTCCTGCGACTCCCATGTGCCCGAGGGAATCCTGCAAGAGCTGACCGAACTCACCAAGGATTCGCAGCTCATCGGCATCTCCCTGGCCGATAATTGGCTTTATCTGGGCATCCAGCTGACCCGCAGGCTCAAAAAAAACGATAACGTGATCGTATGGGGCGGGGCCTACGCCACCATGAACCCCGAGGACGCCTTGGCCGTCGCCGATGCGGTTTGCATCGGCGATGGCGAGGACGCCTTCATGGAGGCGGCCCGCCGCCTGGACGCCGGATCCTCCCTGGCCGGCATTCCCAACCTCTGGCTCAGGGGTGAGCCCTATCCGGAACTGCGGACCATAGAAGACCTTTCCAGCTATCCCCTGCCGGACTACGGGCCAGATGGGCATTACGTCTACGACGAGAGCCAGGGCCGCATCCTGGCCATCGAGAAGCTGGCCGACTACCAGCGGTATTTCACGCCGGCCCCGCCCTCTCCCGGCCAGGCCGGCCCCCGCTACGTCTACCGGATACTCACCACCCGGGGCTGCCCCCACAACTGCTCCTATTGTTGCAACAAGGTGATCAAGGACATCCAAGGGGTGGGCATCCGCACGCTTTCCCGGCAATACCTGGAGCGGGAACTCAACTGGGTCAAGGAAAGCTTCCCCGAGGTGACCTACCTGTCGGTGGAGGATGACACCCTCATCGCCCGCAAGGACGTCAAGGAGCTGGTGTCCCTGTTCCACGACTTCGGCTACCGGTTTCGCTGCTTGCTCAGCCCGCCCTACTGCACGCCGGAGCTGTTGGAGTTTCTGTCCACGCACGGCCTCGACTTCTGCCAGGTGGGCATGCAAAGCCGCCATCCGCGCATCGAGCAAATGTACAAGCGCACCGGCGTCAACCGTAACCTGGACATGACCCTGAAGTTCTTCCGCGAACGGCACCCCGAGAAAATAGTCTCCATCGACGCCATCGTGGACAACCCCTGGGAGAAGCCGGAGGAGGTGGTCCACACCCTGCGCTACCTGGCCGCGCAGCTACCGCCCCGGGGCGAAGTCATGATCTTCTCCCTGGTGTTCTACCGGGGCACCGAGCTATGGGAAAAGGCCAAGCGGGACGGCATCCTGCGGCCGGACTATCACCTGGACACCTATTACTGGTGGGCGCAGGACCGCATCCACTACACCACCCTGTTGTTCCGCTTGCTGCTGAAAAGGAAATACATACCGTTGCGCCTGACCCTGGCGCTCAGCTCCGCCCCCCTGGTGCGCTTCTTCGAGCAGGCCGTGTTCACCAGTTACCTGTTTCCCCGGCTCCTGGACGTCCTGCATGGGCAGAGACGGTCCTTCCGCAAGGCCCTGGCCCGCACCAGGAGGCTGGCCCGGGAGATGCTCCAGGAAAAGCCCTGATCCTCAATGGCGTTCAAGCGAGTAGTCCGCGCTCATCGGCATGCGGGTAGGGCAAAACCGCGCTTTTGCCCGACCGACAAGCATTCAAAGCCATGGACGGCTTTCAATGCGACTTGGTGTCACGACGGCCTCCGCCGCGCCTGGGCGCAGGCGGCCAGCACCCGGCGCAGGGCCTCCGCCACCTCCGCGCGCGTCACCGCCCGCACGCACTTCCCCTGGTGGGGGCAGGCCGTCTGGGGGCAAGGATTGCAGTCGAGTTGATGGTAGAGGCTTATGGCCGTGGAGTGGATCGGCCCCACGGTTTCCGGCCGCTGAGGACCGTGGATCACCACCGAGGGCAGGGAAAAGGCGCCGGCGAGGAACTTGGGGCCCGAGTCGCCGCCCAGGAAGCCCTGGGAATGCTTCAGCAACACGCATAGCTCGGTCAGGCTCCGGTCTAAAAACAGGCGTGCCCGGCCGCCCAGCCGCCGGACGACTTCCTCGCAGATCTCAATCTCTCCCCCGATGCCGATGACAATGGGGTTGAGGCCGTCCCCGTACTCCGCCAGCAGGCTGGAAAGAACCTCCACCAGGTTCTCCATAGGCCAGCGGCGTACTTGGTTGCTTGCCCCGGCGTGAACCACCAGGTTGATGACCCCATCTTTAAGTATTCCCTCCCGCCGCAAACTGGTCAGGATGAACTTCTCGCGCTCGGGGTCAAGGCGGATCTCCGGAGGCCGGGGCAGCTCGGCCGGCCCCAGCAAGGGAGCGGCGGCCAGGAGGGCCCGCACGATTATGTGCTGGTCCTTGCGGTAGAGCCAGCGGCCCTCGCGGCCCACCGCGTCCACCCAATGGTCCTGGTAGTAATAGGGCTTGGTCGAGAAGTTGGCCAGGTAGCCCATGATCTGGTCCCCTCCGCTCAAGAGGGCGAGCAGAGAGTTCTTCACTCCCGGAGAGACGCAGATCACCGCGTCGAAACGCCGCGCCCGCAGGCGTGCGGCGACGCGGCCCAGGCAGACCGGGGAAAAGGACTCGATCTGCTCCACCCGGTCGAGGCGGGGGTCGTTCTCCAGGATGGGCCGGTTGCGGGCCTGCACCAGGGCCGTCAGCTTGGCCCGAGGCAGGCGGGCGGCCAGCTCGCGGATCAGAGGGGTGAGCGATACCACGTCGCCCAGGAAGGCGGTCTCTATCAGGAGAATCGTCCGGGGCTCGCCGGTCGCGTCCGGCCGCCGGCCCGCTAATCGCTTGCGCGCCAAAAACAGCAGGCGCAGTCCCCAATAGGCCATAATCTTGGCCAGATTCTTGACCCTGGTCCCTAAATGCGCGCCGTCCTCAGACACGGTCGTCCTTGGGGAGCCGGTCCAGCACCTCTTTCCAGATGGTGGCGAAGACATAAAGGGAGCGGGCGTAGTGGGAGGGGTAGGCCCGCACGTGGCCCTCCATGATGCGGCTGAAGGCCAGCGCCATCTGGCGGGCGTCCTCTTCGTGCCCCAGGCTGGGATCGGACGACAGGGGCGGATGGATCACCACCCGGTGGCGGTCGTCGGCCTGGCGCAGGGGGAAACAGGGCAGCAGGGGCACGTCCAGGCGGGAGGCCAGTAGCAGCGGGGCAAGATCCAGGCCGGTCTCGATATTGAGCAAGGGTACCTGAATCTGCTTTCGCCTCTCCACCCCGTCCAGGGACATGATGACGACCTCGCCCCGCCCCAGCGCCCGGTATATCTCGCGGACGAAGGAGCCCAGGTAGATGAACTCGGCCGGCAGGCTCCTTTCGCAGGCGTACTCGATGCGCATGATGATGTTGTTGACGGTGGGGTTGCTTTCGTTGTCGAAGGTCATGGGGTTCACCGCCACCTGGTGCACCTTGTATCCGGCGTAGCCCAGGGCGGCGATCACCATCTTGAAGGAGCCGAAATGCGTCACCCCCACTATGGCCCCCTTGCCCCGGGCCAGGGCCGCGTCCAGATGCTCGCGGCCTTCAAGGCTGGCCATGGTGGCCAGGCGGCGGCGGTTGAGACGGGGGAAGCACCAGATCTCGAACAGGTCCTTGTGGAACTCCCGGATGCTGGCCAGGACGATCCGCCGCACCTGACCGGGGTCCGCGCCGGGGCCGAGCATCCGGCCGACCTTTTCGGCCGTGATGCGGGCCTTTTCGCCGTGGGCGTCCAGACTGCCGGAGAGGTCGGCCAGCCTCATCACCCAATAGCGGGGCAGGTAGGGGATGAGCTTGCGCACGCTGTAAAGAAAAAAGACCTTCAACGCGGGCTTAAGCGCGGTCAGTTTGCTCGGCATGGAAAAGAAGTTCCCGGCTATCAAACGGATTTGGCCCGCTTCCCGGGCACCAGGCCGGTGAGCCAATCCCGCCAGCCCCGGGCCAGGCGCTCCCGGTTGGCCAGCAGCAACAGGGATCTTCCATCCGATTCCCGGGCCAGTTGATTGAACCATTTGCTTGCCTGGTAGGCGTCGGTCAGGCCAAGCCCGACCACGAACAGAACCACCTCGGCCTGATCCAGGTATTTGAGGACCGACGCGCTACGACCAAGCGCCGGCAGGTCCAGCAGCAGGAACTCGTATGACGCCTCTTGCCGCGCCTGCTCCAGGAACGCCAGCAAACGGGGATGCAGCCTGGCCGCTTCCAGGGGGGAGAGCCGGCCCAGGGCCAGCAGGTCCAGGCCGGGGGCGAGGGGCCGGACGCGATCCGTAAGCGGGGCCTCTCCACCGGCGGGCCTCGCCGCATCCTTTTCCCGCGGGCCTCCGCCCGGTGCGGAATATTGGCTGCTGGCGGGATCCAGGTCCAGGAGCAGGACGCGCCCGCCTTCCTGGGAAAGCAGAGAGGCCAGTCCCAGGGCCACGGTGGTCTTGCCTTCTCCATCTTCCACGCTGACCACGCCGGCGGAGGTCAGCGTACCCTCCCGCCGGGCCAGCATCAGGGCCTGGGCCAGGTTGGCCATTTCCGTGCTGGCCGGGGGAGGGGCGGAACCGGCTTCGGTTTTGGCCCGGGGCTGCCCCTGGGCCAAGGAGTGGAACACCGGGCGGCCTGTTATCTGCTCCAGCTCCAGGCTGGTCTTGATGGTGGAGTCCAGGTATTCGCTCACCAGCACGACGATGAAGGCCAGGGTGACGCCGGCGAAAAGGGAGAACATGAACAGCAGGGTGCGACGGGGGAAGTAGGGCTTGCCGTTCTCGAATTCCCTGGCGGCGTGGTTGATGCGCATCATGTGGGAGACGTCCACCTTCTTTAGCAGCTTGATGGAGTCTAGCGCCTTGATGTTGTTGGCCAGGGCGTTCATCAGGGTGTCGTTTTCCTTGCTCACCGGCGACAGGTCGAGCATTTGGGAAGACAAGCCCACCAGTACCGACTGCTGCTTGCCTATCTGCGCTTTCAGGATTTTTTCCCGGTAGCCGTCCACGTACCGGCTTATCTCGTTCTCGGAGTAGCGCTTCACCAACTCGTCGTAATAGGGGTCCACCTCGTTGGATTCGTTCTTGAAGGTCTTGACCGCTTCGTCCCTGATGGTCTGCTTGGCCGCCTCGATCTGGGCCAGGGTGGCTTTGATGTCCACGTGCGCGTCGGTTATCGTCATCCGCATGCCGCTCAGAGACCAGAGCAGGTTGGCCAGCTTGGACTTGGCCTCGGTAATCACCGGGCTGATCTCCAGCGATTCGCTGGCGGTCCGGAACTTGGGCAGCTTGTTCAGGCGTTTCTTGATCTCGCGCTGCTGGGTGTCCAGCAGCTGGTTGCTGGTGATGACGCCGTTGAGGCTGGTTTCCAGCGTGGATAGCTGATCGTATTCCTTCTGGATGGCCTGCGAGAAGTCTCCCACCCCGACCTTTTTCTTGAGAGCCCGCTCCTTGTTGAAGACCTCCGCGAGTTCCTTGCTCAGGTCCGCCTGGCGCGCGATGATCCCGGACTCCAGGCGTGCGATGGCGTCCTGGTACATCTGATTCCAGAGTTCACCGAAGGCGGCGAGATAGGCGCCGGCCATCCGCTCGGCCTTCTCCATGGTCGAGCCGTAGCCCTGGAACTCGAAAATGTCGGTGTCGGAAAGGTGTTCGACCTTGACCAGCGGTTTGGCGCCCCGGAACAGCGACTGCAGGAAGGGCAGCGACGAATAAATTTCCTTGGGGTCGCCCTCCAGGTCGCACTTGTCGGCCACCCGCCGCAGGGTGGCGGGCGACTTGATTATTTCCACGAGGTTGTCTTGCACGTAGTCGGAGTCAAGGTAGCTGTAGGAGGAGAACTCGTCAGGCAATGACGACGAGAGGAGCAGCTTCATGTCCCTCTTGAACAGGATGGTCCGGGCGGTGGCCTGGTACACTGGATCACGGAAGAGGGTGAGCGCGAGCGGCAGCAGCGTCAGGGCCGCCGTGACGATCAAAAAAAGTCTGCGGCGGCGAAACAGTATGTCGAGGTAGTACTTCAGTTCCATATGCTCACAGGGGTGGGGGTGGCTTCCGTCTGGTATCGCCAAGACGCGGCGCGGGGGCGCGGACCTCGGCTCATGTCTTCACCGCCGGTCATCTTAACAATTACCATCAGCAGCGTAAAGGATGGCTTGCGGGGAGGCTGGCCCCCGCCAAGGCTAATATTTGCCGCCATTTTCGTCGTATAGGCTAACCCAGCCGTATTTCTGCTCCCGGAGGGCGAAAAAGGCCAGGGGCAGCCTATGCCCCAGGCGCGCCCGCTGGATTTTGTACGACATCCGGTAGAACCAGTAGGGCATGACGCCCAGCAGGGGCCCCAGCCAGGCGCAGAGGCTGCGCTCGGCCTTGGAGAGGGCCTGCTTCCTCTGCTCCGGGTGGGAAAAGGCCGTGTTGGCCGGCAGCCGGGTGTCGAGCATTTCCTCCTGGAAATCCAGGCCGGCGAAATCGCAGACCTCCGCCAGGGTCCGGCGGCGATCGGCCAGCAGGTCTCTGAAGGGGACCAGCAATATTTTTCCGGGATGCCGCCGCGCAAAGCGGCGCAGGTGGCTCTCGGCCCCGTGAAAGGAGAGCAGCTCCTTGAGCAGGCGCGCGGCTCTGGCCGGCCTGCTCAGGGCCTTGTCCGAAACGCGCATGGCCTCCAGCATCTTGAGCGCCGATCCGAGTTGCTCGATCATATCGCGGCGGGTGGCCAAAAACAGGGCGTCCGGGTAGCAGGCCAGCAATTCCTCCAAGTGGAACACGTGGGGCGGGCTCTTCTCCAACCAATGATCGGCCCCTTGCTTGCTGGCCATGGCCTCCATGGTGGCCCGGAATATCTGGGGGTAGTCGGCCGGGTAGAGGCCGTAAAGGGTCTCCTTGTCCACCCCGCTCAGCTCAAAGTATGAGCCGTTGGCGTAAATCTCCACGAATCTTATAAAGTTGCTCGGGTCGCGCAGATCGCCGTACTTGCCGGCCAGGTGGGAGAAATAGACGCTCTCGAAAACCCCGTGGCCGCGGCCGCTGGTGTAGAGCACCGCCGCCACCCGGGGATGGCGGCTCAGGAGGTTGCCCAGGAGCGTGGTGCCCGAGCGCCGCCAGCCGACGATGAAGATGGGAGTCGCCATCGGTTGTTCCGCTTGGGGGTGTCTGCAAGCCTTCAGCGCCGGGGGCCCGGGGCGCTGGCCTTGAAAAGCTAACACAAGGCGGACGGTTATGCCAGCCAAGTCCCTGGGGTGGTCGGCGGCGGAAAAGAGAGCCGGCCGGCGGGTACGATCGAGGCTTGCCGGCGCATGCGGTCTCTCCAACGCGAGAGGCTTTTGTTCAAAAAATTACTTGCTCCGGCCGCAGACCCATTCTAAAATTAAATCAATTAGTTTTCATAATTCCGGAGGATCAGGATATCCGGACCCCGTGGGGCGGCGGCGGTGCGACCAGCCGGTACGCGGCCAGGCCATGCTGGAGAATTCCTCATGAAAGCGAAGCTCGTGCTGGCCCTGTTCGCGGGCATGCTGGCGACCCTGCCGCCGGTGGTGGCCGTGGCCCAAGAGGGGCCGGTCCCCTGCCCGCCGGGCAGACAGTGGAACCCTCGGTTGCAGCGCTGCATGAACCCCCCGCCGGCCTGCCCGCCGGGCGCGGATTGGAGCCCCCGCCTCAAGCGCTGCATCTCCCCAGCCAAGAAGTGCCCCCCGGCAATGGTCTGGGTGCCGGGGCAGGGTTGCCGGCCGGTGCCGCCTCCGGTCGAGGAGCCGAGGGACGCGGTGAAGCCGCGATCTTCGGCTCCGCGCCAATACCCCGACCCTCCGGGACTGCCCGCGCCCGGCGCGGTGATGGTGGTCCAGGCCAGCGCCCTAAACCTGCGTGATTGCCCGGTCCGGCGCTGCCGGGCGCGGGCGGTGCTGGAGGCTGGCCAGGAGGTGCGGTTCCTGGACTACCGCCACGGCTATGCCCTGGTGCGCGTCCTGGCCGACAACCGCGAGGGTTGGGTCGACTTGGGCTACCTGGCGCCGGCTCCCTAGGAGGGTGTCGGTGAAGGCCGTCCCTGGCTTTCTCCCTTGCCGCTTGCCAAAAGTAAATTTTGGCAAACTTTTAAAATTGCTACAAATTGTCATTTGGCGCAATTTTTGGCGGACCGTCCATGGCCCGCCTGGGGGCCTGTAGAAGGATTACTCCGACAGGCTCCCTAGGGTGTGATAAAATCCCCGCTCGGCAACGAACCTCATGGGGGCTTCCCCCACGGGTACGGCTCCCCTGGCCTGCGGCTGGGGTTGCTGGCGGGGGCCCGCC
>JAJZPI010000179.1 GCA_021811275.1 Deltaproteobacteria bacterium
CCGATCTACGAGGGCTGCCTGATCGACCATCCCTGGCCCAGCCACGACGAGTCGGCCCTGGTGACGGCGGAGAAGCTGGTGGTGGTGCAGATCGGCGGCAAGGTGCGGGCGCGCCTGACCTTGCCGGCCGCCGCCGGCGAGGACGAGATGAAAGCCGCGGCCCTGGCCGAGCCCAAGGTGCTGGCCTCCCTGGAAGGGCGGGTCCCCAAGAAAGTAATTGTTGTGCAGGGCAAGCTGGTCAATATAGTAATATAGCCGCCTAGGCGACGGGCCATCGCGGGCCTGGGATGGCCGGCCGGGTCGCACGGATTTCCCTTATCGGCCCGTGTGGCGAACCGCTTCAGCCAGGCCTGGAGGACGAAGGTGAGAAAAGCCCTGATTCTTCTGGCGGTGATGGCGGCCCTGGGCCTCAGCGCCTGCGGCTACAGCTTCCGCGGCAAGCAGAACAACCTTCCCTCCGACGTGCGCACCATCGCCATCCCGATGCTGGAGAACCGCACCGGTGAGCTGCGCATCGAGAGCATCTTCACCGACGAGATCATCTTCCAGTTCACCAAGAGCCAGATGCTCCGGGTGACCTCAGAGGGCCAGGCCGACGCGGTGCTCAAGGCCTACATCAGGAAGGTCGACACCGAGGACGTGTCCCTGACCCGGAGCACCACCTCCAACCAGCGCCGTCTGTGGGTGACGGTCAGCGCCCAGCTCATGCGCCGCCGCGACGGCAAGGTGCTCTGGGAGGACAAGGCCCTGGAGCAGAACCGCACCTTCGCGGTGAGCGGCTCGGTGCAGGCCACCGATGTGGCCAAGCAGCTGGCCTACAAGGACCTGGCCAAGGATCTGGCCCAGACCCTGCACGACCGCGTCTTCGAGAACTTCTAGCCCCGGTCCATGAACGGCAAGCCGGCCAAGCCAGCGCCCCGGGGGGGCGGTGACGGGCATCTGCCTTGGCCCGAGTTGGCCAAGGGCGAGCCCGGGCCGCTCTACGGGGTCTTCGGCGAGGAGGACTTCCTGGTGGGGCTGGCCCTGCAGGCCTTCCTCTCCTCGCCGGCCTTCGCCGCCAACCCCTCCCTTAACGTGGAGCGCTTCCTGGCCGGGGAAACCACCCCCGGACGGGTGCTGGAGAGCGCGCGCACCCTGCCCTTCCTGGGCAGCCGCCGGCTGGTGGTGGTCGGCGACTGCGACCAGTACAAGGCCGACCAGCTTTCGGAGTTTATGGCCTATCTCGAGGACCCGGCCCCCAGTACCTGCCTGGTATTCGCCGGGGCCAAGCTGGACCAGCGTTTGCGCTTCGCCAAGGCCCTGGACAAGCGGGGCCGCCTGCACGTCTTCAAGCGCCTCTACCCCCGGCAAGTGGCCCCCTGGCTGGTGGAAAGGGCGCGCATGCGGGGCAAGCGGCTGGCGCCCGAGGCCGCCGCCCAGTTGAGCGAGCTGACCGCCTTGGGGCTGGGGGCCCTGGATTCCGAGCTTGAGAAGCTTTCGTTGTTCGTGGGCAAGAGGGAACAGATCACGCCCTTGGATGTGGCCGCGGTCACCGGACAGGGCCGGCTCTACTCCATATTCGACCTCACCGACTCCCTGGCCGCCGGTCTTTTGGAACGAGCCCTGACCGCCTACGACCAGCTCGACTCCCTGGGCGAGCCGGCGGTGCGGGTCCTGGCCATGGTGGCGCGGCTGTTCCGGCAGATCATCGCCGCGCGCGAAATATTCGAAAACGGTGGCGGCCTGAGCCAGGTGCAGCAGGAACTGCGCCTGCCCCCGGCCGCCGCGTCAACCCTATGGCAGCGGGCGCGGCGCCAGGGGACCCGGGAGCTTATGGCGACCCTGCGCCGGCTTCTGGCCGCCGACATCATGCTCAAGTCCTCGCCCGGAGCCGACCGGGTCATCATGGAGGCCCTGATCATGGACCTCTGCGCCGGCACGCCCCCGGCCGCGCGGCGGGAGCCCGGGCTGGGCGAGTGGGGGCTGTTCTGATACCAATTTGATACCAACTTGCATTCAAAGCCGTCCATGGCTTTGAATGCCTGTCGTTCGGGCCAAACGTGATTTTGCCCCGCCTCCAGGACGCTTGCGCATCCGGGAGGCCATCCCCGGAGTCTCCGGCCGAGTTGTTGGCTGGGGCGAGCCTTGGCCCGCATCGGCCCATTGCATGGTCAAATTATGTTTCACGGGGTTATTGTTTAATTTTACAGGCTATATTTGTGTTTCACCATGCAATGGCCTCAATATGCGTCCAAAGTTATCCTTCGAAAGCTTATTGGCATCAGGCCCCTCGGGGCCCGGCGCAAGGCTGGCCAACGAACGCGGGGAGCCCGCCCCGGGCCACTAGGCCCAGGCGGCGCTCCCCGTGTTTCTCAGGAAGGTTGGCGGCGCGGGATCAGGACTTGAGGGCCTGAACCTGACGGGAGAGACGCGACACGTGGCGGGCGGCCTTGTTGTCGTGGATGACCCCGCGGGAGGCGGCCTTGTCCAGCACCGACATGGCCTGCACTAGAGCGGCCTCGGCCTCGGGAACCTGGCCCTGGGCGATGACCTGGCGTACGTTCTTGATCACGTTGCGCATGTGGGTGCGCACGGCCTTGTTCTGCAGCCGGCGCTTTTCGCTTTGTCTGGCCCTCTTGAGGGCGGAGGCATGGTTAGCCAACGGGTCATCCTCCCTGAAAAAACAGCATCGCTGCCTTGGTCGTAATCACTATAGCCCCCGCGCGGGGGGCTAGCAGACAATTTTTATCGGGCCATGGCCTTGCTGTCAAGGGGTTTATGGAAATGGCAAGGGGGCCCCAGGCGCCGCGCCGGAAGTGACCAGCGGCCCCGTGCCCGGGCTTTTCCCCGGCCGAGCTTGAACAAAGGTCCCCAGAAGGGTAGATTGGTGCCGCACCGTCGGGTTCCTGGGCCCTCGACGGGGCCAAGCTGGTCGGCGCCAGACGACTTCCTTGGCCGAAGACCCCGACTCCGGGTCGACCTCTGGCACTCCGGCCGGGAGCAGGGCTTGGCTGAACTGAGCGAAGGCCATAAGGTGGTGCGAGCGGCGGGGGTGGTGGGCCTGGCCACCCTGGGCAGCCGCCTGACCGGTTTTTTGCGCGACATGGTAACGGCCTACCTTTTCGGGGCCGGTCCGGCCGCCGACGCCTTCTTCGTGGCCTTCCGCCTGCCCAACCTCCTGCGCCGACTCTTCGCCGAGGGGGCGTTGACCGTCGCCTTCGTGCCGGTCTTCACCGAGGAACTCGCCAACAAAGGCAAGGAGGAGGCCTTTCTGCTGGCCCGGGCCGCCTTCTCTCTGCTGGCCCTGGTGCTGCTCCTGGTCTGCCTGGCCGGTATGCTCCTGGCCCCCCTGCTGGTGCGGCTGGTGGCCCCTGGCTTCGTCGGCCAGCAAGCCACCTTCGACATGGCGGTGACCCTCACCCGCTGGTGCATGCCCTACATCTTCTTCATCAGCCTGGCCGCCCTGGGCGCCGGGGTGCTCAATTCCCTGAACCACTTCTTCGCCCCGGCCGCCTCCAGCATGCTGCTCAACCTCTCCGTCATCGCCTGCGCCCTGGCCCTGGCCTCGCGGGTGGAGCCGGCGGTCTGGAGCCTGGCCCTGGGGGTGCTGGCCGGCGGCCTGGCCCAGGTGGCCCTGCAACTGCCCTATCTGCGCGCCAAGGGTCTCTCCCTGCGGCCCCTGTGGCGGCCGCGCCACTCCGGCGTGGGCCGCATCCTGAAGCTCATGGGGCCGGCGGCCTTCGGGGCCGCGGTCTACCAGATCACGGTGCTCATCAACACGGTCCTGGCCTCGCTCCTTCCTTCCGGCAGCGTCAGCTATCTCTATTACGCCGACCGGGTGGTGGAGTTCCCCCTGGGCATCTTCGGCATCGCCCTGACCACCGCCATCCTGCCCAGCCTTTCCC
This sequence comes from Deltaproteobacteria bacterium, assembly GCA_021811275.1. Lineage (GTDB taxonomy): Bacteria > Desulfobacterota > Desulfarculia > Desulfarculales > Desulfarculaceae > JACRDC01. The sequence goes on from JAJZPI010000179.1 coordinate 3,885, forward strand.
GCCAGGCCGCCGCCGGCGACCACCGTACCCTGGTGGAGACCATGGGCTACGGCCTCAGGATGTCCATGTTCATCCACCTGCCGGCCGCGGTGGGCCTGATGGTCCTGGCCGAACCTCTAGTGCTGTTGCTGTTCGGTCGGGGCCAGTTCGGGCCCGAGAGCGTGAGCGCCACCGCCTGGGCGCTGGTGGGCTACGCCGCCGGCCTCTGGGCCTTCGCCGGCTATCGCGCGGTGGCCCAAACCTTCTACGCCCTAAAGGACACCCGTACCCCGGTCAAGGCCGGAGCCTGGTGCCTGCTGGTGAACCTGGGGGCCAGCCTGGCCCTGATGTGGCCCCTGGGTCACACCGGCCTGGCCGTGGCCACCTCCATTTCCAGCATCGCCAACATGATGATCTTGATGTTCTACCTGCGGGCCCGCCTGGGTCCCCTGGGCGGACGCCGGCTGCTGCGCTCCTCGCTGCTGATGCTCCTGGTTTCGGCCGGTATGGGCCTGGCCACCGCCGCCGTGGCCTACCTGCCCTCCTGGGGGGGCCCGGGCGGCTTCACCTACAGGGGCATACGCCCCCTGGTGGCGGTCCTGGCCGGGGTGTCCATCTACCTGGCCGGAGCCTGGGCGCTCAGGATGCCTGAAATCAATGACCTTTGGCTGGTGGTGCGGAAGCGGGCCCATTAGGCCCGCCGTCGGGAGACCCTGATGGGACTCAGTGTTCGGTGTCACCCCCGAGTTGCCTGAGGAAGTGGCCCTGGGCATCGACCATGTAGACGCTCATGCCCTCCTCCTGGGCCTGTTGGAGCAGTCGGGCCTTGTTAATGGCCTCCAGGTCGCGCTGAACCCCGGCCTCGGGTTGGGGTAGCCGTCCCTGTAGCATCATGCCTTGGTCGCGGTCCTCGGTGGCCAGTATGAAGGTCTTGCCATCCTCGCGGGTCAGGCCTAAAAAACTCTCCTGATCGCCCCGCTTCTCCACGATCACCCAGATGAAGTCCTCCCGGCGCGCGGCTTGGCTCAATGCCATTCCTCCTTAAGGGCCTCGGGCCCGTGTTCAAGCTCGTGCAAGGCCACCAAAAGCGAGGTCCAGGCGTCCAGGTGCAGGACGCCCAGCTCCATGGAATACTCCAGGCCTCCCTCCACCGGCTTGGCCCCGGCCATCCGTCCAGTCAGGGCGTAGGGCTGGCCGTGGATAACCAGGGTGGGGTACAGTAGATGGTCGACCTCCCAGCCGGGATCTGGCCCCGGGTGCAGAAAGCGCAGGCCCTTGACCGAGATGTCCAGGAGGCGCAAGGAGGGCTCGCCTTCCAACGCCAGTTCAAGAAAACCCTCCTGGGGAACCTGGTAGCGCCTGGCCCGGCGCAGACTGGTTGGATATACATCGTCCGAGCGCGGGAACATTACCACCATGGCCTTGGTGGCGCCCTCTTGGGTGGGAAAGTCTTCCAGCACGTCCAGCACGCTGGTCTGATAGCCGTAGCGCCGCGCCCCGCCCTCGGTTTGATCGACCACGGTTATCTCCACCGCCCGCCCCAAGACTGGCGCGGGCAGGGGCGGGTCCGAGGGGCTCAGGGCCAAGTCGCCCTCTTGCAGCCCCAGCACCCGGGACCTGTACACGGCCTTCTCCTGGTAGAGCGTCCTGCCGGCCAGAAGAACATCCAGGTCGCGCCCAGGGGCGAATAGGCTGGAGAGTTTATCCACGCTCAACTCATAGGATTCCATTGGTTTCCTTGCCGGCCCGGCTTGGGCGGGCTCAATGCCGCCGACACGCCTACCCATTTGAAAGGTTAGCAAAAATGACCGCCGCCCGCCACGGAAATCCGCAGTAAATATTCTCTATTAGGAAATGATCTCGGGTTTGGGGTGGTTGAGAAACCACCCACGCCGCCGCGCAGCCCCCCGGAGGGCGTGGGAACGGCCAGTTGGAAATCAGCCTTGCTAAGCCTTGGTGCTGAAGCCGCCGGCGTACATCCGGCGATAGCGGGCCACTCGTTGCAGATAGGTCCTGGTCTCGCTGGGCAGGCTTTTCCCGCCGCGCTCGACGTTGCTGGCGCCCCAGTTGTAGGCGGCCAGGGCCTTCTTCTCGTCCCCGTCGAAACGCCTGAGCAGCGAGGCCAGGTAGCGTGTGCCGCCATCGATGTTCTGCGCCGGGTCGAAGGGATTGCTCACGCCCAAATCCTTGGCCGTGTCGGGCATGAGCTGCATCAGGCCCTTGGCCCCGGCCGAGGAGACGCAGCGAGGGTTGAAGTCGCTTTCGGCCGTGACCACCGCCCGCACCAAATGCGGGTCAACCCCGTGGCGGGAGGCGGCGCTTTGGATGAGGCCGTCTATCTCCCTGCGCTGGGGCGAGGATGAGATGGCCGGCGGGGTATAGGCCTGGGTCTCGTTCTCCAGCGAATACGCCAAGGCGCCCGGATGCCGCCAGGCGGTGCTTTTTTCCGCCGGCGGCGTCATGGATTCGGCGTTGGTTTGAGTCTCGGCAGCCTGCTCCCCCGCCCCGGCCGTCAGGCCCGAGCCGCGTGGCGCGGCCATTGGCAGGTTGAGCAGACGGTTGCCCAAGAGCGCCGTGGCGGGTGTCGGGTTTTCGATCGGGGCTGGGTCGGCCAAACGCAGGCTGCCGTTAAGCATTGCCAAATCGACTAGTTGAGCCATAAGAGCCGGGTCGCGCCGGGTCATTGCCGCCTGCATGAGCGGTCCGAAATCCATCTGGCTGGGCTTGACGCCCTGGCCGCCGGGTTGGGACAGCGCTAACGCCTGGGCGGTCAAGGGGGTGCCGGGCATCTTCATGGCTTAATCTCCGCGAATCCTGCTGCCTCCCTTTCATGCAAATACAAGGCCAGGCCGGGCGCCCCGGCTGGCGCAGCGGGTCGGGCAGGCCGTGCCTTCAATGAGCCTCCCGCCTGCATTTTGGGCTGTCACGCCCCTTGCACCGCCGGGCCGTCGCCTAGCGCAAGGGCCGCGCCAGCCCGCAAGCCCCCCTACTTCGTCTGACCCCACGCCGCTACTTATACCAATTTGCGTTCAAACGAATAGGCTGAACGCTAATTGGCATGCGGGCCAAGGATCCACCCCTGCCAACAAGTTGGCTGGGGACCCCGGGAATGGCCCGCCGAGC
>JAJZPI010000180.1 GCA_021811275.1 Deltaproteobacteria bacterium
GCTACCTTCAGCTTCCTGGCCCAGTCCAGGGCGATGAGCCTGACCGGGTAGCCCGTCCGGCCGGTTTTCCGCATGCGCAGGATGGTCCTGGCGCTCACTTCGCGCATGGCCGCGGCCTGGTCCAGGCTGAGGTTTTGCTGAGGGGAGAGAGCCCTGGTGGCTGCGGCCAGGAAGTCCAGGGCGTGCAGGTATACGCTTACCGTGACCCCCGGCTCGGCATGGCCCAAGAGCTTGGAGGCCACGGGGATGATCATGGGCTGGCTGGTGCGCCAGCCCGGACCCAGCAGGCCTTGGGCAAGGTCCAACAGGGCCGTCGAAGAGAATAGCTGGCCGTGGAGTAACTCCAGCCTGCCCCGCAATTCCTCGGTCCAGGGGCAGGCAGGCTTGCCGCTCATCAGGTTGTAGGCCAGGTAGAGCCGGATGACCAGCAGGGATACCGCACTGTGGCGCAGGACATGCGAGGAGGCGCCCAGACCGCGTTTCAAGGCCCGCTCCATTCGCTGCATGGCCTTTTCCGGCTCAGGCAGGATCGGCGTCTGGGGGGAGGAGCCCCTGATCTGCCACAGGGACCGCAGGTAGGATACCACCGTTTCCCGCCAAGGAGGCGGCACCAGCACTGATACCGGCAAGCGGCGGCGGCCGGAAGGAGTCTTGCTCTGGCGTATGACCACCTCCAGCTCGGTAGCTACTTGGATATCGTAGGCCGTGAGATTGACCGCCTCCGACTCCCGAAGACCGCAGTACATGCCTAGGCAGCCCAGGATGGTGAAACCAAGTTGGTCCCGCCCGTCCTGGACTCCGGCCAGAAACTCGTCAAACTGGCTGGGAGTCACGATCCCGCGGGCGTCTAAGTTATGCTCCAGCTTTAAGTCGGGGTGCCGCCAGTTCACCGGGGACGAGGATTCCTCGCCAGCGGCATGCCCTTGGCGATGGCCCAAAAGAAAGTCCAGGAAGCGTTTCAAGAACGCCTTGGCTGTTCGGCGTGAATTGTAGGTTTCATAGCCCTGTACGTAGTCCACGGCCAGGCCTGTCAGTTCTTCCTCCGTGAGCAAAAAGAGACTGCGGGTGCCCAAGAGGTTGAGGGCCACGTCGCTGACCTTGGCTATCTCCCCCAGCAGAGACCTTGGCTGGGCCGTCGAGGCATGCAGCCGGTGGGCCATGTAAAGCAAGGCTCCCTTAAGATGTCCCGAGTAGGCCTTGTCCCCGTCCTGGGCTTCCAGGAATGGCAAGGTCTGAGCCAGGGCCAGGATCCGTCCTTCCACCATCTGGCGGGAGGCAAGGGCGTGCTTCTGATCCAGAGACATCAGAAGCAATCTCAGACTGCGTAGAGCCTCTTCCGCTTGCTTTTGGGCTCCCAGCGAAGCGCCGGCCGCATCCAGCCCGCCCGAGGGAGCGGCTGCAATGGCAGCCTCCTTTGATTCCTCAACCTGATTAATCTTGGCCGGTTTGCCATGGATCAAGGCATCCCAGGAGGGCTGGTCCATGGGGGGCGAGGGCATGCGGCCGGAGAGATAGGTCACCACCGCCGGGGGACAACGAGTGGCCGCCAGTATGCGGGCGGCGGTTATGGCGGAGTTGAGGGTCAGTTTGACCGGTCGATACCTTTGGGCCTCCGGATGGCTGCGGCAAGTCCAAGCAAATAACCAGCTCAACCACTTGTTGAAGGTCCGGTGCAGTATAACCCTGCCGCGCGCATCCTTAACCGGCTCTCGCAGAGGAGACTTCCGCCCTTTCTTTCTATCCTCCTCGACCTTCTCCAGCGCTGCCCATGTGAAGTACCTCGGGCCAAAAAGCATAAAGGCCAGGGGCTCCTGCCCGCGGCGCCAGGCCAGCAGGCGCATGAGGTACAGCACGGACACCCAGGACAGTGGCCATCGCCGTTTTTGATGCCCATAGCGGGCCACCATGGTCCAGGGCTCCTGAGTGCTCAGCCCGTTTACACTGAAATCGGCCAAGGCCACGGCCAGGTCCCTGCTCAGCACGTCGCCGCACATGAGCAGGGCAAACATGGCTGAACAGGACCGGTGGTCCTCCTCGTCCAAGCCAAAGGCGTCCCTTTCCGGGGTCAGGCCACTGGGGTCGGGCCAGAAGGGTTGACTATATAAGAACTGCTCTGTCAAGAGACGAAAGGTATGGGCAGCCTCCTCGTTGCCCGCCGCAAACCTCACGCAATGGGTGCGGGTCAGGCGGTGCCAGGGTGTCAGGGTGGGCACGTAAGCCAAGCCCGCGGTCAGCCAGAGGGCGGCCAGACCGTCCAGGCGCTCCAGCTTTTTTTGAGTCCTTGGCGGGTAGGGAGGTTCGCCGGCCAGACGCCGGACAAAACGGCGCACCTCCGTGTCACTCAGGCGTAAAGGGAGCGCCAGCTCGCTCAGGCCGTTGGTCTTGTCCAGCAGGGTCAGCAATAGCTCTTGGACCCAAAGCTGGAGATCGGCTTCGTTCTGGAGGAAGGTTTCCGTCCGCTTTTGCAGCTGGGTCCGGTAATCCGTGATGGACAAGGATTGGCTCATATCGTCTCTATTTTTCCGAGGCCGACCTCATCGAGCAAACCCTCCACAGCTAGTAAAAAGTCTTCCTCCAGTCTCGCTAAAGGGGTAAGGGAGAGGCGATCCAGGGCATGCGGGCTGCGCCGATGATGGCCCAAGGCAAAGTCCGCCAGCCGGTGGGTGCAGCCTTGTCGATGCAGCCAGTATCGCAGCAGATGGCGATAGGCGTTGGCGGCGAAGGGTGGATATTCCAGGGCGTAGGCCTTGACCGTGGATTTGAGCAAGCCAAAGCTCAACGGGAGGGCCTGACCATCCTTGGTTGCAAAGAAAATGCTTTGGGGATTAGGTAGAGATTTGGCTTGGGGCACGCCTCCATGCCTGCGCGCGAAGATGAGGTTGTTGTAGTCCAATAGCGTGAAGATCAGTGTCCTGACTCTAGGGTGCACCGGCACGATCCGCCATTCGTCCCAGCCGGCGGAGGCCTTTTCCGCCAAACGCAGCCAGCGTCTATCGCCAACCAGCGAAAAGGACCGAAATGGTGGCACGGACAAGGCGCGCAGGCCCGTGGCGATCTTGAGCGCTTCATATATATAAATACAAAAAAGGTTGCGCCAGTTGTCTATGTTGCGAGGGATCGCCGTGCGCGTCTCTTCCAGCTTTCTTTTTAGCTGCTCAATCCAGCGCGTCACATCGTTGAGTTCCGGGGTGACCCGGCTGCCCAGCTTGGCCTGGGGTAGCTCCAGCTTGTGAGGAGCCAGGTCGGGCAGGCAGACCTGGATGCTGGCGGCCTGCGCGCTGGCCAGGATGTCAGCATGGAACTGAGTAAAGACTTGGTGATAGGTCTTCGCCAGCGCTTGGTAGGTGGACTGGAAGTAGTGGCTGTTGGCCGAGCGGTGAGCCATCGGCTGGCCCGCCACCAAGCTGGACAGCTCGGGGTCCAGGCCATACCAGCCGCAGTAGTAGTGACTGTAGGCGCGGCAGAGTTTGATAGGTGTGGGACCTTCGGCCAGGACCTGCGTGCGCGGTGTGTCCGGGGGAATCCATCTCTGATTTCCTTGTGCAGGGAAGTCATGCCGAATCAAATAATCGAGCATGGCGGACAACAGCGGAGGCAGGGGGCAGATCACTGCGTAGTCAGGCAGACCGTGGGCAGAGACTTGGTGGCGTCTTAGGTCCTTGGCCCCTTGCGTTCGGGCCAGTACCACGGGGGCTTGCAAGACGAGGGCTCTCAGGTCCGGGTCCAGGTAGATGCCGTGCTTCCACAACAGGCTCTCTGCCTCGCTTGCCCGGCCCACCCGCACCTGGGCCAAGATCTCGGGGTGAATGCCCGTGTGCAGGTATATTATGGCCTCGAAGCTGGCCAGGCGGTGGGCAGGCTCGAGATCGATCCACGGTCGGGGGAAGCAGTGGCCGTAAACCTGAGCAAGTGCGAAGAAGCCAGGGGCGCTGCGCCCCCAGGGTACCGATTCTTCACGGCTGTAAATCAACCCTGCCCTGACGATGCGCTGCAAAAAATCCTGCTGGCCCGCCGAGGGTGTGGGCGATTGCAACAGCAAGTCGCCATCGTCGTCGTCAGCAGCCAGGCCCTGCTGGATAAGATGGCGCACCTGCCGGCTGGCCAAGGACGGACTGATTATTTGCAGGGCATCCGGGGCGGATGGGAGCAAGTTCGCCGCAGCCTCCACGCTCTGTGCTTCCCTCTGCCAGATGCGGCTGGCCTGGGATAGACGGGCGTGGGATGGCCGCTTGTACCTAACTCGGCCGGACAGGAGCGTGTAGAGGTTGGATAGGTGGCTTCCCACATAGTGTTCACCAATCGTGTCGATGTCGTCTTCGCCGTAGAGGTGAGCATAACCTCTGGCCTCGGCCAACCGTTGGTGCCTTGCCGCGTAGGCAGCTCTTATCTGGCTCCGCGCGGCCAGCATTTCGCGCAGCCCATCAAATTCTAGGTTGGGGTTGGCCTGGATGAGGCACCGTACGCTCCAACTCAGGCGGTAGGCCAGGCCCATCTCCTGCCAGTGGCTCGTTGGGATGAGACTCTGCAATCTCATGAGGCCGGTGACAGCGTCCCAAGCAAGGGCGCGGAAGGTAGGTGATAAGAGAGTTTGGCAATCCGCCCAGGTGTGTATTTGGCCACATTGGCAGTCGTGTCCGCTTAATAGCACGGCATATCTTGGTTGACGAACATATGGCCTGTCTGGGCGAGGCCATTTCTTGTTGCCATGCCGGCGGGCGTGCTCCGCGGCGAGGTGTTTCAGTAATTCGGTGGTGGCTTGACGAAGCTCTGCTGATTCGGCCTGGTTTAGATTGGCCTTTTCTGATGCGGCCTTTAAAATATGCATGATTGCTAAGTGGCAGCGTAGGAGGAGTTCTGGTCTGTCCACCTCAGCGACATGGCAAAGTAGTGCCGTAAGGGCGCTTGCCTCATCCGGCAGGGCGGGTGCCCCGTGTGGGGCGCCCGCCGGCCGAGTTGGGGTAAGGCCGAGGACTGCGGCAATGGCGTGTAACCCTTGCATCATTCGCACGCAAAGATAGCTAGTTGCTGATGCCCCCGCGGAGACGCCGGGCTTTGACGTTTCCTGTTAGCAGTTAGCTTCGGCTTGGGTGCTTGCCGGGCCAGCCTCTTAAGACCTGAATATATAGAAGAGCGGCTGCGCCCCACGATGCTGGCTATCACTTCGGGCCTAAGCAGCGCCGCAAGCTTTTCCGGCTGGAGAACCTTGGCTAGGTCTTGATTGCGTCCGAGAGCGCTTGTCAGCAATAGATAGGTTGATAAATCCAGGGTCCCTTGCTTATCCTGGGAAGAATGCCAGCGCGGCCAGGTCGCGGAGCAAAATAAGGCCCCCATCAGGAGTTCTTCTGCCACCAGGCGTGAAGCCTTGGCCGGCGACATATCCTCGATTCGTCCATAAACAGGTTTGCCCTTGTTAAGGCTTTCGGTGAAAGACCTGTAGCCAGCAATGAGGTACAGATGGCCCCTGTGAGACCAGATGGTCACAGGGTTGGTGGTGGATAGCTCCGTAACATCATCTGAATGGCATTCCATTAGCTGTGAAAGGCCTGGCGGGTCAGAAGGTAGGTATTGTTGGAAAAGAGAATGCAACGTAACTCGCGCCAGGTAGCCGGAGTCGATTAGGTCGAATTGGATGCTTTTTGCCTTTTTCACCACATATCTCCTGAGAAGGTTAGCGTGAGCCCAAAAAATTCGGGACTCTTGGCCTGCTTAGGATTGTAGTGAGAGAATGAGCACCTTAATTCCAGGGCGTATTTTTAATTTGCCTTATATTTTATATGGTTAAAAAAATTAAGGGCAATTTGGGGTAGCCAATAAAAGCGCCATCGAGAAAATTTTTCAAGCGGCTGTGGTTGACGGACCCGAATCTATCGTCTAATATGCATTTAAATAACGTCATGGACGATAAGGCGCGGAATGTATTTCCCGAGAACGGTAGAAAACCATATTCCCAAGGTCTCCGGCCAACTCCCGGTGTTGCTGGTTACCGGAGCCCGGCAGGTTGGCAAGACCACTCTCTTGCGGCACGCGGCCGGGGAAGGCCGGACTTATGTAACCCTGGACGATCCCTTGGTCCTGCGCCTGGCCAAGGAAGACCCTGCTCTCTTCATGCAGCGCTTCCCCACGCCGATACTGATTGATGAGATCCAGTACGCTCCCGAATTGCTGCCCTACATCAAAATGGCCGTGGACAGCCGCCAGGCCCCGGGCCTGTTCTGGCTAACCGGTTCGCAGCAATTCCATTTAATGAAGGGCGTGTCGGAGTCCCTGGCCGGCCGGGTGGGTATTGTGCAGCTTCTTGGTCTGTCCCGCCGGGAAGGCATGGGGCAAGGCCTGGAGTCAAAGCCTTTTTTGTTGGATCCGTCGGAGACGGAGGCTAGGCAGGGCAGTAGCGGTAGCATTAGCTTACGGGAGCTTTACCGGCTGATCTGGCGCGGCTCTTTTCCTCTCCTGGTCGCGCGAGAGGAAACTGAACGCGACCTGTTCTACGGCTCCTACCTGCAAACTTATCTACAACGTGACGTGCGCGACTTGGCTCAGGTGGGCGATGAGATGGCCTTCCTGCGTTTTCTACGGGCCGGCGCGGCCCGTACCGGCCAATTGCTGAATTTGGCGGAACTGGCCCGTGACGCCGACGTGGCTCCCAACACCGCCAAGCGTTGGCTCTCCATTTTGCAAGCCTCCGGCCTGGTCTACCTGTTGGAGCCATTCCATAGCAGTGTCACCAAGCGCCTCATCAAGACACCCAAGCTCTATTTTCTTGATACAGGCCTCTGCGCTTATCTCACCGAATGGTCAGGCCCGGAGACCTTGGAGGCTGGCGCCATGTCCGGGGCCATACTGGAAACCTGGATCATGGGCGAGATACTGCGAAGCTGGTGGCACAACGGCCGTCGCGCTCCGTTCTACTATTACCGAGACAAAGACCAAAAGGAGATAG
>JAJZPI010000181.1 GCA_021811275.1 Deltaproteobacteria bacterium
TGCGCTGGCGCAGCCCCATAACCAGGCCCCGGGTGGCCACCAGCTCCACGCCGGACAGCGCCTCGGCCAGGCGGTCGCGCTGCTCCACCAAGAGGGCGTCGGCCTCGAAACCCAGGCGCTTGACCCGGGTGGATTTGAGGACCTCGGCCAGCTCGGCGGCCAAGCCCTGGCGGTGGATACGGGGGGTGAAATAGCCGGCCTGGCCGCGGGCGGTCAGCTCGTAACGGAAGTCGGTGAAGATGACGGCGTCGGTGGGGGTTATCAGGAGAGAGCCGGAGGATTCGCCCCATTGGCCGTCATCGGGAAGAAAGCCGGAGAGGTAGCGCCGGTTGGCCGGCAGGCTCACCAGGAGGCCGTCCAGTTTTTCCTTCTTGAGCCGGGCCCGCAGCTTGGCCAGCCTCGTCTTGACCATTCCGGTCCTCCCTCCGCCGGGGCCGATCCTGTAATCGCCAACCACCTTAATAGGTTATAGCACCAGGCACGAGGGATGGCAATGCCGGCGCGACATTTGGGCCCCCAGGCGGACAATCTGGGAGAAGCTGGAGGCCCGCACCTCCTCCCGCCGGTGGCCGGCTTCACCCGTGGCATCCTCCCCGAACGCGAGGGCTAGGCCCCTCCCCGCAGACGCCGCAGATTGTCCCGGGCGAAGTCCAGGGCGGGGTCCAGCTCCAGGGCGTGTTCGTACATCTTGCAGGCTTCGTCCAGTTTGCCCATTTCGCGCAGGTTGGAACCGATGTTGGCGTAGTTGATGGCCAGCCCCGGCTCGATCTCGATGGCCTTTTCAAAGGCCGCGATGGCCTCCTCGTGCTGCTTGAGCATGTAGTGGCAGAAACCCAGCAGATTGAAGACCTCGTGGTGGGGCTCGGGGAAGGAGGCCGCGCGCTTGAGCGCCGCCATGGCCTCGTCGTAGCGGCCCAAGTCCTTCAGGGCCGCGCCCAGCTGGGTGTGGATGCTGGCCTCGTCCCGGGCCGGCGGGTCCAGGGTCAGGGCCTTCTCCAGGGCCGCCAGGGCCTCGCCGGGCCGTTCCAGGTTGATCAGGGCCAGGGCGCGGAAGAAATGCAGGAAATAGGCCTCGCCGGTCTCGGCGGCCATGGCCGTGAGCACGGCCAGGGCCTGCTCCGGGTCGCCCAGCTGGCTGGCCAGCTTGGCGGCGTGGAAGATCACGTCGGTGCCGGTGGTGCGGTAGGCGAAGTGGGCTCCGGGGATGATGGTGTAGACTGCCGGCACCTGGAGCCGGTCATGGCTGACGTCCAGAGAGTAGACACTGTAGCCCCTTTCGGCCAGGGCCTTCACGCAGGCCCGGACCTCCTCGTGGAGGTCGTCGCGGGAAAGGTCGGGGAGGGAGTCCAGGTCCACCTCGCCGGCGGCCTCGGTGACGTAACGGGCCGCCTCCATGTCCGGGAACTTGGGCAGGGCGCTGACCTTGTAGTTGCTGTAGGTGTGGAAGTCCCCGGCCAGCTGGGCCACCTCGGTCAGCGCCCGGATCAAGGCCTTGGCCGGGCTGGTGGCGGTGCCGGCGGCGTAGACGATCTCGCTGGAAACGGGGAAGGTCGAGGGATCCCAGCACAGGGCGGCCACCGAGGGGATGCCCATGTCGCAGGTGAAGTCCTTCAAAAACACTTCGATGCCGGCGGCCTCGAACTTGGCGATCAGCTCCCGCGAGACGGGGTCGGTGATGCTTTCCCGGCGGATGGCCGGGGTGGGCCGCTTTTCCAGGGTGACCACGGCCGAGACGTGGCGCTCCACCACCTCGCAGAGGCTTTGCAGCACCGCCTCCTCCTGGCAGTTGCCGGCGGCGGGGCCGTTGTACTCGTTGATGGCGTAGAACCAGCCCAGGGGAATCATTTCGTCGCGGTCCGCGGCCAGGCTGCGGGCCCAGGCCCAGGTCTGGGGCAGCAGCTCGTAAACCCGGCGGGCACGCTCCAGGTCGCCCAGGGGATGATAGACGGCCTTGGCCGCCTGGGTGAAATCCATGACCGGGGCTGGGGCCTGGCCGGCGGTGAACCAGGGGAAATCGGTGGCGCGCATGAAATGGAAGAAACTGAAACGCTCGGCCAGCTCCATCAGGGCGCTGGCCTCGGCCTGGACGGGGCTGGCGCCCTTGCCCATCTGCTTTTGGGTATTGGTGAGCGCGGTGGCCGCCTCGCCGCAGAGCGAGATGTAGACGGGAATGTCCAAACGGCCGGTGTCTATGCGCTGGACCTTGCGCAGCACCTCCTGGCCCAGGCGCGCGAAGCCCTCCAGCACCCACTGCACGGTCTCGCGGGGGGGGCGGGCCTTGTCCTGCTCCAGGGTGTAGTTCTTGGGGGCCGGGCCCAGCTTGATTCCCGAGGCGGCGGGGGGGCGCATGGGTACTCCTCTTGGACCTGTCAGCGTCTAGCCATTATTTTGTACAGGTGTGCGCTTAAAAGGACGGCGCCCGGGATGTCCGCGGGCGCCGTCCATAAAGCCGGAAAAAAGATACCGGACTAGACGCAGCCGGTGGGCTTGGCCAAGCCGGCCATCTTGCAGGCGCCCTTGCCGGGGCCGCTGGGGAACAGCTCGTAGATCTGCTTCAGCTTGTAGCCGGTGACCTTGGTCATGATGCGGACCATGGGGGCGATGCCGTTCTTCTTGTAGTAGTCCTGAAGGTAATGGATGACCTTCCAGTGTTCATCGGTCAGCTCGGCGATGCCCTCGGACTCCTTCACGTAGTGGGCCCAATCGGTGTCCCACTTTTCGGGATCCATCAGGAATCCGTCCTCGTCGGCCTCGTAAGCTTTGCCTTTATAGTGGACGGTAGGCATGTTGGGAATCCTCCTCTCTACAGGTTGGGTTCTAATATATCTAGGTACTTAAGGTCGTTGCACGCAGGGGGTGGGCCCCAAAACACACTCCCCTGTGTATCAACTAGCCTAGGCTATGTCAAGCCTAAACTGGCCAAACCGCAACAGTAAGTTAATACGGGACATTATGTCCCAGGCCCGCCGATTTAGGCTTGCGGCGGCGGGGTTTGCGCCGCCGGGCACTAGCCGCCGCCGGCTAGCGCCCGCCCCCCGCTCGCCACAGCAGATAGCCCTGCACGAAGGCATCCAGGTCGCCGTCCAGAACCGCGTCCACGTTGCCCACGTCCACCCCCGTGCGGTGGTCCTTGACCAGGCGGTAGGGTGCCAGGACGTAGGAACGCACCTGGCTGCCCCAGGCGATTTCCTGGTGGCTGTCGTGGATCTGTTTCTTTTCGGCCTCGCGCTTGGCCAGCTCGATCTCGTAGAGCCTGGCCCGCAAGACCTTCATGGCCAGCTCGCGGTTGCGGTGCTGGCTCTTCTCGTTCTGGCACTGCACCACCACGCCGGTGGGCATGTGGGTCAATCGCACCGCCGAGGAGGTCTTGTTCACGTGCTGACCGCCCGCCCCCGAGGCCCGGAACACGTCCACCCGGATGTCGGCCTCCTTCAAGTCTATTTCGATGTCCTCCGACACCTGGGGCGAGACGAACACCGAGGCGAAGGCGGTGTGGCGGCGGTGGCTGGCGTCGAAGGGGCTTATGCGCACCAGGCGGTGCACCCCGGCCTCGCCCTTCATCAGGCCATAGGCCTGGTGGCCGTTTACCTCGATGGTGGCGCTCTTGATACCCGCCTCCTCGCCCTCCTGCAAATCCAGGAGCACCACCCCGAAGCCGTGGCGCTCTGCGAAGCGGCTGTATTGCCTGAGCAGCATCTCGGCCCAGTCCTGGGCGTCGGTGCCGCCGGCTCCGGCGTTGATGGACACGATGGCTCCGAAAGAATCCTCGGGCTGGCCAAGGAGCCGGGCGGTCTCCAGCATGGCCACCCCCCGCTCCAGCTCGCCGAGCAGGCCCTGGGCCTCCTTGGCCGCCGACTTGTCGCCCTCCTCCTGGGCCAGTTCCAGCAGAACCTGGGCGTCCTCCAACTGCCCCACCAGCCGGGCGACCGACTGCACCGCGTGCTCCAGCTCGGTGCGCTCGCGGCTGATCTCCCGGGCGTTCTGGGCGTCGTCCCAGAACCCGGGCTTGGCCATTATCTTGTCCAACTCGGCCAGGCGGGCCGTCTTGCTTTCGGGGTCAAAGATGCTCCCTGATCAGGTCCAGACGCTGACTCAGGCCTTGGGCAATTTCCTTAAGTTCATCGAACATCCTGCACCTCCAAACAATTATTCCGTGCGCCGGAAGAACCCGGCCCAGGCCCCCAAGAGCAGGCTAAGCGCCAGGCCTAGGGGCCCGGCCAAATCGCCGGTCCGGGTGAATATGGTCTCCCGGGACAAGAGCGGCAAATCCCGCGTGGCCCAGGCGGGCACGAAGAGGCCGGTGGCCTGCTCGATCCGGCCGTCGGGCAGCACGAAGGCGCTGATGCCGGTGTTGGCCGCCCGGGCGCAGGCCACCCGATTCTCCACCGAGCGCAGCACCAGATGGCTGAGCTGCTGGGCCGGGGCCCCCGTGCGCCCGAACCAGGCGTCGTTGGTCTGGTTGACCATCAGGAGCGACCCGCGCTGGCGCTGGGCCCGGGCCAGCTCGGGGAATATGGACTCGTAACAGATCAGCGGCCCCAGGACAAGGTCTCCCGCGTCCAAGGTGTGGCCCAGGGGGCCAGGGGAGAGGTCTTGGCTGAGCGCGGCCACTGCCCGCACGAAAAACAGGATCTTGGCCAGGGGCACGTACTCGCCGAAGGGCACCAGGTGGATCTTGTCGTAGGAGCCCAGAGGCTCGCCCGCCGGCCCCACCAGCCAGGCCCGGTTAGTGACCTGGTAGGAGGGAGGCTGGCCCACCGCGCCCAGGGAGCCCAGGGAGATGAAGGCCCCCAGCTCCCGGGCGGCCTCCAGCACCGGCTGGCTCTCGCGGGCCTGGGCCAGGAAATAGAAGGGCGCGGCCGACTCCGGCCAGACCACCAGCCATGGCCTGCCCTCCTGACTCCGGGCGGCCTCCTTGGTCAGGGCCAGGTGCTTGGCGATGACCTGGGCCTTGCCGCCCGAGGCCCAAAGCTCGCTCAGGGGCACGTTGGCCTGCACCACGGTCACGGCCAGGCGGGGGGCGGCGGCGGCGGCCCGGTCCACATCCTCCATGCGCGCCTGGCCCCAGACCCAGCCCCCCAGGGCGAACGCCAGGGCGGCGGCCAGGGCCGCCCAGCGCCGCCCCACGCCTGAGGCATCGCCGTTGCCCGGCTCCCCGGCCGGAGCCCCGTTGGCCGAGGCCCGCCAAAACAGGGCGTTGACCAGCGCCACCAGAGCCGAAAGCCCGGTGGCGCCCCAGAACTCGGCGCTTTGCACCAGGGGCGGAAAGCTGGTGAGGGCCCCGGAGAGCGGCAGCCAGGGGAAGCCGGTGAGGGCGTGGCCGCGCACCCACTCCAGGCCGGCCCAAAGCAGCGGCGCGGCCAGGATGGGGCTCACCCCCCTGGCCCCCAGCCAGGCCAAGGCCCCGGCGAAGACCGCCGGATAGAGCGCCAGGTAGACCTGCATGAGCAGCAGGATGCCCAGGGCCAGGGGCCAGGGCAGGCCACCGTAGGTGGTCATCACCACTGTCAGCCAATAGAACAACCCCAGGCCCAGGGCCAGGCCGAAGACCCAGCCGGCGGTGAAGGCCTGCCGGGGAGAAAGCCGCGCGGCCAGGGCCATGAGCGGGACCAGTCCCACCAGGGCCAGGGGCCAGAGGTCGAGCGGGGGAAAGGCCAGCACCATGCCCAGGCCCGAGCCGGCGGCCAAGAGGGCCGGACCGCCGCCGGGTAACCAGGAGCGCCCACTCCGCCGCGGCGGGGTCAGGGATCCCAGGTTATTGTTCCTGACACGCTTGGCCAGTTCGCCCCCCCTTCGCAAAAAGCGCGGGGCGACCAGGGGTCACCCCGCCTGCACGCCCTGTACTGTGGGTTCAGTCCCTCTGTCCGGATTCCGCGCCCCGCTCCCCGCCGCCCGTGACCAGCACCTGGGTCACCCGGCGCTCGTCGGCTTCCTTGACCACCAGCCGCACCGGCCCGAAGGCCACCTCTTCGCCCACCTGGGGCACCCGGCCCAGGTAGGTGGTAATGAGCCCGGCCACGGTCTCGAAGCGGCCCTCGGGCAGCTCGCTGGGCAGGGCCGCTCCCAGCCGCTCGGAAAGCTCCTCCACGTCCAGGCGGGCGTCGACCAAAAGCGAGCCGTCGGCCTCCTCGCGAATGAGGGCCTCCTCCTGGTCGTACTCGTCGGCGATGTCGCCCACGATCTCCTCCAGCACGTCCTCCAGGGAGACCACGCCGGCGGTGCCGCCGTATTCGTCGACCACCACGGCCAAGTGGGAGCGGGTGCGCTTGAAGGCCGTAAGCAGCTGGTTCAGGGGCATGGACTGCGGCACGAACATGGGCTTGCGCGCGATGTCCATGACGCCCGCGCCCTTTTCGCTGCTCACGCACAGGGGCAAAAGGTCCTTGGCGTAGACCACTCCCACGATATGGTCCAAATCACCCTGGTAGATCGGTATGCGCGAGTGCCCGGACTGCACCGTGATCTCCACCACCTCGCTCATGGGGGCCTCGGCCGAGACCGCGGCCAGGCCGGTGCGCGGGGTCATGATCTGGCCGGCGGTGGTCTCGGACAGCTCCAAGACCGCGTCGATCATCTCGCCTTCGCCCTGGCCGATCAAACCCTGGGCCTGGCCCTGCTCCACCAGTTCCTGTATCTCGCGCTCGAGGTCGTGGTCGGCGCTACCGTGGCCGCCCGCCAAAACCTCGCGCAGGCGGCCCAGGAAACCTTTTCGCGGCTCTGATTCAGTTTTGTCCATCACCTGTCAATCAACCCGCTGGAGTGCCGTCTCGCCGGCCTTGACCGCCCGCCTGTTCCATCCCTAGAATAAAAAAAAGCATGGGAGGGCTTCATGGCCGCCGGACTAGATTCGAACCTGACCATATATTATCGCACGGAATCCAGGATTCCGTCCAATCCCCCCCCGCCGGAGCCTCCGCCCCCCCCGCCGCCGG
>JAJZPI010000182.1 GCA_021811275.1 Deltaproteobacteria bacterium
CGCGTACGGTCAAGCTGGAACTGGCACCCTTCACCCTGGTAGGGGCCACCACCAGGGTCGGGCTAATCACCCCGCCCCTGCGCGACCGCTTCGGGGTGCAGGTGCGGGTGGATTTCTACAACGCCGAGGAACTGGCCCGCATCGTCACCCGCTCGGCCCGCATCCTGGGGCTCTCCATGGACCCCGAGGGCGCGCTGGAGATAGCCCGGCGCAGCCGCTTCACCCCGCGCATCGCCAACCGTCTCTTGAAGCGGGTTCGCGACTTCGCCCAGGTGGAGGCCGACGGCCATGTGGACGTCAAAATGGCCGACTACGCGCTCACCCGTCTGGGGGTGGACCAGGAGGGACTGGACCGCCTGGACCGCGAGCTGCTCTCCACCATTATCGCCAAGTTCGACGGCGGGCCGGTGGGCCTGGGCACCCTGAGCGCCTCGGTCGGCGAGGAGGCCCATACCATAGAGGAGGTCTACGAGCCCTACCTCATCCAGCGCGGCTTCTTGAAGCGAACCCCCGCCGGCCGCGTGGCCACCAGCCGGGCCTACGAGCACCTCGGGCTGACCCCCTCCACCGGCGCGCAGAAAAGACTATTCTAGCCCCCCGACTGTCTCTCGAACCTCATCCAGAAGCGTAAGGTATCCGTAAGCGGGCCGTCCAGGGAGATGCGCCCCTTAGCCACCAGGGCGGCCACGCCCTCCTGACCCGTGACCAGGCCGCGCAGGTCGGCCCCGGCCAGGGTCATCACCGCCAGCGGCGCGGGGTCGCCGGGCAGGGGCTCGCCATCATGGACCTGGGCCAGGCCCCGGCGCACGGTGAGGGTGTAGCGCCGTCCCTCGTCGGGGAAGACCAAGCCCAGGGATTCGTGGGCCTCCATGGCCTTGGCCGGGTCAAGCCGCCGGGCGAGCATCTGCATAATATAGTCCAAGGGTATGCGCTGCGTCAGCTCGGCCCGGGGGGCGGGCCTGGCCGTCTCGGCCTTGCCCCCGCCCAGCTCCCAGGCCGTTTCCAGCAGGTAGCCCCGGCCGTTGGTGTTGGCGGTGGTCAGGGCCGTCTCCTGGCAGGCCTGGGCCAGGGCGGCCTTGACCTGGCCGGCGGCCTCGCCCTGGGCCAGGCCGCTCTGCTTGAGCTTGGCCAGCAGGTGCAGGGCCCAGCGCGGGTCTTTCTGCTCCAGGGCCAGGCGGGCCAGGCCCAACACCTTCTCCGGCCCGCCCATCAGTCCAATCTCGCGGTCGGCGGCCTCCCCGGGGGCCAGGGGATAAAGCGTATCCGGCCGGCCGTCGAACCAGCCCAGGTAATTGTCGTAGATGGCTCGGGCCGACCAGTCAAGCTGGCCGTAGGTTTGGGCCAGATAAGGCAGCTCGGCCAGACGGGGCAGCAGGCTGACCTCGTGGGCGATGGTCTGCGCGTCCTGGCCTTGGTTGGCCCGGCGCACCACCTCGTTCAATAGCCATTGGATGGCGTCGCGGTAGTTGGTGAGCGCCTGGCCCACCACCTCGCGGCCGTGCATGGGGTTGGTGTGGCAGGGGACCAGATGCTCCGGCGCGAAAGCCCGCATGGCGTCCAGGCTCCTGATCCAGCCCTCCACCGGCCGCGGGCTGGTCCCGCGCAGGGTGTAGAGGTTGGGGAAGGCGGCGTAGAAGTCGTCGCCCGGTATCAGGGCGCGGTCTCCGGGCACCCAGACCGCCAGATGGTCGTGGGTTTCGCCGGGGGCGGAGAAAAGCCTGATCTCCACCCCGCCGAACTCCAGGGCCTGGCTGCCGGAGAAGGTGCGGGTGGGCAGAAGCGCCCCGGTTTCGCGGGTGGTCTGGGGGTCCATGCGCTGGCCCAGGGCCGAGCAGGGCAGAAGCTCTGGGGGCGCATGCAGGCCGAACTGCCGGCTCCCCCGCGCGGTCTCGGCGGGCATGAACAGGGAGTACTGCTTGAGCAGGTGAGGGGTGAACTCGTCGGTGGCCCATATGGGGGTGTCCTTATCCGCCCAGACGCTGGCCCCCCCGATATGGTCGATGTGGCTGTGAGTGAATACCAGGGACAGCACCGGCCCCGGACCGGCGGCCTGCTCCAGGGCCTGGCGCATAGCGCGGGCGCGCCCCGGGCTGGAGCCGGCGTCAACGATAACCTTGCCGGCCGGGGTGGCGATCATGACCACGTTGGCCAGGTCGTGGCCCAGGGCCACCCAGACGTGTTCGGATACCCGCTCCACCCGGGGCTGGCCGTGTTGCGTCTTGCAGTATTCGTCCAGGTTGGCCTGGGGCGAGACCTGGGGCGGCGGGGGGGCGGAGGTGCGGGGGCTGTCGCAGGCGCTTAGGGCCAGAGCAGCCGCCATGGCAAAGACCTGTAGCAAGAGCCCCGGCGAGCGGCTTTGGCGGCGCATGGCTAATTCTCCCTGTCGGGTGGACATCGTGAAAGCAATGGCAGCCTATATTAAACCCATTCCGGCCAAGGCCGGTAGGGTCTAGCCCCGAGGGGACGGCCGCCAAGCCGACATTGCACGGGGCAAGGCGCCTCGGGCAATGGCCTCATTTGAGATGTTTTCTCAAAGTTGGCGATTGACTATTGTAAATCAATTAGAGGCTGGTAGGCTTGACGCGACTCAGGAAAGAAAAGGATCCCTCTTGAAGAATATCTATGTCGGTAACCTTCCGTTCAGCACCAGTGACAACGATCTTCACGACCTCTTCAGCCAAGTAGGCGCAGTTGTCTCGGCCCGTGTCATCACGGACCGCGAAACCAACCAGTCGCGCGGCTTTGGCTTTGTGGAAATGGACTCGGCCGAGGAGGCCACCCAGGCAATCACCCGCTTCAACGGGTACTCCCTGGGTGATCGCAGCCTGACCGTCAACGAGGCCAAGCCTCGTAACGAGGGCGGCTCTCGCCGCTACTAGGCCCCTGATCCCGGCCGGTTAACCCGGCCAACCGCTTTGTGGTTTCTTTCCTTATTTTTCTGAAATCCCTGGGTCTTGGGGGCCGGAGCAAATCCGGCCCTTTTTTTTCTCGGCGGAGGAGCCGGCAGGCCAGGCTCGTCCGGCCGCCCTTGGAATTTTCTTTATCCGATCGATACTACTCCGGTCCCGGCCCAGGTATAATCAATTCTCTCTTCCGTAACCGGCTGATGGTTTCGTTGGCGGACAGCCTCCTAACCCAAGCCTTTACCTTGGCGGCGGTAAGCCGCTACAATTGGTTCCACCCCAACCATTGCAAGGAGCGCGGCATGCTTCGCAAGGCCAGGCAGCAGGACGTGCCTTTCATTCACAGCCTCTTGGCCGAATACGCGGCCAAGGGCGAACTGCTGGCCCGTCCCCTGACCGACATCTATGAATTCCTGCGGGACTTCGTAATCGCCGAGGACCAGTCCGGGGTGGTGGTGGGGGTCTGCGGCCTGCACCTGTGCTGGGAAGACCTCTCCGAGGTACGCAGCCTGGCCGTCAGCCCCGCCCGCCGGGGCGAGGGCTGGGGCACCCGCCTGGCCGAGGCCGCCATCAGCGAGGCCGTCACCCTGGGCTTCAACCAGGTCTTCGCCCTGACCTACCGCCCGGCCTTTTTCGCCCGCCTGGGCTTCAAGGAGGTGGACAAGGGCCGCCTGCCGCACAAGATCTGGGCCGACTGCGTGCACTGCGTAAAGTTTCCGGCCTGCGACGAAATAGCCATGCTGCTGGAGTTGTGAGCCATGGACATGGAGCGACTCATCGATCAGGCCCGGCTGCTCCTGGACAAATCCGGGGCCGGGCAATGGGAGGTCATGGCCGCCCGGGCCGACGGCCTCAATATCGGGGTGCGCGGGGAACAGGTCGACAAGTTCCAGCAGTCCTCCAGCCTGGGTCTGGCCGTGCGCCTGGTCAAGGACGATCGCCTGGGCTTCAGCTTCGCCATGGGCCAGGAGGCGCAAGGCGTGGCCCGGGCGGTGGAAGAGGCCCTGGCCTCGGCCCAGGCCGCCGACCCCGAGCCGGCCTTGAGCCTGGCGGGGCCCGTCCCCGCGCCGGAGGGGGATTTGGACCTGTTCGACGACTCCTTGGCCGCCGAGCCGCTGGAGGCCAAGATCCAGCGGGCCCGGGAGGTGGCCGCCGCGGCCAAAGCCTCCGACCCCCGCGTGCGCCACGTGCATCCGGCGGAGGTGAGCGAGACCCGGGCCGAGGTTATGCTGGCCACCTCCCTCGGGCTCACTCAACGCCACCGCGCCACCCGGGTCAGCGCCATGGCCAACGCCCTGGCCGAGGAGGGCGGGGTGCAGGAGGAGGGCTGGGAGGCCCGGTCCCGCCGCTTCTGGTCCGACCTGGACCTGGCCGAGGTGGGCCGGACCGCCGGCAGGAAGGCTGCTGATTTCCTGGGGGCCGGGCCGGTGGCCGACGGCCGCTACGAGGTGATTCTCACCAGCGAGGTGGCCGCCGACTTCCTGGACCTGCTGGCTTCCTCCTTGCAGGGCGACAACCTGGTCAAGGGACGTTCGCTCTTGGCCGGGCGCTTGGGAGAGCGGGTGGCCTCGCCGCTGGTCAGCGTGATCGACGACGGACTGCTGCCCCGCGGCCTGGGCAGCGCTCCCTTTGATGACGAGGGCACCCCCCAGGCCAACAAGGCCCTGGTCGAGGGCGGGGTGCTCAAGGGCTTCGTCTTCGACCGGCTATGGGGTGCCCGTCAGGGCCTGGCCAGCACTGGCAACGCCGTGCGGCCCTCGCTCAAGGCCCCGCCGTCGGTGGGCTTCACCAACCTTTACTTGAAGCCCGGCCAGGGCTCATTGACCGATCTGGCCTCCGGCCTCAAACGCGGTCTGGTCATCAGCGTGATCCTGGGCGGGCACACCGCCGACCCGGTGAGCGGTCAGTTCTCCTTCGGCGCGGCCGGCCACCTGATCGAGGACGGACGCTTGACCCGGCCGGTGAAATCCATCGCCTTGGCCGGCCAGGTGCTTGACCTCTTCTCCGCGGTGCAGAAAGTGGGAGGCGATCTTTGCTTCCACGGACGCACCGGCGCGCCTTCGGTTCTGGTCTCCGGCCTCTCGGTCAGCGGTCCCTAATCTCCACTGATTGTATAGGGTTTATTGGCTGTTTGGAGTTGACTGCGATTGGCCGCCCGTGTTAGTTGTCGGGTCAGCGCTAAAGACAACGCAGTTAATTAACTATACCCATTGAACGCCTGGTAGGGGACAACGAAGGTATAGTGTCGAAAAAGTTCACAATTTTACTAATTCCCGAGGGTACGCACAGCGTACGGCGCTTCAAGGTGCATGCCCTGGTGCTGCCCCTGGTGATTTCCATCATGGCGGGGGCTTTGGCCTTTTCCGGCTACTGGTTCTATCAATACCACTCCATAAAGACCGCTCTGCCAGATATTCATGCGCTCCAGCAGCAGACCCAGCACCAGGAGGCGCAGCTGAGCGCCTTCAGCCAGCGGCTGGCCGGGGTCAAGGAGCAGATGGCCAAGCTCAAGGCCTTCAACCAACGTCTTCGCACCATGGCCAACCTGGACAAGCCGGGCGGTCCTGAGCCCATCCTGGGCGTGGGAGGACCGGAAATCGCATCCTCGGCTCGCGGCGTCAAGCTCTCCACCACCGTGCGCGAACGCCAAGTCAACTCCATGCAGCGCGAATTGGAGCAGTTGGCCGCCGAGGGCGAAAACGAACGAATGATCCAGGAAGAGCTGGCCAAGTTCCTCAACGAGCGGCGCTCCATCCTGGCCTCCACCCCCTCCATCTGGCCGACCCATGGCTGGGTGACCAGCGGTTTCGGCTACCGTGTTTCCCCCTGGACCGGCGAACGCCAGTTCCATGCCGGCCTGGACATCTCCACACGGGTGGGCTCGGTGGTCCATGCCCCAGCCGAGGGCGTAATCACTTTTGCGGGGTCCGAGGGGGCCTACGGCAGGTTCATGGTCATCAACCACGGCCACGGTCTGGTCACCCGTTACGGCCACCTGAACGACTTCAAGGTCAGCGTGGGCCAACGGATCAAGCGGGGTCAGGTCGTGGCCACCGTGGGCAACAGCGGGCGCTCCACCGGACCACACCTGCACTACGAAGTCCTGCTCTCGGGCGTGCCCGCCAATCCGCGCTACTACATTCTTGACTGACCCCCGCCCAGGGCGGTTATGATCTCCCGGTCCGGCCTTGCCGCCGGGAGTTGCTTTTTGCGCTTTTGGGGAGAAAATAGGGGCCATGCTAGGCAAACTTTTCAAGAGCATAGTCGGCTCCAAGAACGATAGGGAACTGGCGCGCCTCTGGCCGGTGGTGGATCAGATCAACGCTCTGGAGCCCAAGCTGGCGTCCCTGTCCGACGCCGGGTTGGCGGCCCTGACCCCGGCCTTCCGGGAGCGGCTGGAGCAGGGGGCTACCCTCGACGATCTCCTGCCCGAGGCCTTCGCCGCCGTGCGCGAGGCGGCCAAGCGCACCATAGGCCAGCGCCACTTCGACGTGCAGCTCATCGGCGGCATGGTCCTCCACGCTGGCAAGATCGCCGAGATGAAGACCGGCGAGGGCAAGACCCTGGCCGCGACCCTGCCCGTCTACCTCAACGCCCTGGCCGGCCGCGGGGTGCACGTGGTGACGGTCAACGACTACCTGGCCAGCCGCGACGCCGAGTGGATGGGCACGGTTTACCGTTTCCTGGGGCTCACCGTCGGCTGCATCCTCCACGACCTGGACGACCCTGAGCGCCAGGCGGCCTACGGCTCGGACGTCACCTACGGCACCAACAACGAGTTCGGCTTCGACTACCTGCGCGACAACATGAAATTCGACCTGGCCGAGGTGGTGCAGCGCGACTTTAACTACGCCATTGTCGACGAGGTGGACTCCATCCTCATCGATGAGGCCCGCACCCCGCTCATCATCAGCGGCCCGGCAGAGAAGTCCACCCGCCTCTATCAGGATGTGGACCGCATCATCCCGCGGCTGGCCAAGGACCGCGACTTCACCG
>JAJZPI010000183.1 GCA_021811275.1 Deltaproteobacteria bacterium
TTATAGAGTGAGGCCTGCCGGGGGGAGGACCCCGGCAGGCCTCGTCTTTGGGAGTGGCGGGACGCTTTTTGACCCGGCGTCCCCGCGGGTGGAGTGGCCACAGTGCCCATGGTGGCGGAGCGGGTCGGTTAAGGCTATCTTTTCAGTCAAGCCTCGCCAGTTCCCGTAGGGCCCCGTTTACAAATACCAATTTCTCTCTACTGTCACCCAGGGTCCCTTGGCGGGCCGGTTGGGCTGTTTTTTTCAGCCAGAGACTAACCGGCCCCCGCAGAACCGAGGACATCGCTAACCCAGCGGATAACCGCCCTTGTCCAGCACCCTGGCGGCGATGGCCTTGCGCAGGCCGATGTTGTTGATGGGCTGGTACTTCAAGAGCTTGCGAATGCCCACCAGCAGGGTGCGCAGATTGTCGCCCTCCTCGATGAAAGCCAGGGCTTCCTTGGCCCAGGCGTCGATCTTGGGCAGGGTCTCGTCCACGTAGGACTCAACGAAGTCGATGTAGGTCTTGGCCTTCTCCGGGCCCTGTTTGGCCACGGCCTTCTGGGCGCGCAGCAGGCCGGATTCCATAGCGAAGGTCTCGATGATCATGTCGGCGACCCGGAGCAGAATCTCCTGCTCGTTGCCCAGCTTCTGCATGAACTTCTGGGCCGCGGTGCCGGCCACGAAGATCACGGCCTTTTTGCACATCTCTATCATGTGGGCCTGCAAGGCCAGGGGCTCGTCGGGCAGTTCAACCGACAGGGGCGAGTAGTCCATGATCTCGCCCAGCAGCTTCTGGCCGGCGGCCAGGAGGGGCAGCTTGCCGCTCATGGCCCTCTTGAGCATCTCACCGGGGACCAGCAGGCGGTTGACCTCGTTAGTACCCTCGAAAATGCGGTTGATGCGGGCGTCGCGGTAGTAGCGCTCGGCCGGGTATTCGGCGCAGTAGCCGTAGCCGCCGTGGACCTGCACGCACTCGTCGACGATGTAGTCCAGCACCTCGGAGCCCAGCACCTTGTCGATGGAGCACTCGATGGCGTACTGGCGGATGGCGGCCGAGGCCTTGTCGCCGTAGTCGGCGTCGGAGTGGCTCACGCCCGAGAGGGAGGCGTCGATCAGGCCCACGGTGCGGTAGATGGCGCTCTCGCCGATATAGAGCTTGGTGGCCATCTTGGCCAATTTTTCGCGGATTGCTCCGAAATTGGCGATGGGCTGGTTGAACTGGATGCGGCTCTGGGCGAAACTAGCGGCGGTCTTGAGAGCGCCCTTGCAGCCGCCGATGGCCGCCGCGCCCAGCTTGTAACGGCCGATATTGAGCACGTTTAGCGCAATGATGTGGCCCTTTCCGCGCTCGTAGAGCAGGTTCTCCACCGGCACCTGGGCATCCTCCAGGATGATGGTGGTGGTGGAGGAGCCCTTGATGCCCATCTTCTTTTCCTCGGCGCCGGTGGAGACGCCGGGGAAGGCCCTTTCCACGATGAAGGCGGAGAAGTCCACGCCGTCGATCTTGGCGAACACGATGAAGGTCTCGGCCCAGCCGCCGTTGGTGATGAACATCTTCTCGCCGTTGATGATCCAGTGCTTGCCGTCTGGGCTGAGCACGGCCTTGGTGCGGCAACCGCCCACCGCGTCGGAACCCGCGCCTGCCTCGGTCAGGCCGTAGGCGGCGAACTTGGCCCCGGAGGCCAGGTCGGGCAGGTATTTCTCTTGCTGGGCCTTGGTGCCGTAGTAGACGATGGGCAGGGTGCCGATGCCGGTGTGGGCGCCGTGAGCCACGGCGAAGGAGCCGGCCTGGCCCATGGCCTCGGTGACCACGCAGGTGGACATCTTGTCCAGGCCCATGCCGCCGAACTCCTCGGGCACATCGGTGCCCAAGAGGCCCAGTTCGCCCGCCTGAGCCAACACCTGCTTGACGAAGGCTACGTCCTTCTCCTCAATGCGCTCAATGTTGGGCCAGATCTCGTTTTCCACGAATTCCTTCGTGGTGGTCATGATCATGCGGTGCTCTTCGCTGAAGTCCTCGGGGGTGAAGCAGGCGTCGAGCGAGCCGGGCTCGAGCAGGAAGGCGCCGCCTTTGGGAATCTTGACGTCGGACATGGCTTAAACTCCTATAAGCTAAAGAGTGTTTTGCTTCCTACCGCACCGGCTAGTAGTCTTCGCGCTCGAAAATGCCGGCCGCGCCCATGCCAAAACCGATGCACATGGAAACCAGGCCGAATCGGGAGCCACGGCGGCCCATCTCGTAGGCCAGCTGAGTGGTCAGCTTGCCGCCGGTGCAGCCCAGGGGGTGACCCAGGGCGATGGCCCCGCCGTTGACGTTGACGATGTCCTGGTTGATGCCCAGCTCTCGCATGCAATAGAGGGCCTGGGAGGCGAAGGCCTCGTTGAGTTCGATCAGGTCGACCTTGTCCAGGCCGATGCCCGCCAGCTTCAGGGCCTTGGGGATGGCCTTGACCGGGCCGATGCCCATGTAGCGGGGGTCCACGCCGGCCACCGCGAAGGAGCGGTAGGTCAGCAGGGGCTTGAGGCCCAGGGACTTGGCCTTCTCCTTGGACATGATCATCACCATGGCCGCGCCGTCGCTCATTTGGGAGGAGTTGCCGGCGGTGACCGAGCCGGTCTTCATGAAGGCGGGCTTGAGCTTGGCCAGGCTCTCCAGGGTGGTGCCGGGGCGGGGGCCCTCGTCGGTGTCGAAGACCTCGTCATAAAGCTCAAAGCGGCCCTTCTTTCCGGGGCGCTGCTTGGTCACGGTCAAGGGCACGATTTCGTCCTTGAATCGGCCCTCCTTGATGGCCTTGATGGCCAACTCGTTGGAACGCACGCCCAGGGCGTCCTGGTCCTCGCGGCTGATGTTGAAGTCCTTGGCCACGTTCTCGGCGGTCATGCCCATGCCTTCATAGGCCCAGGGGGTGTTGCCTCCCATCTCGGGGTCGACGTTCATCATGTTGCCGCCCATGGGGATCAGGCTCATGGACTCGATGCCGCCGGCCACCATGACCTCGGCCATGCCGCACATGACGCGCTCGCAGGCCATGGAGATGGCGTTCAGGCCCGAGGAGCAGAAGCGGTTCAAGGTCACGCCCGGCACGTCGTCGGGCAGACCGGCCTTCTGCACGATCACCCGCCCGATGTTCAGGCCCTGTTCGGCCTCGGGGAAGGTGCAGCCGATGACCACGTCATCGATCTCCTTGGGGTCCAGACCGGGGGTCCGTTTGATGACCTCCTTGAGCACGGTGACGCCCATGTACTCGGGCCGGGTCTGGCGCAGGGCGCCCTTGGGGGCGCGGCCCACCGCCGTGCGCACGGCCGCGACGATGACGGCTTCTTTCATGGGAACCTCCTAACAGCTCGCGAATATGGTGAACAGGAGAGGGGTAACCTTAACGGCGCCCGCACGACGTTTTTCCATTTTCCCCTCTCCTGTTCATTTTCGTTTTTTAAC
Source organism: Deltaproteobacteria bacterium (assembly GCA_021811275.1). Lineage (GTDB taxonomy): Bacteria > Desulfobacterota > Desulfarculia > Desulfarculales > Desulfarculaceae > JACRDC01. Next base: position 3,422 of record JAJZPI010000183.1, read on the forward strand.
CGGGCTTTTTTGCCGCGGTTGCCATACTTGTCGCATCAAGACTAATTGCGCAGAGGCTTGCCGGTCTTAAGCATGTGCGCCATGCGCGCTTGGGTGCCCTTGGTGCCGCAAAGGCTCACGAAGGCCTCGCGCTCCAGGTCCAGCAGATACTGCTCGCTGACCTCGGTCTCGGGCAGCACGTTGCCGCCGCTCAACACCTCGGCCACCTTGGTCGCCACCACCACGTCGTGGTCGGTCACGAAGCCGGCCTTGTGCATGTTGTACAGGGCATACTTGAACACGCCCATCACATCGCGGCCCATGACCCGGATCTTGTTGAGCGGACGCGGAGGGGCGTAGCCTTCAAGGTTCAGGGCCAGCACGGTGTCCTTGGCCTTCTTGATGCGGTAGTCGGCGTTGACGCACACCTTGTCCGTGGGCCGCAGAATGCCCATCTTGATGGCTTCCTTGGCGCTGGTGGCCACCTTGGCCATGGCGATGGTCTCGAAGGCCCGGGCCACGAAGGGCAGCAGGGGTATCTGCTTGGGATAGAGGCCGCCCTTGGCCACCTCGAATAGGCGCTCGTGGGTGTTGCGGATCAGGAGTTCCTTGGTGCCGCCGCCGGCGGGAATGACGCCCACGCCGACCTCGACCAGGCCAATGTAGGTCTCGGCCGCGGCCACGACTTTGTCCGAGGCCAGGCAGACCTCGCAGCCGCCGCCTAGGGCCATCTGGTGCGGGGCGGCCACCACCGGCTTCTCCAGGTACTTCAGCTTCATGAAGGTGTCCTGGAACTTTTTGACCATCCAGTCCAGCTCGTCCCACTCCTCCTCCTGGGCGGTGAAGAGCACGAGCATCAGGTTGGCGCCCACGCTGAAGTTCTGGCCGTGGTTGGCGATCACCAAACCGTCGAACTTCTCGCGCACGATGTCGGCGCTCTTGTCGACCATGGCGATGACGTCCTGGCCCAGGGAGTTCATCTTGGAGTGGAACTCCAGGCAGGCCACGCCGTCGCCCAGGTCGTAGAGGGTGGCCCCGGAGTTGCCGGCCACTACCTTGTTCTGGGCCTTCAGGGAGGGCAGCAGGATGATGTTGGGGCTGATCTCGACCCGCTTGTAGGACTTGGAGGCCAGATCGTAGAAGTAGCGGACCCCGCCTTCCTCTTTATAGAAGGTTTGGTTGCCGGCCGAGAGCATCTCCTCCACCCAGGCGGGGATGGTGTAGCCGGCCTCCTTCATCTTGGCCGCGCTCTTGGCCACGCCCAGGGCGTCCCAGGCCTCGAAGGGCCCGGCCTCCCAATTGAAGCCCCACTTCATGCCGTTGTCGATGTTGACGATGTCGTCGCTGATTTCGGGGATGCGGTTGGCGGCGTAGATCAGGCCCTCGGTCATGTGCTTGAAGGTGAACTCGGCCGCCTTGTCCTTGCCGTAGAAGAGGGTTTTGACCTTGGAGGCGGTGTCGGGCTGTTGCTTGGCCGCTTCCAGGGAGGCGAACTTCGCCTTCTGGGGCTGGCGGTACTCCATGGTCTTGCGGTCCAGGACCAGGGTGATTTTCTTGCCGTTTTCGCCGGGCACCTTCTTGTAGAAGCCGCCCTTGGTCTTGTTTCCCAGCATGCCCTTTTCGATCATCTGCTTGAACCAAGCGGGCTGGGAGAAGACCTCGCGGCGCTCGTCGTTGAGCGCGCCCTCGTAGACGTTGTTGGCCACGTGGCCGGAGGTGTCCAGACCGACCAGGTCGCCCAGTTTGAAGGTGGCCATCTTGGGTCGGCCCAGGACCGTTCCGGTCAGCGCGTCGGCCTCCTCGAAGGTCATGTCCATCTCGTCGATGAGCCGGTTCAGGTAGCTCATGCCAAAGACGCCGATGCGGTTGGCGATGAAATTGGGGGTGTCCTTGGCGAAGACCACGCCCTTGCCCAGTTTCTGCTCGGCGAACTGGGCCATGAAGGAGATGACCTCGGGGTCGGTCTTGGGGCCCGGTATGATCTCGAAAAGCTTCATGTAGCGGGGAGGATTGAAGAAGTGGGTACCGAGGAAGTTCTTCTGGAAGTCCTCGGACAGGTGGGCGCTCATGGCGGCCACTGAGATCCCGCTGGTGTTGGTGGTGATGATGGAGCCCGGCTTGCGCACGGACTCGATCTTGGCCAGCAGGTCCTTCTTGATGCCCAGAAGCTCGACCACCACCTCCACGATCCAGTCGCAATCGGCCAGAAGCTTCAGGTCGTCTTCGAGGTTGCCGATGGTTATCAACTCGGCGTCGTCGGGAATATAAAAGGAGGCCGGGCGGGACTTGACCGCGCCTTCCAAGCCCTTTTGCGAGAAATAGTTGCGGTAGGCCTTGGAGTCGGGCTTAGCGCCCTTTTTCTCCAGCTCAGGCGGCATTTTGGGCGGTACGATGTCCAGGAGCACGGTGGACAGCCCAACGTTGGCGGCGTGGGCGGCGATGGTGGCGCCCATCACGCCGGCGCCGATGACGCCCACTTTTTTGATCTGGCGGGACATAAGCATCCTCCTTGGAGGGGAGTCATCGCCCCCGCGGCGATGAATGATTTGTCATTCATGTTTTGGCCGCAGCCCAAACCCGAGGCCTGTTTTGGCGAGGTGGGCCTGAATGAACTTTCATTCAGTTATTGAAAACTATCACGCGCCCTCGTGGCCTGTCAAATATTTTTTTGGCGCGCTCGAAAAATGAGCGGGGGGCGGAAAATGGGCTGTAAGCCGCACGGCCTTGGCTCGGCCTTCAGCCAGGCCGCAAAAGAATGGCTACCAGGCCAAGCGATTGATAAGCAGCGTGATAGACGTCCATCTAATCAGCCGTGGGCGACAATCCACGACTGACTGGTCCGGGCGGTCAATCCTCGGGCAAGGAGCATTGATGAGAGCCGATGGTGACATGCACCAGCCCAAGAGAGGGCGGCAGCAGCCGGCAGTAGTCATCCGGCCCATTGGCGGCGGAGCTGACCACCACGATCTCTGCGGCGTATATCCCGGGGCCCACCGACCAGACGTGCATGTCAGAAACCCGGTTATCTCCCTGGGCCTCGATGGCCTCGCGAATTACCTGTCGAATATTTTCGGGCGCTTGCATGTCCAGTAGCACATGGCTGGAGGAGCGAATCAGCCCCAGCGACCACTTGGCCACCAATAGGGCTCCGGCCACGCCCATCAGCGGGTCGAGGAAGGTCCAGCCCAGGTGCTTGCCCGCCAGCAGGGCGAAGATGGCCAGCAAGGAAGTCAGCGCGTCGGCCAGCACGTGCAAGTAGGCGGACCAGAGGTTGTGATCCTCGCGCAGGCCGCCGTGGTCGTGGCCAGAGTGATCATCGTGATCGTGGCCGTGATGGGGGTTGCCGCGCCAGTGCCGGCCACGCAGGATAA
>JAJZPI010000017.1 GCA_021811275.1 Deltaproteobacteria bacterium
CGGGAACCAGCCCGTGGGTGGAGATGAAGCGAAAGGCCCTGAGCACCCGCAGGGGGTCGTCCTCCAGGACGCCCGGTCCGGCCGGTCGCAAGCGGCGGGCGGCCAGATCGGCCCGCCCGCCGGTGGGGTCCAGAGTGCGCTGGCGTCCCTTCAGGAGAGCACCCAGTTCCAGGGCCAGGGCGTTGACTGTGAAATCGCGCGCCCGCAGGTCGTCCTCTATGGTGGGGGCGCGCAGACCGACCAGGTCCAGGTATCCCCCGCCCGGTTCCCCTGTTATGACCACCCGGCAGGTGGCCATCTCCTCCTTGAGCGGCACGAAGCGCGCCCCGACCTCCTGGGCCAGGGCTTGGCCCAGGGCCAGGGCGTCGCCGCTGGCGGCAAGGTCCAGGTCCGGGGCCTTCAAACCCAGAAGCAGGTCGCGCACAGTGCCGCCCACCAGCCAGACGCGCTGACCTCGCCCTCGGGCCAGGGCGTGCAAGGTTTTCAGGACCGGATTGATTTGCAGCGCAGACCAGGGGACCCGAGCGGTCAAGAATTGCCGCCCGGAATGATGACTATAGTTTCGCCGATGAGCAATTGACGGCGATCGCCCAACTGGGTGGCGTTCCAGCGCACGATGTCGTCCATGTTCACCTTGTACTTGCGGGCCAGGCCCAGCATGGTTTCGCCAGGCTTGACCTTGTGGCTCACCTTGCGGTGATCTGGCTGAGGCTTGGAGGGAGCCGGCCGAGGCGCCACTTTGGGCTGGCGTTTGGCCTCGGAATCAGAGGCTTCGGCGGCGGCACGGGGAGCCGGCGTTGGGGACGCTGCCGGGGTATTGGCCTGGGCCTTGGCCACCTGGGCCATCCCTTGCTCGAGTTTGGCCAGGCGCTGCTCCAGGCTGGAGATATTGGCGGCCGGAGCCGGGGCTGGGGCCTTGGCCACCTGGGCCATACCCTGCTCAAGCTTGGCCAAGCGCTGCTCGAGGTTGGAGAGCTCGGCGGCGGGAGCTGGGGCCGCTGGCACCGGGGAGGTGGCCTGGAGGCGGGCTTGGACCTGCTCCAGGCGTTCCAGACGGGCCAGAATTTTGGGGTCGGCCGCGGGCGCGGAGACGGTCTTGCTTCCCTGGGACTTGGCCGCCTGCTCCTTCTCCAGATGCTCGATACGCCCGGCCAATGCCTTCAAGTCCTGGGCCAAGGCGGCCAGGGGCTTGTCTTCCTTCTTATGGGAAACCAATGTCTTGACCTGCTTCTCCAGGTCGTCCAGGCGGCGGTCCAGGCCATCGGAGTGGGGGGCGGGCTGCCCTGGGGAGGCCGAGGCCCGGCGGGCGCGGAGCTCCTCGATGTCCTTGCGCATGGACCCCAGATCGTTGACCAGGGAGGAAAGCTGGGCTTGGGCCTTTTCGCTGGCCACCAGGGCTTTTTCCATCAGGGGAGCCGGGGCGGCGGGGGCGACGGCCTCGGGCTCCGGCGCGAAGGCGTTGCCCACCCACATGCTGACCAGATAGATCACCCCCAGCACGATGAGCGCCACGATGAGCATCTCCAAGCCGGAGAGCTTGAAGTTGCGCCGGTTGGCCGCAGGCACGAAACGCGGTTTTTCGCTTTTTTCGGGGGTAGCCATTTGACCTCTACGTGCTCTGGCCAACAACCTAGCAGAGGGCGCCAGGCCGGTCAAGCAGCGCTGGCCCATGGGGTGCGCCTTGACGGCGGCGCTCGGGCCGGCATATGTTTAGCCCACCCGCGCGGCTAGTATATCAGCCCGGCGGTCCGGCCGCGAACCCCGGACGCATGGGCTTGGGGAGAGGAAATGACCCAGTACCAGACCCTGCTCGCCGAAGACCGCGGCCCCGTCCGCCTGCTCACCCTGAACCAACCCGCCATCTTCAACCCCCTGGACGAGGTCAGCGGGCCCGAGCTGGTGGCGGCCCTGGAGGAGGCCGACCGCGACACGGCGGTGCGGGCCCTGGTTCTCACCGGAGCGGGCAAGGCCTTTTCCGCCGGCGGCAACGTGCGCCTAATGGGCGAGCAGTTGGCCAAGGGGCAAGCCACCAAACCCTTCTTCGCCCAGATCGCAGGGGTGCTCAACCGCAGCATCCTGGCCCTGCGTCAACTCAAGAAACCCGTGGTCTGCGCCCTGAACGGCGTGGCCGCCGGGGGTGGCCTGGGCTGGTGCCTGGCCTGCGACCTGGTGGTGGCCGCCAGGAGCGCCCGCCTCGACCCGGGCTACATCCGCATCGCCTTGAGCCCCGACGGCGGGGCCACGGCGCTCATCACCCGCCTGATCGGCCACAAACGGGCCACCGAGTTCTTCCTCCTGGGCCAGGCCCTGGAGACCGAGACCGCCCTGGCCTGGGGCCTGATCAACCGGGTGGTGGATGACGGGGTGGTGCTGGAAGAGGCGCTCAAGCTGGCCGGCCTGTTGGCCCAGGGGCCCCGCCACGCCCTGGCCGCCACCAAGGCCCTGCTCGGCCGGGCCGCCCTGGGCGACTTGGCCGGCCTGGTGGAAGACGAACGATCCATGCTTCTGGAACTGGCCGACGAGCCGGACTTCGTGGAAGGCATCAAGGCCTTCTTCGAGCGGCGCAAGCCCGACTTCAGCTGACCGCCAACCTCGCGCGGCCCCTGCCTCAACCCTCCTGGGGCAGGGGTATGCGCGAGGCGCAGGGCACCCCCACCTGGCAAAGACCGCAGCCCTCGATCTTCAGTCCATAGGTCTTTTGGTTGTACTCCTCGGCCCGGACCATGACATGCTCCCGGCAGAGGACCTTGTCGTGGCCCTTCTCGGAGAGAGCCCCCACCGGACAGCGTGTAATGCACTTGCCGCAGATCCCGTGACTGTAGAACAGGCACCAGGCCCGGTGATCGGCGTAAGGCCGGGGAGTGGGGGGCAGCTCGGCCCGCACCACCACCGAGCCCACCCGCACCGCCTTGCCCTTGGGGGTGATAAGGCCGTCACAGAGGCCGAAGGTGCCCAGGCCGGAAATGTGGGCGGCATGGCGCTCGGACCAGTTGGAGGCCCAGACGTGGCGCTCGGACTTCTGGAAGGACCACTGGGGCGCCATTTGGGGCGAAACCGCGGGCAAGCCCTGCTGGCACAGGACCTCGGCCACCTTGGCCCTGAGCAGGCGGTTGAACTGCTCGCCGTAGAGGCGGGAGCGCGCCCAGCGCTCGGAGGCGAAGGTTTTTTGGGCGGCGTTCTCTTTTCGGGTCGCCTGGGTCTGGGGCAGAATCCAGCAGACCACAGCGAGTTCGGAGGCCTTGGCCGGATTCTCCGGGAAGGTCAGGTTGAATATCTCCTCCGGCAGCCAGAAGAACTCCCCGATGTGGTCCTTGCACTGGCGGTAGAGGGGATCGTCCCCCCGCGAGAAGCCCACCAGGGGTTCCTCCCAAGCCTTCTCGCCGGATTCGTTCCGCAGGGAATTATCGGGGGATTTATCAATGAAATCCTTAATATAATTTTCCAACCACTGGGCCAAGCGGGCGGGGTCGCTCATGTTATTTGCTCCACTTTTGGCGGCCAAGGCTTTATCCTTAAATATACCACCATATTTGATCGGGCCGGACAACCCTGGATGGCGGAGCATTTTGCCCTTGCTTGGCCCACCGTCTGCTGGTAACTTAATTAGTAATCGTTACTACGACAGTTTTTACAGCGGGCCCGCCAAAGCCCAATAACCAAGAGGAGGGGACCCCATGTCCAAAGCCGAAAGCATGCTCAAGGAAGCCTTCGCCGGCGAGTCGCAGGCCAACCGCAAATATCTGGCCTTTGCCAAGAAGGCCGACGACGAGGGCCTGCATCAGGCCGCCCGCATGTTCCGCGCCGCCGCCGAGGCCGAGACCGTTCACGCCCACAACCACCTGCGCGCGCTCAAGGGCATCGGCTCCACCGCCGACAACCTCAAAGCCGCCGTGGCCGGCGAGACCCACGAGTTCACCCACATGTATCCGGAAATGATCGAGGCGGCCAAGGCGGAGGGCCACAAAGAGGCCGAGCGCTCCTTCAACTACGCCAACGAGGTGGAGAAGGTCCACGCCGCGCTCTACCAGAAGCTCCTGGACAAGGGCGGTAAGTCCGACGAGGACTACCCCTACTATGTCTGCCCGGTCTGCGGCTACACTCACGAAAAGGAACACCCCGAACGCTGCCCGGTTTGCAACGCCAAGGGCGACCGCTTCATCCGCGTCGACTAGCCGGGTTCCCCCGGCGGGCGTCGCGAGACGGGGAAGCTGTTTCCCCATCGGACCTCGCGCGCTCCCGGTGAGGATCGGATTGGCAAGATAAAGAGGGCGGGGATAATCCCCGCCCTTCCTTTCCCACAATTGGCGCGCGCGGTTCCTTCCTGGAGAAGCGTCGGTTGCGCCCGCCGTTTCAGCCTTCCAAGCTGCGGCGCACCAGGATCCGGCAGCAGTTCACTATCCCCTCGGCGGAGTAGAGGGTCATCTCGCCGTGATAGTGGCGCTGGAACATGCCGCGCACCAGGTCCTCATTTGCGACACCCGCGGCGTGGTCCCTCCGCACGCCCTTCCGTTCGGAGGCCAGGTACTCGGCCAGGTGGGCGAGGTAGCGGTCCACGTCCGGGCCCTCAAAACAAACCTGGTGTCCCAGGCCCAGGAAGGTGGGCGACAGGGCGGCTATCTCATCCAGGTTTTTCAGATAGCCCGTATAGGATACGAAGTACAGCGGGAATATCTGGCCCTGGTGGTTGGCGAAGCCGGCCGAGTCGGCGGCCAGCACCGCCCCCTCCTGGGGAATGTGAGCGATCAGGCCGCCGGGGGCGTGGCCCTGATCGGCCAGGAACCTGAGCGACACCCCTCCCAAGTCCAACTCCTCTGCCGGGTCGAGGACGCGCCAGGGCGAGGGAAGCAGGGGGGACAAGGCTGGCCAGGGGCCGAAGGGGGTCAGGCCGTCGCGCTCGGCCACCGCGGCGGAGGTGAAGCCGTCCTCGTACGCGTAATGCTCCAGGGTCTTGGGCCGGGCCAGGAAATCGGCGCTGGCCTGGGTGAGCAGCAGGGTGGCGCGGGGCAGGCCGGCCATCAGCCCGGCCTGACCGGTGGCGTGGTCGGCATGGGCGTGGGAGATGATCAGGTGCCGGACCTCCTCGCGCGCCACGCCCAGGGCGTCGATCTGGCTCAGCACCAGGGGTGCGGTGGCGGAAATGCCGGCCTCGAATATGGCGCTGGCCTCGGCTCCGCGCACCAGGTAGGCTGCGGCGTGGCAGGAACCCAGCCGCCAGAAACTTTGGCCCAACCGCCGGACCTGGCTCACCCTACTATCCAAACCGCCACCTCTCCACCCTTGTTCAGCACCCGATCGCTGACATGGCCTAAAAAGGAAGACCCGCCCTCGCCCCGGCGGCCCAGAACCACCGTGCCGTAGCCGCCGGCGCGAACCTCTTCCAGAATCGCTCCCACCACTCCTGGGCGGCCGGGCCGCTCCAGCACCTCGATCTGGTCCTCCTCCAGGCCGCCTTCCTTGAGAAGCCGCAGGGCCTGGCGATAGAAGTCGGGCGTGCAGGGTTCCGGGCCGCTATCCAACACTGCCGTGGGCCCCTCCTTGTCGGGCCGCGTGAAGTCCACCGGGCAATAGTCCGCGAATATCGCGCCCACGTGCAGGAGGTCTACCTTGCATTCGGGGTTGCCCCCCAGCATGAAGGCCAGGTGGTCCACGGCCTTCAGGGAGCCTTCCGAGCCGTCTACCGCGCAGAGCACCTTCAGGCTGGCCACCCGGCCGCCCACCACCCAGACCGGCAGGCGGTCGGCATGCTGCGCCACCTGATTGGTCACGCTGCCCAGGAACAGCTCCTGGGCCTTGCTCAGGCCCCGGCGGCCCAACACCACCGCGTCGTAGAGGCCCTGCTCGGCCTCGAAAAGGATGTCGCGGGCAATGTCGGCGGTGCGGGGGTGGGCCTTGCTGTCGATCTGTTCTCCCTCAAGACCGTGACGCAGAAGCAGATGGTGGGCCTTTTCCAGAGCCTGCCGGGCCTGTCCCTGATAGCGCTCGCGCAGTTCCGCCAACCGGCGGAAGGCCACGGGGTCGCCCTCGGCCTGACGGACCATATCCGGAGGCAGGGAGCCCATGACGTTGAAGAGCGCCACCTTGAGCTCCCGGATCATGGCCCCTTCCATGAGCCCCACATAATCCACCGCCAGCTCGGCCGAGCGAGATCCGTCGATGGCGATGAGAATCTTCTTCTCCATGCCGGCCGGCCTAGGCCCCGCTTCCCCAAAGCAGGTGATTGATCCGTACCTTGCAGTGCTGAATCTGGGTGGCCAGCATCATCTTGCGCTGCTTCATGGTGAATATCTCGGAGGCGAAAGGGCCTTCACCGGCCAGCTCCCGGCCTTGCAGTTCGCGGGACTGCTTGTCGCAGTCCTGCATCTGCTGGTGCAGGCCCGCTATCTCCTCCTCCAGGGCCTTGATCCGGGCCTGGTCCTCCGGTGGAGGCGGCGCAAAGGCGGGGCGCGGGGCTTGTTTGCTCTGCTCGCTCATGCCTGCGTTTTTCTCCTTGGGGATGATACTAGTGCCCAGGCCGGCTTCCTGCAATCTCCCGGCGGGCGCCCTTTTAAAATAATTTTTACCATGGGGATTTGTTTGGCGAAACCCCCGAAAGATGTTATTCTTTACCAGACTCAGGAAAAGAAAAGGACTGGTTTCGATGAATATCTATGTCGGCAATCTTCCCTACAGCACGGGTGACAACGATCTTAAGGACCTCTTCAGCCAGGTGGGCAACGTGATCTCGGCCCGGGTAATCACCGACCGGGAGACCAACCGCTCGCGCGGCTTCGGTTTCGTGGAGATGGGCTCCTCCGAGGAGGGCCAGCAGGCCATCTCCCGCTTCCACGGCTATGCCATGGACGGCCGCAACCTGACCGTCAACGAGGCCAAGCCCCGCAGGTAAGGCCACGGCCCCGCCGCGGGCCGCAAACAGTTTCGTCTCTTCCAAATTTGCTTTGATACCTGGGTCGCTGGGGGCCGGAGACAATCCGGTCCCCTTCCTTTTGATGCTATCCCGCCTCGTTCAATCCACGGCCCGGGCCGGTCAGCAGCCGCGCGCCCCCGGCCTCAAGGTGCACCGTGTCCTCAAGCTTGACGAACAGCCCCTCCGGGCCGTTCAGGTGCAGCTCCAAGGCCAAGGTCATGCCCGCTGCCAGGCGGGTGGGGTTCCTGGTGGAGATCACCGGCGGCTCGTTCAGCTCCAAGCCCACCCCATGGCCGATGTAGTGGGCCTTGGCCCCGCCGGGGAAGCGCTGGAAATTCCCGCCCAGGCCAGCGGCGCGGGCCAGCTCGTCGGCCAGGGCGCAGGCCTGGACGCAGGTCATGCCCGGCCTGAGCGCGGCCATGAGGGCATCGCTCAACTCCCGTAGCCCGCCGCACATCTCCCACGCCGCCGCCGGAGCCGAGGCCAGGGCGTACATGCGGGTCTGGTCGGCGTGGTAGCCCTCCACGCAGGCCGGGATGTCGGTCAGAGCCAGCTCGCCGGGGGCCAGGGCGCGCCGCGAGGGGCCGGCCGGCAGCGAGGGGTGCAGGCCCACCCCGGTGGCGGTGAAGACGGTGCCGGTCATGCGGGCGACGTCCGGCCCCGAGGCCACTGGCCCGTTGGCCATGAGCACGTCGGTCTGGCGGAAGAAGTAGACCCCTTGGTGGCCGGCCAGGCGCTGGGCGTGCTCGATGGCCGCGGCCAGCTCCAGTTCGGTCAACCCGGGGCGCAAGGCGGCCAGGGCGGCGCGGTGCCCGGCGGCCGTGGCCGCGCAGGCCGCCTCCACCGCCGCCACCTCCCCGGGCTCCTTAACCATGCGCTGGGCCAGCACCAGAGGGGTCAGGTCGGACAGCTCCCGCCCGCCCAGGGCCCTTTGCAGGGCCGCAGCCTCGCCCAGGTTCAGGATGTCCAGCTCAGCGCCGATCTTTTCGCCCGCCCCCGCGCCGGGAAACATCGCCGCGCAGGCGCGGGTCAGCCTGGACTCCTCGCGCAGGCAGGCCGGGTCCAGGCCGCAGGCAGCCCTTGCGTGCTCCGCGCCCCGGCGCAGGAAGAGCCGGTAATCATCGGGCCGCGCCATTAGCCACGCCGGGGTGGCCACGCCGGTGTAGTAGTAGACGTCGCGGGACCAGGAGAGCACCGCGCCGGCCAAGCCGGCATCGGACAGAGACCCTTGCAACTCGGCTACTTGCTTGTCGTAATCCATGACCGTCTGATTTTTCTAAGGAGGGGAGCCGGGCAAACCCTATTGTTCGCAACAGGGTTCACCCGGAACTTTCCTACATGCCTCTTCTGTACTGACCACCGACCGAGTAGAGAGCCTTGGTGATCTGTCCCAGGGAGCAGACGCGCACGGTGTTCATCAGCTCGGCGAAGACGTTGCCGCCGGTCAGGGCCATCTGCTGCAGGCGCTTCAGGGCGGCCGGCGCCTCGTCGGCGTGGCGAGCCTGGAAGTCGCGCAGGCGGGAAAGCTGGCTCTGCTTCTCCTCCTCGCTGGCCCGGGCCAGCTCGATCTTGCACTCCTGGGCCAGCTCGTCGGCCCGGGGATTCAGGAAGGAGTTGACGCCGATGATGGGCAGCTCGCCGGTATGCTTCAAGGTTTCGTAGTAGATGGACTCCTCCTGGATCTTGCTGCGCTGGTAGCCGGTCTCCATGGCACCCAGCACCCCGCCCCGGGCGGTGATGCGGCAGAACTCGTCCAGCACCGCCTCCTCCACCAGCCGGGTCAGCTCCTCGACGATGAAGGCCCCCTGCAGGGGGTTCTCGTTCTTGGTCAGCCCCCACTCGCGGTTGATGATGAGTTGGATGGCCAAGGCCCGGCGCACGCTCTCCTCGGTGGGGGTGGTGATGGCCTCGTCGTAGGCGTTGGTGTGCAGGCTGTTGCAGTTGTCGTAGACCGCGCACAGCGCCTGCAGGGTGGTGCGCGCGTCGTTGAACTGGATCTCCTGCGAATGCAGGGAGCGACCCGAGGTCTGGATGTGGTACTTGAGCATCTGGCTGCGGGCGGCGGCCCCGTATTTTTCGCGCATGGCCACGGCCCAGATGCGCCGGGCCACCCGGCCGATGACCGTGAACTCCGGGTCCATGCCGTTACTGAAGAAGAAGCTCAAGTTGGGTGCGAACTCGTTTATGTCCATGCCCCGGCTAAGGTAGTACTCCACATAGGTGAAGCCGTTGGCCAGGGTGAAGGCCAACTGGCTGATGGGGTTGGCCCCGGCCTCGGCGATGTGGTAGCCGCTGATGGACACGCTGTAGAAATTCTTGATCTCCTTCTCGATGAAATACTGCTGGATGTCGCCCATCATGCGCAGGGCGAAGTCGATGGAGAAGATGCAGGTGTTCTGGCCCTGATCCTCCTTCAAGATGTCGGCCTGCACCGTGCCGCGCACGTTCTTGAGCACCATGGCCTTCAGGCGGGCCTGCTCCTCGCGGTCGGGTTCCCGCTTGTTCTCCTCGCGGAAGCGCTCCAGTTGCTGATCGATGGCGGTGTTCAAGAAGAAGGCCAGCATGATCGGCGCGGGACCGTTGATGGTCATGGAGACGCTGGTGTTGGGCGAACAAAGGTCGAAGCCGCCGTAGAGCACCTTCATGTCCTCGAGGGTGCAGATGGAAACCCCTGAGTTGCCCACCTTGCCGTAGATGTCCGGGCGTTCGTCCGGGTCCCAGCCGTAGAGGGTCACCGAGTCGAAGGCCGTGCTTAGCCTGGCGGCCTTGGCGTCGGCCGAGAGCAGCTTGAAGCGACGGTTGGTGCGGAAGGGGTCGCCCTCGCCGGCGAACATGCGTGTGGGGTCCTCGTCGGTGCGCTTGAAGGGAAAGACCCCGGCGGTGTAGGGGAAGCGTCCGGGCACGTTTTCCGAGCGCATCCAGGCGTAGATGTCCCCGGGGTCGCTATAGCGCGGCAGCACCACCTTGGGTATCTCCATGCCGGCCAGGGAACGCACGGTCAAGGGCGCCCGAAACTCGCGGCCGCGCACCTTGTAGACGTACTCGCTGCCGGAATAGGATTTGCACATTTCCGGCCACTCGGCCAGGAGTTGGTGAGTCTCCTCGGTGTAGCCTCCTTCCAGCTTGTGCACCTCCGAACGGAGGCGGTCCAGGGCCGGAGTTAGCCCGGCTTCGCCCCGCCAGGACTCGGCCATGGCGTCGTGCACCTGCTTCATCTGATGCACGCGGCGCACCAGATCGGCCTGCTTGGCCGTCTCGGAGTGGTAGGCGCGCACGGTGTCGGCGATCTCCGCCAGATAGCGGGTGCGCTCGGCCGGCACGATGATGGTCTTGTCCGAGGAGTGCTTGAGCTTGGGCCGGGGGCGCGGGCTCATAAACTCCACCCCGGTCTTTTCCCTGATGGTGTCCAGGATGGTTAGGTAGAGGGCGGTGACTCCGTCATCGTTGAACTTGCTGGCGATGGTGCCGTAGGCCGGCATATGCTCTGGCTGGGTGTGCCAGGCGTCGCGGTTGCGCTGGAGCTGTTTGCGCACGTCGCGCAGGGCGTCGTCGGCGCCCCGGCGGTCGAACTTGTTGATGGCCACCAGATCGGCGAAGTCGAGCATGTCGATCTTCTCCAGCTGGCTGGCCGCGCCGAAGTCGGATGTCATGACGTAAAGGCTGACGTCCACCAGGTCCACCACCGCGGCGTCGCCTTGGCCGATGCCGGCTGTCTCCACGATGACCAGGTCGTAGCCCGCGGCCTGGACCACGGGTATCACGTCGCCCAGGCCCTGGCTGATCTCCATGCCGCTGCCCCGGGTGGCCAGGGAGCGCAGGTAGAGCCGGGACGACTCCAGGCTGTTCATGCGGATGCGGTCGCCCAACAACGCCCCTCCGCTGCGGCGGCGGGTGGGGTCCACGCTCAGGATGGCCACCCGCTTCTCGGGGAAGTCATGAAGGAAGCGCAGCAGTATCTCGTCGGTGAGGCTGGACTTGCCCGCCCCGCCGGTGCCGGTGATGCCCACCACAGGCACCTTGCGTCCGCCCGCGCGGGCGGTCAGGGCCTCGCGCCAGGCCGGCAGACCCGGGCTAGAGGCCAGGGCCGCCCGCTCCACGCAGGTGATGACCCGGGCCACCACCTCCGGCCGGGAATGGTCCAGGCCCTCCACCAGACCAGGATCCGCGCCTTCCCACTGGGGGAGGTCGACCGAGCGCACCAGGTGGTTGATGATGCCCTGCAAGCCCAGCTTGCGCCCATCCTCCGGCGAGTAGATCTTGGCCACCCCGTAGTCTTCGAGCTCGCGGATCTCCTCGGGCACGATCACCCCGCCGCCCCCGCCGAAGACCTTGATGTGGCCGCAGTCGGCCTCGCGCAGAAGATCCACGGCGTACTTGAAGAACTCCATGTGCCCGCCCTGGTAGCAGCTGACGGCGATGCACTGGGCGTCCTCCTGGATGGCCGCCTCCACGATCTCGGCCACGGCCCGGTTGTGCCCCAGGTGGATGACCTCCACGCCCGTGGCCTGCAGGATGCGGCGGATGATGTTGATGGCCGCGTCGTGGCCGTCGAAGAGGCTGGCGGCGGTGACGGCGCGCACGGGGTGCTTGGGCGCATAGGGGGTGGTCTCGAAGGTCATGGCGGTTCTCCGCGGGGTTGCTGGTTGTTGCCTGCGGGCTTCGCGCCCCCCGCCGGGCCGGGTGTGGCCAAGGGGAGGAGCGGGCGGCTTGGGCCCCGTGGTGTCGGGACCCAAGGCCGACAATCGTTTCAGGTCAGCTCCCCCAGGATCAGGGAGCGCTGCAATTCGGTGTACTGCTCCAAGGTGAAGCGCGGGGCCAAGGCCCAGCGCCGGAAGGTCCACATGTGGCCCAGCACGGCGATGTTGTGGGCCATGAGCTCGATCTGGGCGCGGTCCAGGGGCTTCAGGGAGTAGTCGGCCACGCCGCGGCCCAAAAGGTCGGCGAAGATGGCCGTAATGCGCTCCTCGTGGGCCAGCACGAAGCGCATGGACTCCTTGGGCAGGCTCTTGGTCTCTTGGTAGATGAGCAGGATGTGGTCGCTCATCTGGTCGCAGACCTCGAAGAAGACCTCGATGGCCGCCGAGAGCGCCGCCGCGCCGGTGCCCGCGAACTTCAGCCGCTCCTTGAGGCGTTGCTCCATCTCCAGGTGGATTGCCTGGCAGACCAGATAGAGCACATCCTCCTTGCTGGCCACGTACTCATAAAGGGTCCCGATGGAAAAGCCGGCGGCTTTGGCCATCTCGCGGGTGGTGGTCTTGTGGAAGCCCTTTTGGATGAACAGTTGCACCGCCGCGTCGACGATCTGACGGCGGCGCTTGGCCACCAGGCCGGCGTCCTTGACCTCGGTGGGGATGTCCCGGGCCGGCTCCTGGGTCTCGGTCTCCGGGGCCGGAGCGGGGCTGGGCTGCAGGGGCTTCATGCCGGCTCCGTGGTGCGGGCGCGCGGGACCACGCCCACCTTTAGGGTCACCTGGCCGTACCCGCCGCACTCCACGCCCACGTCCGGACAGCGCACCAGGCGGGTGAAGTGAAATTGGTTGGGGTCCAGCCCCTCGCTCAGGCGTTCATTGATCAGGGCCACCGGCAGGACCAATTGGGCCGCCAGGTAGACGCACAAGCGCTTGGGGCAGAGCTTGGCGATGAAGTTGCCGTCCAGGTCCAAGACAAGGCGGTCGCCGACCTGGTAGCCGGTGTTGCAGTGGCGGGCCTCGATCACCTCCGCCTGGATGGAATAGAGGGGGGCGGCCTGGCTCAGGCGGGATATGTGGCGGGCGCGAGGGTCGCCAGGGGCCAAACGGGCCGCTTCATCTTCGCTGTAGCCCACGCGGCGGGCGTAGCGGTTGAGAATCTCGTTTTGGGGCACGGCGGGCTTCTCCAAATGAGGGAAGGCGGCGGCCTCGAGGGAGAACCATTGCATGACTGAGCGCTCGCTCACCATAACGCTATAGCTATTGGGTGGGAGTGTCAAGGCAATTTTAGGGGTCTTCGACCGGAGCAGCCTAAACCGCCAGGAAGCCTCGCTCTCCGGACCGCACCAGCCCGCGCTCCATCAATTCGGCCAGGTGCTTGTCGGCCATTTGGCCCTCCCAGTAGCGTAACAGCCTGGGGATACGGGGAAATCCTCCGTAGATCAGACTGGCCTCCACGATCTGCTCGCGGCTGCGCGGCTCACGCAGATAATTCAACAGCCTGGCCTCACGCCGCTCGAACACGGCCAGAAAGGCGTCCAGGGCCTCGTCTATGCCATGATCCAGGGGGGGGCGGTGAGAGGATACCAGCAGGCGGGGCTTCAAGGCCTTGACCAGGGCGATGGAGCGGCGGAACTCCGCCAAGTCGGACTCGCGGTGGCCATACCAGGGGCCGAAGGAGGTCAGATCAATATCCGCGCTGAGCAGGATGCCCTGCTCGGGCAGGAAGAAGCAGCAGTGATCGGCGGTGTGGCCGGGGGTGGCGATTACTTGCAACCGCACCCCGCCGGCCTTGATCTCCTGGCCGTCGGCAAAGCTGCCCGTGGGGGGCTGGTCCTCGAAGCCCATGTCGCGGGTCACGAACTCCTTCCAATATTCGGCCAGGGAGCCCGGCTCGGCCAAGCGCACGGATAGCGCATCCTTGCGCCCGGCGCTGGCCAGGCCAGCCTCGGGCACCAGTATCTCGCGGCCGGCGAAGAGAAAGTTGCCGGCGGCGTGGTCGGGGTGGGTGTGGGTGTTCAGCACCAGGTCCACCCTTCCCTCTCGGGCCAGGGGCCGCAGCAGATCGATGCCCGCGCCGGTGTCGATGAGCACGGTTTCCGGTCCCTCGACGAGCACGGAGTGGGCGTTGGGGAAGTTGCCCCGGTGCATGGCCACAAGCAGGCTGACCCTCGGGGCCAAGGGGATGAGATCGCCGGGATGGGGGCCGGAAGATAAGGGCATGGGCGGCTCCTGCTCAAGCTGGGGCAATATGACTGAGCGCTCGCTCGATTTAAATCTACTACAGTCCCCTAATTTGGTCAAGCCTGGCGCTTGCATGGGGGGAACGCGCTCGCTAGACTCAAGTAACGCCACGCCAAGGAGCCCACATGAGCGATCGTCCCCACCCCCACGGCCACCCCGGCGGCCATCCCCACGCCCCCGCCCTCGGCGAGCCCCCTGCCCTGCGCTTGGTCGCCTGGGAAACCACCCGCCGCTGCAACCTCTCCTGCGTGCACTGCCGGGCCGGGGCCCTGGACGAGCACTACCCCAATGAGCTGACAACCACCGAGGGCGAGGCATTGCTCACCGACCTGCGCGGCCTGGGCCAGCCGGTAATCATCATGACCGGCGGCGAACCCCTGCTGCGCGAGGACATATTTCACCTGGCCCGCTTCGGCACCGACCTGGGCCTGCGCATGGTCATGGCGGTCAACGGGACGCTACTGACCCCGGAGATCGCCCATAAGCTGAAAAACGCCGGCATACAGCGCCTCTCCATTTCCATCGACGGCCCGGACGCGGCCAGCCACGACACCTTCCGCGGCCAGCCGGGGGCCTTCGAGGGAGCCCTGGCCGGCATGGCCGCAGCTCGCGCCGCCGGCCTGCCCTTCCAGATCAACACCACCATCACCCGCACCAACCTGCCCTGGATAGAACGCATCTACCATCTGGCCCAGAACTTAAGCGCGGTGGCGCACCACATCTTCCTGCTGGTGCCCACGGGCCGGGGCCGGGCCCTGACCGGCGAGATCATCAGCGCCCGGGAATACGAGGACGTGCTGCACTGGTTCGCGGGCGAGAAGTTCGCCGGCCCGCCCATCGAGCTCAAGGCCACCTGCGCCCCGCACTTTTACCGCATCCTGCGCCAGGAGGCCAAGGAGCGCGGGGTAAAGCTCTCCTTTGAAACCCACGGCCTGGACGCGGTGACCAAAGGCTGCCTGGGCGGCCAGGGCTTCGCCTTCGTCAGCCACGTGGGCCAAGTCCAACCCTGCGGCTACCTGGAGCTGGCCGCCGGCAACGTCAAGGAGAGGACCTTCAGCGCCATCTGGCGCGACTCCGAGCTGTTCAAACGCCTGCGCGACGCCGACCTGCTGAAGGGCAAGTGCGGGGTCTGCGAATACCGCCGGGTCTGCGGTGGCTGTCGGGCCCGCGCCTACGAGGTCAGCGGCGACGAGATGGCCGAGGAACCCCTATGCCTGTACGCTCCGGCCGGGCAATAGGCCCGCCCCAACGGCTTGGGCGGTTTATGCCCTGACGCCCAATTTTCTATTGCCATTTTTATCACAGCATGATTTACTGGTTCCCACAACTACTTCAATCAAAAAACAACATATTTACAAAGTAGTTGAATCAAGATAGCCCACAAGATCACAACTAGTGAATTGATTTGGCTGTTTGATTGTCTCCGGCGCTCGACGAACCGAGGAACGAAAAGGCAAACCATTCGAAAGGATGGGGCGCAAAGTCTCCGGCCTAAAGCCTCGCGGCCAAGGCAGCGGAACCGCCGAAATCTTGGGGAGTGACCTGCCGATTTCCCACCTCCGGCCCTGCATGGGCCCGAGCCTGCACCCCGGCACCCCTTGATCTTTCACCCCCGCGCCAGCCGAGCCTTTGGGCAAAGCCAACGGTCCGCCTTCCTGCCCAGGGCGGCGGTGGCCGGCACGAGGGGTTGGGGGGAATGAAGCAACAACGCCGTCCAGATGGTCCACCGGGCCCCTTGGAACAGTACCAGCGCGGCCTTGCCCACGCCCGGGGGCTCGGCGTCCCGCTGGATTTCGCCGAGGCGGCCAGGCGCTTCCTGGCAGCGGCCGCGAGTGGCCATGCCAAATCGCAGTACAACCTGGGGGTTATGCACCTGACCGGCCTGGGGGCGAGGCAGGATCCTGACGAGGCCATGCGCTGGTTCGGCCTGGCGGCCGAGCGGGGCGAGGCCAGGGCGCAATTCAATCTTGGCATCATGCATTTGAACGGGCACGACGGCGTGCGTGACCCCGCCAAGGCGGCGGAGTGGTTCAACCTGGCCGCCCAGGCCGGCCACGGCCTGGCCCAGCACAATCTGGGCCTCATGTACTGGCGCGGCCTGGGCTTGGAACGGGACCTCGCCCGCGCCCACATGTGGCTTAGCCTGGCCGCCGACGGAGCCGAGTGTGGCCAAACCGGCGAGTCGGCGGCGGCCCGTGACGAACTGGCGGCCATGATGACCAGCGATCAAATGGCCGAAGCCAAGGCTCTGGCCACGGACTTCCAGCCCCGAGGCGGGCCGACTGGGGACGATTGAAACCGGGAAAGGGCCGCCGGACGGGGCCGGGGGCCCGACCGCAGTCGCCCAAGAAGGGAGGCGGATGATGGACGTGGAGTACGTCAACCCGTTCCTGCACGCGGCCGTAAAAGTTTTCAAGACCATGGCCCGCACCGAGGCCGAGGCGGGCAAGCCCTTTCTCAAAAAGGGCGACCTGGCCAAGGGCGATATCTCGGGCATCATCGGGCTGAGCAACGAAAACCTCGAGGCCTCGCTGTCGCTGTCGTTTCACGAAACCTGCATCTGCTTCATCGTCAGCAACATGCTGGGCGAGATGATCCAAAAAATAAACATGGAGGTGGTCGACGCGGTGGGCGAGATCACCAATATGATCTCCGGGGACGGCCGGCGTGAACTCTCCGAGCAGGGCATCTCCCTGAAAGCCGGCATCCCCACCGTGGTCAAGGGCAAGGGCCACAGCATCAAGCACATGACCAGGGGCCCGGTCATCGCCATACCGTTCAAGACCAAGGCCGGGCCCTTCGTGATTGAGGTGGGACACAAGTCTTTGGGTCGCGTGGTCGCCCGCCGCTGACACCCGGTGGCGGCGGCTAAGAGTTGGGGGGTGTCCCGGCCGGGGCGATTCATCGCCCCGGCCGAGGCTTTTGGCTAGTTCGGGTGCGCCAGGGCCAATGTGGTGTAGAGCAAGGGATAGCTCTGCACGGCCCTGCGGTTGCTGAAGAGCATCACCGCCGCCATGCCGATGTTGGGCAGGGTCGGGCGCAGATCGCGGCGCACCCCCTTGGGCAGCCAACCGCGCGGGGTGGGCTTGTTTTCATTTTCCAGGCGGGATTCGATGAGCCTGGCCAGAAGGGTGGTGGAGGGAGCGGCCAGGGACTCTCTCTGCGGCGCCCGGCCTTGGCCCGCCTGCTCGTTGATCAGATCCACGGGGATCATGTCGTGCTCCTGCTTCAAGGTCCCCCCATGCTTTAGCAAGATGGATGCCGCCCGCCCTCACTTTTAATACCCAATAATAACGCCATATTGCACGAATGGTCTTGGCCACCGGAAGTTCGCGCGGCAGAATCTGCCCGGCGTTTTGGCGCCCGTGCGGCCAATTTTTGGCGGTCGCCCGCCGGGCGGAGCCGCGCTCCGAGGCAGCATTGTCTTGGCAAGCCCGCGAGGGTAAGTGTATAAAACACCAGGATCCGGGCCCCCGCCCGGGCGTTGCCGTGTACCTGGTCAGAGCCGGGAGGTCGCATGGACCAGATCAAGGACCAACTCGCCAAGGAGCTGTCGCAGGCCGCCTCGCTGGAGGAGGTGGAAAAGATACGCATCCAGTATATGGGCAAGAAGGGCTCCATCACCAATCTGAGCAAGACCGTGAACTTCGGTGCCATGGGCCCGGAGGAGCGCAAGGACTTCGGCCGGCGCTTCAATGAGATCAAGACCTGGGCCGATCAGGCCCTGGCCCAAGCCCAGGCCAGGCTGCGCCAAGGCGGCGGGGCCGCCGGGCCCATGCCCGTGGACCTGACCCTGCCCGGCGCGCGCGGCAGCCTGGGCTCCCTGCACCCCATAACCCTGGTGCAGATGGAGCTGGAGCAGATATTCCAGGGCATGTCCTTCATCGTGGGCCAGGGCTACCACGTCGAGAGCGAGCACTACAACTTCGACGCCCTGAACATCCCCGGCGACCACCCGGCCCGGGAGATGCAGGATACCTTCTGGCTGACCAACGGCATGCTCATGCGCACCCACACCTCGGCCAACCAGGTGCGCATGATCGAGGCCCACGGCGTGCCCCTGCGCGCCATCTTCCCCGGCCGCTGCTTCCGCTACGAGGCCGTCGACGCCAGCCACGAGAACACCTTCTACCAACTGGAAGGCCTCATGGTGGACAGGAACGTGACCATCTCCCACCTGATCGCGGTGATGAAGGCGCTCTTGAGCCAGGTTTTCCACCGCCCGGTGACCGTGCGCTTGCGGCCCGGCTACTTCCCCTTCGTGGAGCCCGGCTTCGAGCTGGACTGCCAATGCCTGATCTGCGAGGGCGTGGGCTGCAAGACCTGCAAGCAAAGCGGCTGGATAGAGCTTCTGCCCTGCGGCATGATCCACCCCCGGGTGCTCGAGGCCGGGGGGGTGGACCCGGACCAGTGGAGCGGCTTCGCCTTCGGCCTGGGGCTCACCCGCCTGGCCATGATGAAGTTCGGCGTGCCTGAGATACGCCTGTTCAACAGCGGGGACCTGCGCTTTTTGGAGCAGTTTCCGGCCGCGGTCTAGCCGCGCCGGCTGTTGGACGACTGGACCCCCGAGGGACCCCAAGCCTAGCTGAAAGGCCGCCCCCATGAAAATATCCCTGGAATGGCTCGGCGAGTACGTCGACCTGAGCAATTTGGACCCCCAGCGCATCGCCCTGGAACTGACCATGAAAACCGCCGAGGTGGAGGAGGTCCACCTCGTGAACTGCCACCTGGACAAGGTTGTGGTGGGCGAGGTGCTCTCCGCCCGGCCCGTCGAGGGCCGCGAGGGCCTGACCTGGGTCGAGGTCGGCCTGGGCGGCGAGATACTGAGCACGGTTTGCGGCGCGCCCAACCTGCGCCTGGGCATGAAGGCCCCCTTCGCCCCGCCGGGGGCGGTCCTGGCCGGCGGCGCGCGGGTGGAAAAGACCGTGCTGGCCGGTCTCGAAAGCCAGGGCATGCTCTGTTCGGCTAAGGAACTGGGCCTGGGCGAGTACCACGAGGTGGTCATGGACCTGCCCGAGAGCACCCCGGCGGGCAAGGCCCTCAAGGACCTGGCCCCGGCCCGTGACCATCTAATCGAGATCGACAACAAGAGCGTGACCCACCGGCCCGACCTCTGGGGCCACTACGGCTTCGCCCGTGAGCTGGCCGCCATTTTCGGCCGCGAGCTCAAGCCCCTGGAGCAGGTCGACTTGAAGGGCTTCGACAACCTGCCGGCCTTCCCGGTGACGGTTGACGACTTCACTCTCTGCCCTGGCTACTGCTGCCTGCTCATGGAGGGCATCCGTCCCGCGCCCTCCCCCCTCATGATGCAGTGGAGGCTGCACGCCATCGGCCTGCGCGCCATCAACCTGCTCGTGGACCTGACCAACTATGTCATGTACGAGGTCGGCCAGCCCATGCACGCCTTCGACGCCGACTGGCTCAAGGCCGTGCGCGTGGCCCCCCTGGGCGCGCCGGGCGAGTTCACCACCCTGGACGGCCAGGCCCGCAAGATGTTGGCCGAGGACCTGATGATCTGGAACGAGAAGGAGCCGGTGGCCCTGGCCGGGATCATGGGCGGCCTGCATTCGGAAGTCACCCCGGCCACAACCAGGCTCCTGCTGGAGGCGGCCAACTTCCAGCCCGGCTGCATCCGCCGCAGCTCGGTGCGGCTGGGCCTGCGCACCGACGCCAGCCAGCGCTTCGAGAAGGACCTTCCCCAGGCCTTCATGCCCTTGGCCACCGCCCGCTTCTTGCGCCTGGCCGCCCAGGCCGGGCAGGAGCCCAAGGTGAAAAGCCGCTTTAGCCACGTGGGCGACCTGGGCCTCACACGGAGGTCTTTACGCATCCCGGCCGACTACGTGCCGCGCTACATGGGACAGGAGCTTTCCCTTGCGGAGACCGCCCGCATACTGGGGGCCATCGAGTTCGGCTGCCGTCAGGACGGCGAGGAGCTGTTGGTGGACATACCGCCCCACCGCAGCCGCCGCGACATCGGGGTTCGCCAGGATATCGTGGAGGAAGTTGCCCGTTTCTACGGCTACGACAACATCGAGGCCAAGCTGCCTGCCGTGGCCATCACCGAGTACGGCTTCAACGACATCCTGCGCGCCGAGCACAAGCTGCGACGGCTCCTGGCCCAGGGCCGGGGTTATAGCGAGGTGCACGCCTATTCCTGGCACGACGACCGTTGGCTGGCCAAGATCGGCTGGGAACCCGGCGAATCGCTGACCCTGGCCAACCCCATCGCGCCCTACAAGTCGCGGCTGCGCCAGACGCTCATGCCCAACCTGCTGGAAATGATCCCACAGAACTACGCCCAGCGCGACGAGATCAAGCTTTTTGAGGTGGGCCGGGTTTACGCCCCGGCGGGCGGGGGCTCTCGCGAGACCACCCGTCTGGGCGCAGTGGCCTTTTCCGCCGGCGGCCAGGCCGAACTGGAGCCCCTCTTCCTGGAGATGAAAGGCCTGCTCGAAGACGCGGCCCAGGTCTTGGGCTGCGGGCCCCTGGAATTGAAGCCGGGGCGGGCCGACGCCACGGCCTGGGCCCGAGCCGGAGCGCATTTGGAAATATGGCAGGGGGGGGTCCGGCGCGGCGAGTTGGGCTATCTCAGCGGCCCCATCCTGGAGGCATTCAAGAGCAATGCCCAGATGGCTTGGCTGGAGATGGAGTTGGAGGAGCTGCCGCTGTTGGCATACCCCGCCCTGGAGGTTTCCCTGCCCTCGGCCTTCCCCGGCTCCTGGCTGGACTTCTCCATCCTTTGGCCGGCGGCCAAGGGCTACGCCGCCCTGGCCACGCTGCTGGACGAGTACCAGGACGACCTGGTGCAGGAGCGCCAGTTCGTCATAGCCTACAGCGGGCGCGGCCTGGACAAAGGCGTGAAGAGCTACACCTTCCGCTATTGGATCGGCCTGGCCGACCGCACCCTGACCAAGGAGGACATCGACGGCTGCAAGGAGCGCTTCCTGGGCTTCCTGGCCGCCAGCGGTCTGCAAATTCGCTAGACCTTGGCCCACCCGGGGCGACCGGCCCCGGACGGGCTTCCCACCCAACGCCTGGGTGGTGGAACTGGTAGACACAGGGGACTTAAAATCCCCAGACCGCAAGGTCGTGCGGGTTCGACTCCCGCCCCAGGCACCAATAAAAACAATTAATTACACATAATGCCTGACTATCTAGTCGGGTATTAAATGTTATCGGGTAAGCACCAGGTAAGCACGGGAACGATTTTCGCGCTTCGCCACCCTCTAGTAGAGCTAGTCTGACCCCCTTGCCTTTTGGTGCCCTGCCAGGGCAGAATGGGCCAACCTGCCGCTTGCTTTCTTCGGGGGGAAGCCATGAAAGCAGCCGTCGCCGTCGTCTTGGTTCTCGTCTTGGCTGGGCCGATCATGGTCTATGCCCAGGATGATGATGAGGGGACCATTTCACCTCAAGGGCTCCTGCCGCCCTATCAGCAAGACGCCTACGGGCCGGGCCACCACATGGACGGGACAGGTAGGCCCTTCACCTACACACCTCAGAACACCAATGACAGGTTGCCGGTTATGGGTCCTGTCCAGCGGGATGCCTACGGGCTAGGGGTCCACATGGACCAGTATGGCCGGCCTGTGCAGGACAAGCCGGGGTGGTGAGCACTATCTCTGGACTGGAACATGTCAAAATGAAAAAGATTGCCACCCTTTTGGTAGTAACCTTTCTGTTTGCCGGCTGCGTTGCCCACTCACCAGCAAGGGAATCGCTGACACCGCAAGTGGGCAAAGCCACATTTGAGGACCTAGTGTCTACCTATGGGCCGCCCAATGCCCAACAGGAGGCCAAAGGGATGCTAGTCTGCCGGTGGGATGATATTCATGACAAACGAACGGTGGTGAGCATTGGGTCGCCAGACGGGGGATACCGTCCTACTCCGCTGATCGCAAGCTTTTCGCTGGGGGACCAGGTATTGCGAGGCTTCCAGTTGCCGTGACATAAATCCCTCGGCCTGCTAGCCAGCACCAATTTTACCAAAGGGCAGCCCCGGCAAGGGGCAGGGCAGCTTATTGCTTGGCTGCTGTTTGTAGGTCGTCCACCGCCCGCGCCAACTCTGGCAGCAAGACCACGTTAACGGTCAGCCCTTTCTTGGTGGGCTTGTACTGGCCGGCTGTGTTGTCATACCAGAACACCCGAAGATCGGCGTAGGTCTTGCCCTGATACTCGTAGATGCTGGCCCTCACTTGCTCCAAGGCGTTTTTGTCGAAGCTGTAGACCGTTTCTTTGTCCATGGAACCCTCCGATATCAGAAATCAGCTTGCGCGTGTGCGCGAGTGAGTCGCCGCCCCCCTCTACACATCTAGGAAAAGGGTTAACCCTCCCTCACTTTATCTTTTGCGAGTGCTCTCACGATTATTGAGATAACGTGAAGGGCCTTACGTTTTGGCAGTCCCGCTTCTTGTCTTAGATGCTTTTCAAGTTCTCTCTTTTGTTCCGGAGTCATTTCTTCCCTTCCAGTCGATATCCTCCCTGTCCGGGAGGTCAGGGAGGTGTGGTTCTCTGGTTAAATGCTTTTTCAAAGACTGGTTAAGATATAGTTACCGTTCCCTCGTGAGCGTTCGCCGGTTCCCAGATGAGCGTTCATCGGTACACAAATGATCGTTCAGCGGTTCCCTGGTGAGCGTTCGCCTGTAACTGGCTTTATTTGCATTATTTTTTCTTTGGGCTTCCTGGGCTGCCCTGAAGGCCCTAAGTGCGTCCCCCTTGGGCGTGGCTGCTTCTGCCCGGTCCCGCTTTAGCTGCTCTATTATTCTTGGTGCGTGCGTCCCAGGGTCATGCGGTAATAGCAGGCCGGGTTCCAGGTCATCGCTAGTCAGGACCGCAAGCCCACAATGAAACAACCAGGACCGGGCTCGTCTGAAGGTAGGTCCAGTTAGGCCAGAAAGCCGGCGAAGCTCGTTTGGGTCAAAAAGCGTTGCCGGGAGAAATTGGGCTTTCACATCATCCCAGGCAGTGGGTTCATTCTCCTCGTATTCAGGGTTCCAGTCTGGTAGGGCCTTCTGACCCACCCAGGCAAGCGCTTTCATCACCAGGTAAAGTCTTCGGGCGCTCTCCGGCATTGCCGCCCATGTCCCGCCCATGACCAAAGACCGGTTTAGGCGCAGCCAATCACGCGGCTCTAGGTCGCCAGGGTAAGTCGCGTACAACATTCTCCAGGCACGCTTACCGCCGCTAAGGATTTCCGGTTTGAGCCATTTTTTTTCTTCAAGCGCTCTGAGGATCACCGGAACATCCGCTTTACGGATTCCTGCTAGCGTGGCCACACGAGCCAAGCTAGGCCAAGCAAGGCGGGTCCGGCGGTCTTCATGGGCGGCTACCACGACCAGCACTGCCAGGTTACGAGTTGACCCTTCAGCAAGTGCCCCCTCTCGAATCTGGCCGGCAAGGGGCAGCAAGATAAACCCTTCATCCCTCGACATGGGACACCATCGCGGTGTTGAGCTGGTTATCTGAAAGCACCGGCCCTACCTCCGAGCTTTCGCTACCAGGGCGGGTTTCTGATTCTGATTCTTCTCCTAGAGGCCAAGGGCCGTCTGCGGCTTGTTCCTCCGAAAACTGGCCCACAGCGGGCCTCTGATTAGCTTGGCGGGCCTGTTTCGCCTTGGCTTTGGTCTGCCGGCGAGCCTCTGCCGTCCTGTAGACCCAGAGGGGGCAGGGGCTCCCGTCGTGATAGTCGTCGGCCCTGAGCTTGCCGTTGCAGGCCGTGACCGCTTTCGTGCTGCCCCGGTGCTCTCCCATGATGTCAGCCCCCCCTGCACACACGAGGCAATATCTCACCATTGCCTGGGACGGGCTGAGCCCTAGCCCTTTGGTCCCGCTTCCCAGCCGAAGCGGCCATAGAGGACAATCCTTGGCTGGGCAGAGCTTGACTTCTTTGCGGGAGTTCAGGCAGCACCACAGGCACCGCTTGCGTATCGCCTGCATAGGCGTCAGGGCTGGGTACTCCATGGCCGCACCTAAGCAGCCTGGGGGCCGGGGTCGCTAGTCGACCGGCGGGCGCCGTTGTTCGCCCACTCCGTAAGATCATCCACGGCGTATCTGACAGATCGGCCCATCTTTCGGTAAATAGGCCCACGGCCATCAAGCCGCATTTTTTCGAGGGTCCGGCGGCTCAAACGAAGAAAGTGTGCTGCTTCTGTGGTAGTGACATACGAGATTTCTGACATGGTTCACTCCAAGGCAATGCGTCCAACAGACGCGTTTTTAGTCTGCCTTAGGGATACACCAGGTCAGGCCGGGGGGCAAAATGACTAGTTGGAAAATAAGAATAATATCAAAATATTATGGTGGTAGAAAAGTTGCTCTAAGCACTTGGGCCAAAAGTAATCCGGGGAAGGGGGGAGAGGCGGTTTTCGATAGCCTTTACCCTTCTAGCAATTTCGTGAAATGTCCCCTTGTCGATCTTGGTAGCTGATAGGACTCTGGCGGTTATATAAAACATTTCATTATGATTAGCTGTCGTGTATTCTTCCAATATTTTTAACAAGTCCCTAATAAGCATTTTTCTCCAGAATATATCTTTACCTGGCGAAGTTTCAGCACTTATGAATTTAGCAGCCGATTTTGTGTTTTCTTCTGCCAATTCTTCGGCAACGCAATTACTAATGTCCTGGTCGATCATGTAAAGATAAATGCGCCCTGCTAACCTGGCACAAAGTTCCTTGATGACTCTATCTAACTCATGGGCTTCTAGATTTACTGCTTTATATGGAGAGCTTCTTTTGTACATTTTCCACGTAAAGACAGGATGCCACCTTGAATAATGTCGAGGCCGCACAGAAGGTCGGCCTGGCACTGCTCTAATTCCCAGAAACAAGCCTCCCCGTCCTTTTTTGCCAAGGGAGGCCATGATAATTTTCGTAAACTCGAAATGCTGATTATGGTCATAGTCTGCTTTCAAAAAACCCTCCCAGAGAAATGCGTCAAATGGTTTTATGCAACTCTCCCCGCTGACTCTTGGGTCCCCCTAGCGGAGGGGGTGGGGGGGTGGGTTCCTGGGGGTGGGGTCGGCTACAAGGGCCTCGCAGCTAGCATGCAACCACCCCCACCCTGCGCGAACTAGCTCCGTTTCGGCAGGGGCACCACCTTTTCCCTGGGCGGCTGGGTTAGGGCCTCGGCCACCTTTCCGGCCACAAGGTCCGCCGCCTGCTTCAAGGGGTCATCGGCCAAGTGGCTGTAGCGCTGTGTCGTGCTGGGCTCGCTGTGGCCCAGGACCGCGCCGATTAGGGGCAGGGACAGGCCCGAAGCCGCGCCCATGCTGGCCCAGGTGTGCCGGAGGTCATGCAGTCGCACCGTTTCCAGGCCGGCGGCCTCCCGTACCCTGTGCCAGGTGGTGTTCACGTCAACCAAGTGCCGGCCCAGTCGCTCGCCGGGCAGGACATAGGGATTGCCTGCGTGGCGGGGCAGGGCTTGCAAGAGTTCCAGCGCAGCCGCGCCCAGGGGAATCATTTTGCGGCCTGTTTTGCTGTCGGAAAGGAAAATGCAGCTACGCTCCCAATCCAGGTCCGACCAGCGCAGGGTCAGTATTTCCCCGACCCTGGCCCCGGTCAGCAACAAGAGCCGGATGCAGGCAATGGCCGGCGGGAAGCCCGTCCCTTCATGCTCAGCCTTAATGAGTGAAGCCCCCAAGCGGGCCAGTTCATCCGCCGACAGGTAACGCTCCCGCTTGTTCTCCTTGAAGCGCTCCACAAAGCGGCAGGGGTTGCCCAGGGCATCGCCCCTGAGCCCCCAGCGGACCGCCAAGGTCATCATCTTTGAAAGTACGGCTATGGTGCGGTTGGCCTGTATGGGCGTCTCCTGGCCTATCTTGTGATGCAGGCGGGCTACATCCGCACGGGTCACGGCTTCAACCTGCTTGCTGCCCAGGGCGGGCAATATAAAGCGCTCAATCAACCGCTGGTCTCTGAATATGCTGGCCGGCTTTTTCTTGGCCCTGGCGTGTTCGGCCAGGTAGCGATTAGCCAAGTCCTTAACCGTGGGGGCTTGCCGCCCCTGGGCCTTGGCTTCGGCAGGGTCCGCACCCTTGGAAACGTCCGCCAGCATTTGGCGTGCGAGCTTGCGGGCCTCGTCTGGAGTGAGCCGGCCATAGGTCCCGACCGTGACCCTCCGACTCCTGCCCTGGGCGCGGTATTGGATACAGAAGGACTTGACCCCTGAGGGCTTCACCCTGAGCCCATACCCTGGCAGGTCATCATCCCAAAGCACCAAGTCGCCCCCGCCGGGAGCTGGCTGTAGGGAGTCAATAAGGCGCTTGGTAAGCTTGGCCATGAAAAGTCCCCCGAGTTTCGGGTAAGCATCAGGTAAGCACGGGTAAGCGTAACTAGTGTGATTTTAGCGTAACTGGTGTGACTGTTTCAAGCTTTATTTATGCGATGAAAAGAAGGCTAGCGCAAAATGGAGTACATCGGGTAAGCATGACTTCTGAGACTTAAAATCCCCAGCCCGAACAGGGCGTGCGGGTTCGACTCCCGCCCCAGGCACCAAGAATACCCGCTCGTCACATGTTGCTGCGGCAACCATATGGAATCTGGCTTGTCTGCGGTGAGGGCATAAAAGAACTGGCCCCCTTGCGGGGGCCAGTCGGTGTTCTACCAGGTAAGCTTGGTTACCTGCCGTTTTCGTAGTCAGAGCCGATCACCGGCCCCAGGCGCTCGCCACGGTCGGCAAGGCTCTGCTCAACCAGGAGCCGCCCGCCCTTGGCGCCCTCGGGCAGGACTATGGTGTGGTTTTCAAAGTCGGAGCCATTGGCCACGGCCTGAAGATGGAAGCCCGCGGGCAGCCTCACCCCGATGGCGGCCTCGGGGATCACGCCGTTCTCATAATCGCTGCCGTTCCACTCACGAGCCATACCCATGGTGCCCAGGGCCAAGGTCAGGGCCAGGGCCAAGGTGAGCCCGCTTAATATTCTTGCAGTGGCGTTCATGATGTCCCATCCTCTCTGCTTTATATCAAAGCTGAACCGCTTGTCGTTCGTTTGCATACTCTTGTGAATCATCCATGTTGCGCCCTAAGCATCAGCAATAATGCTGCCAATAAATATTTATTACATTTTTTCAATTGGTTACTCAGCTTGGCCTGAGCAGGGGGGCCCGCACCAAGCCAGCAATCAGCCTAAAATAGGACCTCCTACTCCAAAATGGAGCCCAACGCCGGAATCAATTTTTATATAGTATTTTAGTAGGCCTTGCTGGCGAAGACGCCCCTCTTTGATATTTCTGAATTCCATTCCGGAAGATTGATACCAATTAGCGTTCCAATAAGTAGTTTGAACGTTTATTGGCATGCGGGCCATGGATCCGCACCCAGCCAACAAGTTGGCTGGGGACCCCGGGGGATGGCCCGCCGAGCGCGCAAGCGCTCGCGAGGTAGGACAAAACCGGGGGGCTCCGCAAAGCTTGCTTTGTGGGGTCGAACCACGCTTTGGCCCTGCCGATGGGCGATCAAAGCCATGGATGGCTTTGATCGCATATTTGGTACGAGGCCCCGCCGTCGCGACTCCGGCTGGCAAAAGATGGAGCCAAGGCCGCCGCGGCGGGCAACAAGGCGGCCGGAGCCCCGCTTGAGGCTTGCCGCGCCTTATCCGGCTGGCATACCATTAGGATGAACGAATCAACGCTGGACGCAGTCCTAGTCATCAGGGAGGCAGACACGTGCCCACTGCGGCCACCCTGGCCGGCCCCCGAACCGCAACCCTGCCGCCGCTCCCCCCGCCAGCCGCGCGCCCGGAGGACGCAGCTCATGTTCCGCAGCATTAAGCACCGCTTCGCCCTGGTGGTGGCCATCATGCTGATCCTGTCGGTGGTCAGCTATCTGGAGGTAGCCTACTTCGTGGGCCGCCTCTCCGACACCATCGACCACGCCGAGCGCTCCGAGCAACTGGGGGTTCGAATCCACACCTTGGGTCGGCTGCTCTGGGAGGCCCGCTTCTGGCAAAACGAGGTCACCCGCGACCCCAACCAGGAGGGCGAGGTACGCTTCCGGGAGCTGCTGGCCAGGATGGAGACCGACACCACCGCAGCCGCCGACGACGCCGAGGTACTCAGCCCGGTACTGCCCGAACCCGCCAAACAGGTGGGCAACATCCTCGCCATGCTGGAGAGCTACCGCCTGGGTTTCGACTACCTCCACCGGCTGCACAACCGCCAGCAAGTCTTTCAGGCCAACCTGGTCTTCAATTTCTGGGATCTATCCCGCCAAATCCAACGCCAGGGTTCGCTGGATCTGCTGCGGCTGGTCATGGAGATCGATCAGACCCGCAGGTCCTACCTGGAGCTTCACGCCGAACACCAGTATCTCGCCCTGAAGGCCGATCTGGCCCGCCTAGAGAGGGACTGGCAAGCACTGGGGACTCTCTCGCCGGAGATGAATATCCGCCTGGCCAATCTGCGTTCGAATCTGGACGGGGAGCGCGGCCTGAACCTGGAGATCAAGCTGGTAGGCAAACGCTTCGAGGAGATCACCGCCCAGCTCACTTCCACCATCGAGGACCTCACCTCCAAGGCCCACCGCCTTTCCGGAATCCAGCACCGCGAGGCCGGGGCCTTGCAGGAAAGCCTGCCGCGGGTCTTCCTGATATCGGGCCTGGCTGGGGTGGCCGTTCTGCTCATCCTCATGGCCTATCTGGCCAACAACATCATCAAGCCCGTGGGAGAGCTTTCCCGGGTGGCCCGGCTGGTGGAATCCGGGCAGCGCGAGACCCGGGCCTCCAGCAGGGGGCAGGACGAGATGGCCGGCCTTATCCAGTCATTCAACGCCATGCTGGACACCATCGACGACAACAACCAAAGGCTGATCGCCTACCAGAGCGGGCTGGAAAGCCTTGTGGCCGAACGCACCCGCGAGTTGGCCGCATCGGAGGGGAGGCTGCGCGGGCTGGTGGAGAGCGCCCGCGACGGCTTGCTCATGATAGACGGCCAGGAACGTCTGGACCCTCTCAATCCGGTCTGCGCCCTTCTGACCGGCTACCAGCCGGGGCAGGCTGGGCGGCTGCTATTGAGCGACATCGTCCACCCCGAGGATTGGCCGGTGGTTCAGGACCACCTCCGCAGAATGAGGCCTTCGCCCCAGCCCGGTCTGGCCGCCGCCCCGCCGCTGGAGTTCCGCCTCAAGCGGGCCGACGGCTCCTGGCTGGAGATGGAGGCTACCTTCAGCCCCCTGGGACTCGCCTCGGACAAAGGCGAGTTCCTGGCCGTGCTGCGCGACATCAGCTGGCGCAAGCGGGCCGAAAAGGTGCTGCGCGACAGCGAGGAGCGCTACCGCTGGCTGATCGAACAGGCTGGGGTCGGCCATTTCGTGGCCGACGGCCAGAGCCTGCGCCTGGTCTTCCTGAACCGCGCCTTCTGCGAGATGTTCGGAGTCAGCCTTGAGCACGGATTGGGCCTCTCCCTGCCTCAGCTCCTGGCCCCCGAGGAGCAGGAGCGGGTACGGCACGACATGGAGCAGAGGGCCAAGGGGGAGAAGCTCCCGGACCTGGTGCGCTACCGGGTCCAGCGTGTCGACGGCAGCTCCTTCCTGGCCGAGATCATGGTCAACCTGGTGGACTTTCACGGCCGGCCCGCGCTGCAAGGCGTGCTGCGCGACGTCACCGAGCAGACCCGCCGCGAACAGCAGCGCACCCGCCTGGGCAAGCTGGAGGCCATCGGCACCCTGGCCGGCGGCATAGCCCACGACTTCAACAACTTCCTCGCCGGCATCCTGGGCAACCTGAACTTGGCCCGCCTCTTGAGCGAGCGCGGCCAGGACTGGCGGCGGGCCCTGGCCGCCGCCGAGACCACCACCGAGCGCGCCGCCCAGATGACCAGCCAGCTACTGACCTTCGCCAAGGGGGGCCAGCCCGCCCTGGAGCCGGTGGACATCGCGCGCCTGGTCAACGAAGCGGTGGACATCGCCCTGGGCAAGGATCCCCAGGTCTCCTGCCGCCGCAGGTTCTCCCCGGACCTCCTGGCGGCCCGCGCCGACCGCGCCCAGATCATGCAGGTGCTCACCAACCTGCTCATCAACGCCCGCCAAGCCATGTCCCGGGGGGGCGAGATCGTCATCGGGGCGGAAAATGTCAGCCTCGGCCAGGCCAACGCGGTCGGACTGCTGCCGGCCGGGGACTACCTCCGGCTCACGGTGGCCGACCAGGGTCCGGGCATCGCCGCCGAGGACCTGGAGCGCATCTTCGATCCCTTCTACACCACCAAGAGCGGAGGAACCGGCCTTGGCCTGGCAATTACCCACTCGGTTATCACCCGCCACGGCGGCCATGTCGAGGTGGCCTCCGAGCCCGGCCGAGGCGCGATCTTCACGATCTACCTGCCGGCCACGGACGAGTGGCCCCCACAGACCAAGCTGAACCGCCAGGAGCTGACCACGGGCCAGGGCCGGGTGCTCATGGTGGATGACGAGGAGGCCATCCGCACCTTCACCGCCGAAGTTCTGAAGGTGGCCGGCTACCAGGCCGCGACCTATCCCAGCTTCCGTGAGGGGCTCGAGGCCCTGCGCCGGGCCAGGGACGAGGGCCGGCCCTTCGAACTGGTCATCTTCGACCTGTCGGTGCCCGGCGACATCAACGGAGCCGAGGCGATCAGGCGGGCGCGAGAAATCGACCCGCGCATCAAGGCCGTGGTGGCCAGCGGCTACAGCGACCTGGACCTTCTGGCCGACCCCGCCAAGTACGGCTTCGACGCCGCCTTGCGCAAACCCTTCACCCTGACCCACCTGACCCAGGTCCTGGCCGAGGTCAGCGAAGGGCTGGCCGTCCCCGGCCTGGCCGGCTCGGGCGGCGCGCCGGGCGTATCGGCCTAGGTTTCCGAGAGGATCATCGCCATCTGGTGGGGAGGTGGGCCCGGAAGGTCATTTGAACGCCCAGGACAGGCGCTTGTGGAAAAGCCGCGTGGCCCCCTCTGTGTCGGCCACGTGGTCATCTTCCGTGTACATTGCTTGGGTGAGCTCCGGATCACCGGTGAAGTCGTGGAAGCCGGCGCCCTGCTTTTCCAGGTACTCCCGCAGCCGCTGGACATAGCGGACCAGACGCGAGTCCTGGGGGGGCGGGCCATCCGGCCCGGGCCGGCGCTGAATGCGCACGAAGACCAGCCTGATCTGGTTCTCGCGGGCCAATTCGAGCATGGGCGGTAAAAAGGAGGTCGCCACCGCCTTGTCAAAGTCCAAGTATTGATCGTAATCGAAGTCTGCGTCCCAGCGGTCCGGCGTCACCATCGCGGCCGAGCTGACCGGGGCTCGCAGCCGTTCCAGACCGAACCTGGCGTTGGCGTGTTTGCGGATCTTTTCCTCCCGTCCCGTTCCGCCCGACCACCCCGCCAGGTTGGCCAGGTACTGCGCCAGGTTCGGGATCAGCTCCCGCGCCTTCTCCCGATAGGCCCTGACCCCGAATACCTCCTCCAGCCCTTGGCGGATATTTTCCCGGAAAGGCCGATCGCCGAAGACCAACTTGTTGACCAGGGGATCCTCCCGTTCAGGACAGAGGCTCTCGAATGCCTCGGGAAAAACCATCAAATGAGGGTTGGTCAGGGAATTGTCGCTGGTGAAAATGAAGGTGGTCCTGGGCTTTACTCCAGAGGCCACCAGGACATTCTTGAACATCAGATAGTGAATGGTGGTTTCGGACCCATTGTAGATGAGCTTCTCGACCTTTCCTCCCGTCAACCGGCCCAGCAGATCGCTGTCGATCATGGCGTTGGCATAGGAGTTCCCGATCACCACGTAATCTGGCCGTTCGGCGCGCAGTCTGCTTATCTGCGGCCCACCGATGAAGGGGTTCCGGCCGGACGGGCCGGGGATGGCCAGGGCGGGCGCCAGGACGATAAGCACTGAGGCGGCCAGTGATCGCCAACCGCCGGCCAGGGCCAGGGGCAACAACACCAGCAGGAGGCTGGCCGCATAGGCTAAGCCCATCATGGTGAAGGCGTTTTGGGTGAGCGCGGCCATGGCCCACCAGGTTTCCATCTTGGCCGGAGAGGGCCCCAGCAGCCCGCCCTCGGCCAACAAGTCACCAGCCGCGGTGCCCGGGCCCAATATCTCCAAAGTGCAGGAGCCGTCCCTGGGCGCGATCGGTTGCAGAGAAATGCGCAGAAAATGCGGCCCCGCCTCCAGGTCCGCCTTGGCCTGGCCGCCCGAATCTCCCTCCAGGGCCAACAACCTGTTACCGTCAAGGGCCAGTTCGCCCGTTCCGCGCACATAGAGATTGAAGGCGTACCGGCCGGCGGCGGGGGCGAACCAAAGGCCGTAGGCTTTCAGGTCGACCCCGCGGTCGGTGGTTAGCTTTCGGCCTGGCGGTACTATACCCGGACCGTCACCGGCCTCGGGGATGGCTTCATTATGGACGTAGTGAGTTGACCAGCCTTGGCGGTCCGGGGAGGCCGCCGGCGCGATCACGCCTTTGATGATCAGGGGAAGCGTAAATTGGTGCGCCGCCCCGATCAAGGCCAGCACCGCCAGCCAGAGGCCCCAGCGCGGGCGGAACCGATGCGGCGTGGTCTCTTTCCGGCTGTCGACACGCATGGTGGCCGCCAATCTCATGGGCCGATGGCTGGAAAAGCGAGGGGGGCTCCTGGCGCATTATCCGGATTAGCCCGCTTCCGGAACAAAAATACCTTGAATCGCCCGGCGATGCCAGGGCTCCTGGACGGCCCGAGCCGAACCGCGCAAAAAAGCCGCCCGGGCGTCGATGCCCGGGCGGCTTGCGGCCCGATACGGTCGGCTCGGGGCTTAGCCCAGCTTCGTGACCTCTTCGCTCAAGGCCGGCACGACCTCGAACAGGTCGCCGACCACGCAAAAATCGGCCTTTTGGTGGATGGGGGCATCGGGGTCCTTATTGATGGCCACGATGACCTTGGACGAACCCATGCCCGCCAGGTGCTGGATGGCCCCGCTGATGCCGCAGGCGATGTAGAGGTTGGGGGTGACGACCTTGCCGGTCTGGCCTACCTGATCGGTGTGATGCCGCCAGCCGGCGTCCACCGCCGAACGGGAGGCGCCCACGGTGCCGCCCAGCTTGTCGGCCAGCTCCTCCAGGATGCTGAAGTTGGCGGCTTCCTTCATGCCACGGCCACCGCTGACGATGATCGTGGCCTCGGTCAGGTCGACCTTGCCGCCGGCCAGCTGCTGAACCTCGACCACCTTGGTCTTGAGCGCGCCCAGGGCCGGGGAGACCTTCTCCACCGCCGCCTCGCCGCCCGACTCGACCATGTCGAATACGTTGGGGCGCAGGGTGGCGATCTGGGGCGAGCCGGTCACCAGGACATCGGCGTAGACTTTGCCGGCGTAGATCGGGCGGGTGGCCACCAGCTTGCCGTCCTCGACCTTGAGGGCGGTGCAGTCCACGGCCGCGCTGGTGTCCAGCTTGGCCGCCAGGCGGCCGGCCAGATCCTTGCCCTGCATGGACGCGCCCAAGAGCACCACGTCGGGGGAGCCGCCCTTTATCAGCTCGGCCAAGGCCTGGCTGTAGGCGTCGGTGGTGTAGGTGGCGTAAGCCGCGTCATCGGCATAGAGGACCTTCTTCGCGCCGTACTTGCCCAGGTCCTTGCAGGCGGCTTCCATGCCCGAGCCCAGGACCACCGCGGTGACATCCGTACCCATGGCGTCGGCGACCTTCTTAGCCGCGCTGGCCGCCTCGAAAGATATTTTGCGCAGAGCGCCATCACGCTGCTCGGCGATTACCCAAACACCTGCCATCGTTATGTACTCCTTTCGGGGGAAAGGCCTTTGCCCTTTTGGTTAGATGACCTTGGCCTCGTCGCGCAGGCAACGGGCCAGGTTGGCGGCCAGCTCCTGCGGGGTCTCGCCGCTGATGGTCTTGCCGGCGGCGCGGCTGGGCGGAGGAGTCAGGGCCTTGATCTCGGCCTTGCCCGCCGCCGTCAGACCCAGGTCGGCCAGGGTCTTGGTCTCAAGGGGCTTCTTCTTGGCCTTCATGATGCCCGGCAGGGAGGCGTAGCGCGGCTCGTTCAACCCTTTCTGGGCGGTGACGATGGCCGGCAGGGAGGACTCGATGACCAGGGTCTGGCCCTCGACCGGGCGCAGCACCTTCACCGTACCCTCGCCCAGCTCGACCTTGGTGACCACCGACAGGTTGGGCATGTCCAGGAACTCGGCCAGGGCCGAACCCACCAGACCGGCATCGTCGTCGACGGCCCGCTGACCCAGGAAAACCAGGTCGGGGTTGATGGGCTTGACCACCGCGGCCAGTATCTTGGCGATGGCCATGGGGTCGGCGCCGTAGATGCCGTCGTCCTCGACCAGCACGGCCTTGTCCGCGCCCATGGCCAAGGCGGTGCGCAGGCTCTCGGTCACGCGCTTGGGGCCCACGCCCACCACGGTGACCTCTCCGCCCTTGTCCTTTTGGATACGCAGCGCCTCTTCCACGCCGAACTCGTCATAGGGGTTCATCACCCACTTGATGTCGTCGGTGGCGATGGACTTCCCGTCACCCGCGATTTTGATCTGGGTTTCGGTATCCGGTACCTGCTTGATGCAAACCACTATATTCACTGCAAAACCCCTCCTTTCCTACTCCCTGGGAGGACCTGCCGGTCCCCTTGATGATTTAAAGTTGCCGCCGGCCGCGATCCGTGAGCATGCCTTGGAGGAAGAAAGAGCTTATCTCCTTGGCCGCGGTGGTGATCGAATATTTCTTGACTGGGGAGAGTACCCAGTAACGGCTCATTTCATCCAAGGCGCCGAAAAAGGCGCGTTTGGCGATGCCCGGCTTGACCTCGGGATTGAAAAGGCCTTGCGCCTGGCCTTCCTTGATGATGTCACTTATTATGTTGAGATACCTGGCGAACTTCACGTTGTCATAGCCGCGCATGAACTTGGAGGACTGGCGGATCTCCACCTGGATGATCTCCGAGACCTCCTGGTTTTCTTCCACCAGGCTTAGATGGGCGTGGGCGAAGCGCTCCAATTTGACCACGGGATTGGTCTCCTTGGAGATGGCCGCTTCCACCCGGTCGAGCACGCCTTGCATCACTTCCTCGAACAAAGAAATGAGGATGTCATCCTTGTTTTGGAAGTAAAGGTAGATGGTGCCATCGGCCACCTGCGCGGCGCGGGCGATCTCGCTCACCTTGGAGTTATAAAAGCCGTTTTTGGCGAAGACCTTGATGGCGGCCTCGATGATGCGACGGTGCTTGTCGGAGTTTTTCTTGTTTTCCGCAGTCAAGGCGTAATGGCTCTCGGGTAGAAAGGGACTCGATATGAATGATGCTTCATTCAACTGGTATCACGCCTTCAATAGCCTGTCAACGGCTTTTTTGCGTCCTGACTGGTGGGCAATGGGGAGGACTATACCAGAAGACCGGTTGATTGAACAGGATTCACCGCCGCCGCCGTTTCAGAAAGCGCCGCCCTTTCTCCGAACCCCCGCGCCGTGCTGTCATGCCCGCCGAGAGAGGCAAACGTCACGCCAGACGGCGCGCATACGCTAACAAGAAGCCGCGGCATGAAGCAGGGAAACGGGACCGGGCTGCTGGTGGGGCTGCGCTGGACCAGCGACGCCACCCTGGAGCGCTGAATCCTCTGCCGGGGCATGAAGGACAAGGGGTGCTTTTTCTTCCCCGGCCCCGGCCAGACGCCGGTGGAGGGCATGCCTGAACCGCCCCTGGACCCTCGCTGCAAGCGCCGCGCGGTGCCCATCCATGCCTATGAGGCGGCGATCAAGATCGGCCTGAACCCGGCCAGCGAAGCCGCCAGGCTGGCCCGGACCTGGGCAACCCTCGCATCAGACCGTATTTGTACAAGGGCGCCCAGTATGTATTCGGCGTATCTTGGCACCAGGACGGGCGCAGGCTGGCTGGGCCGCCGCCCGCGCCAGGCCCGCCGGCCAACGCCACCGCCACGGAGTTACAACCATGGCTGACCACCTCAATGAACTGGCTGCCTTCCTGGCCCGGGGAGCGGCGGAACGCGAGCGGGCCGAGGCGGGGGGCGGCGTGCTGATGGAAATGATCCGCCTGGAAGGGAAGTCCCTCCTGGAATCGCGACCGTGGGCGGCTTGGCCGGAGACCCTGCGCCGGCCTTCCAGCTTGCGCTTGGCAGCGAGGCCGCGGTTAGAGCCATGAGCGGAGCCGCCGCTTTGCTTGAGGCGGCTCATCGCAGCCGCCTCTGGTTCTCAAGCCGGCCAAGGAGGGCGAGGCTCTCACCCCTGCGCTCCTGGAGGAGTTGGGCGGGCAATGGCGAAACCGCCTCGCGGCTATCACCGTGACCACCCTGCACGCCGTGGCCACTCGCCTGCGCAAGGCCGTCTGCGCCGCTTTGGCCAGGCCTGTGGCGGCGTGAGCCGCTGGCTTGCCAGCTTCGCGCCTGTTACGGGCAAAGGCAAATCAACCCCCCGCTCCAGCATGGCGATATGCCCTCTCCCCGGGACCCAAGGAGCCCGAGAACCGCGGGACCCACGCAGGGGTCCCGCGGCCTCCGTCCTGCCCTTGAACTCCATCATAGTCTGGGTAGGCCCAGCAGCCGACACCAAAGGCCTGGACCGTCCGCCGGCTCTGGCGGGCAAGCTCGCTCCAACTCATCCAAATCGCGCCGCGCATC
>JAJZPI010000018.1 GCA_021811275.1 Deltaproteobacteria bacterium
CGGGCGGCCGTGGCTGGTGATTGGCCAAAAGGTCCTGGAGTCTTAGCAGGCCGCGCTTGGCGATCTTGTCCGCGTCGGGCACCTGCAGGCCGCCGTAGGCCTTGGACATGAGCTTGGCCGCGAACACCTTCTTCAGGCTGGGCAGATACTCGTCGATGGCGGTGATGACGACGTGATCGAGGGCCACCCCCGTCTTCTCGATGTTGTCGTAGAGGATGTCCTGGCAGACCGCCATCTTGGCCCCGCTGTCCAGGAGTTGGTGGCGCACCTCGCCGCTGGTGTAGACAGGGCTGACCGGGGTGACCACCGCCCCGGCCCGGAGCGCGCCCAGATAGGCGATTACGTACTGCGGGCAGTTGAGCAAGAGCAGCGCCACCCGGTCGCCCTTGCCCACCCCCAGGGAGGCCAAGGCGGTGGCGAAGCGGTCGACATATTCCTTGAGTTCCTTGTAGGTGATCTTCTTGCCATAGAAGATCAAGGCGTTCTTGCTGCCGAAGCGCTCAACCGCCCTCTCGAACTGCTCGGGCACCGAGACCTGGGGGATTTCCAGGTATTCGGGCACTCCGGGCGGATAGAATCGCAGCCAAGGCTTGGAGAGGTAGGTTTGCCTGGTCTGGACGGCCTCGGGCTCCTCGGCCAGCTCGGAGACCTCGGTTATCACGGGCTCGGCCTGGCGGGCGGCCTCCCCGCTCAGGGCCGCGCCGCAGACCCGGCAGTGCTCGCGCCGGCGCAGGTTGCGCATCTTGCAGCGCGGGCATTCGGTCTCCAGGCGGTCGCGCACCCAGGGCACCAGGCCCTCGGGCATGAACAGGAGGGTAAGCAGGACCAGACCCGCGAAGACGAACATGCGCATCTCGGGCAGCCCCGGGAAGCTTTCCTGCACTCCGCGCAGGACCTCCATCAGCGGGTTGAGCAGAAAGACGCCGGCCACCGGACCGTAGATGGAGACCATGCCGCCGAAGACCGACCAGATGATGACCTGGAAAGATAGCGACACCTCCAGGGTGGAGGGTCCGGCCAGGCGCATGAAGTGGGCGTAGAGACCGCCGGCGATGCCGGCGAAGAAGCCGCTCAGACAGAAGGCCAGCAGCTTGTAGCGGGTGGTGTTGATTCCCGCCGCCCGGGCGGCCAGCTCGTCCTCGCGCACCGCGTGCAGGATGATGCCGGTGTTGGAGTCGGTGATCTTCCACATCACCGCGCAGGAGACCAGCATCAGGCAGGTGATGAGATAGTAGTCGCCCACCCTGGATCCGGTCAGGCGCGTCAGCCCTGAGAGCCCCAGTTCGCCGCCGGTCAAGCCCGGGAAGGCGAAGACCAGACCCATGAGGATGATGGGGAAGGCCAGGGTGGTCAGCGCCAGATAGGAGCCCTTCAAGCGCAGGCAGGGAATCCCCACCACCAGGCCGGTGAGCACGCCGCCCACCGCCCCCAGGGGGATGGACAGGTATGGCGGCAGGCCCAGTTTCAGGTTCAGCAGGGCGGTGACATAGGCCGAGGCCCCGAAGAACAAGGCGTGGCCGAAGTTCATCTGCCCGGTGAAGCCCGAGAGCAGGTCCCAGCTGGCGGCCAGTATGGCGAAGATGGCGGTGAGGATCATCACCCGTAGGATGTAGTAGTCCTGGGTGATGCCCGGCAGCGCCAGGAGCAGGGCCACGAAGGCCAGGACCGCCACCCGGCTGGGCAGCACCAGGACCTCGGTGCGCAGGATTTTGAAGCCTCTTCGAATGTAGGCGCCCACCAGACCCATGTCAGTATGCCGTCCCTTTTGTGTTTGACGTGAACTGGCCCATCCCGGCCGGGATGGCGGCCTGGGCCGGACGGAAGCCGCTCCCCCGCCTGACGGAACGGTCCATCAGCGCTCCTCTTCGAAGGAGACCCCGAACAAGCCCTCGGGCCGGATCAGGAGCACCAGGATCATGATCGAAAGCGCCACCGAGTCCTTGAGGAAGGAGCCCATGGGCAGCAGGAAGACCACCAGGGACTCGGCGAAGCCCAGCAGGTAGGCCCCGATGAAGCTGCCTTCGATGCTGCCAAGGCCCCCCAGCACCACGATGGCCAGCATCATGATCAGGGGGTGCATCCACATGGTGGGCTCCACCGTGATCAGGGGCACCACGATGGCCCCGGTCATGGCGGCCAGGCCCACGGACACCGCCACGGTGGCCATGGCCACGCGATTGACGTCCATGCCCATGAGGTTGGCGACCTCGCGGTCCTGGGCCGTGGAGCGCAGGGCCAGGCCCAACCGGGTGCCGGTCAGGAACTGGCGCACGCCCAGCAGCATCACCAGGGCCAGGCCCAGGGCCAGCAGGTGCTGGTAGGTGACCTTCACCCCCATCACCTCCAGGTAGCCGTCTATCAGGGGCGGCACGCCCAGGTAGTGGCCGCCGAAGGACATCAGGAAGACCTCCTGGAGCATCATGGCCACCGCGATGGTGGCGATGAGCACTGCGGCCTCGTGCTCCTGGATGGGCTGGATGAATAGCCGGTAGACCACCAGGCCCAGGAGCACCGTGAGCGCCACGGCTCCGGCCATAGCCAGGATGAGCGGCAGCCCCAGGATCTTGCTGCCCATGTAGATCAGATAGGCCGCAGTCATGAACAGGGCGGTGTGCGCTATGTTGATGATGCGCGCCACCCCCAGCACCAGCGAAAAGCCGATGGCCAGCAGGGCGTAGACGCTGCCCTTGATAAGACCGTCGATTACGATGTCCAGCAGCATGGCCGTCCTCGCCCGCTCCCCTTCGAATTAGCTCCGGGGGGTGGCGGACCCACTTGACATGATCACGCGCGCCGTGAAGGCGCGGGCCGTGGT
The DNA here is from genome assembly GCA_021811275.1 of Deltaproteobacteria bacterium. Classification (GTDB taxonomy): domain Bacteria; phylum Desulfobacterota; class Desulfarculia; order Desulfarculales; family Desulfarculaceae; genus JACRDC01. Next base: position 2,816 of record JAJZPI010000018.1, read on the forward strand.
CCGCTGGGCGGACCACGGCCCCCTTCTCATTGGCTGGCTACTTCTTCCAGTGCTCCGCCACCCAGGGGGGCAGCTTGTAGGGCTTGGAGCCCTCGTAGGTCACGCCCTCCCAGTTGAAGGGCCAGACGCACTCGATCTTGCCGTCCTGCCACTGAGTGCCCACGGCGGTGACGAACTTGGGCCCCCAGGTGATGTCGTGAGACTTGTCGAAAACCTCGCGCCCGGCAGCGCCCAGGGCGTCGGTCTTCTCCATCTCCGCCACCACCTTGTCGGACTTGATGGTGCCGGCCCGTTCGATCGCGTCCTTCAACAGGTAGAGGGCGTCATAGGTCCCCGCGGTGTAGTTGGGGGCCTCCTTGAACTCCTTTATGTACTTGTCGTAGAAGGGGATGGTTTTGTCGGTGATCTTAACCCGGCCGTAGGTGTTGACGGTCAGGGTGTACTCGCCCTTGCCCCCGGTGGCGGCCCAGAAGCCCGACTTCTGGGCCTCGACATTGATGCCCACCGCCGCCGCCGGGACCTTGAGTTCGCCCCACTGCTTGGCGAAGGTAAGCCCCACCGAGGAGGAGAAGGTGGTGAATACGATGTGGGCGCCGGCGCGCTGAATGGCGGCCAGCTCGGCGGTGCAGTCCTTGGCCACCGGCGAGGGCCGCCAGGTGCCCACCACCTCCATGCCCATCTGCTCGGGCAGCATCTTCTCGGCTGCGGCCACGATGGGGTCGGCCCAGGCGGCCTTCTCGGCGATGATGGCGACCTTGAGCTTCTCCAGGCCCAGGGTCTTCTTCATGATGGCCCCCACGGTGCCCAGCAGGATGAAGTCGACCTTGCCCAGGTAGGTGGAGTTGATGGGAGTGAGCCGGAACCAGTACTTGTAGCGGTCATAGTCCTTGGTGACCCGGGTGCAAAGCTCGGGGTGGGCCGCGCCGCAGCCGATGAAGATCTTCTTGGCGTCCATGGCGATGTCCTGCATGACCAGGACCGCCTCGGTGCGGAAACCGCCCACCATGAAGTCGACCTTGTGGCGGCTGACGGCCATCTCGGTGGCGTTGGTGGCGTCGGGGATGCTCAGGAACTCGTTGGTATCCACCTTAACCAGCTCGAGGGGACGCTTTTCCTTGCCCACGGTGATGCCGCCGGCGGAGTTGATCTCCTCGGCGGCCATGGTGGCGCCGTTCCAGTGGCCCTCGCCCTGGGTGAAGGCCATGGGACCCAGCACCCCGATCTTGATGGGATCGGCCGCCTGGGCGGATTGGCCTAGACCCAGGCCCAGCCATAGCCCCAAAAGAACCACTCCTGCCAAACCTGACTTTTTCATCACCGGCCCCTCCTTGTGACTGTTGACCAGCTTCCCCCCGCCCGCGATCAGATTAACCGGCAAGCCGCGCGGGCTCTTTCCCTCTGCGCGGGAGAGCGCGGCTGGCGGCGAAAGGCCCGGCCGGAACCGCCCCTAATGCGGTTTTCGTCCAGGGCCGGCTTGCCGCCGCGCATCCCGCAGGCCTTTCCCCTCTCCGGACCGCCCATGCCGAATAGAATCCGACTCTGGGCGAAACGGGTGGCGAATATTTGCCATTACGTTTAGCCGTGATAAACGCTGTAAGCATAAAATACAATACTAACATCAACATAGAATGTCAACATCCATATTCTACTTGTTAATATTTTAGCAAGCAGGAGACTCCCGGCGCCTCTCTTGGGGCCCGGCGGGCGCAGGAGGCGGGAATCAGGGACTATTACGTCCGGGCACCCGGCGCGCCAAGGGCCCGGCCAAGCCCCCGGGCCGGTTAACGGCCACAAATAACTTTTGTGCAAAGCGGCCAGAGAGGCCGCAAACGGGAGTCAGGAGGGGATGGTCAGGGATCAGAACGGGCGGGCGAACAGGGGCCGGCCGCCTGCCGGGGCTGGAGCAAGTACGAATAACATTTTTCAACGCTATACATGTAACATTTCTATTATACGGTTTATAATCTTTACATAATATGGTAACAAAATAGATCGGGAACCGTTGGCGCCACGCCCTCCGCCCTGGCAGGAGCGAGGGCCCGGCCTCACCCGCAACCGAGTCCGCCGGGGCTGGCGGCGCCAGCCCCGACACCCCCCACGGGGGCCCCAGCCGCGCGAGAGCGATAAATGAAGATAGGCGAACTGGCCAAAAGGACCGAGGTCCCCAAGCAGACGATCCATTATTATATCAGGAGCGGCCTTTTGCCCAAGCCCCGCAAGCTGGGCAGCAATTCCGCCGAGTACGACGAGAGCTACGTTGATCGCATCCGCCTGATCAAGGAGTTGCAGAACGACTTCTTCTTTCCCCTGCCCACCATCAAAAAAATCCTCTGGGAGCACCGTAGCGCCAGCAAGCAAGCCATGCTCAAACTGCGGAGCGAATTCTTCCGGCCCGTCGAGCACTATCTGGGCACGGGAGTGGAGGGCGACGATGCCTTCATCGCCGCCACCGGCCTGGCCCGTCGCTGGATACCACGGCTCAAGGAATGGGGCATGTTGAGCCAGGAGAGCAGGAGCGGAGTGAACGTCTACTCCCAGGATGACGTCGCCATCGCCAAGGTCATGGTCAGCATGGCCAAGATGGGCATCAACCGCCGGCTGAACTTCCAGCCCGAGGTGACAATGCCCATGCTGTCCACCCTTTTCCGGGATATCGCCAAGACCCTGATCGAGGACTTCCATCGTGCCACGGTGAACATGAAGCAGCCCGAACGCGACGACCTGGCCACCCGCGGCCACGAGATCATGGGCGTGCTCTTCTACCACCTCTACCGCAAGTTCGCCCACGAATACCTCCAGCGCCAGCGCCAGGAAAAGGCCCAGGACGAGGGCAAGGACCCCGCCGCCGGCTGATCCTCGCCAGGGTCCGCCGCCCCGCCGCGTCCGACTCATCCCGGCTCGCAACCAGCCTGGCCCGCCCAGGGCCGGCCAAAGGCCGGCCTTTTCGCACATTAGGTCTTTACTTCCGGGGTTCGTTTGTATAATCTTTGGTTTGAGATGAAAGCGCTGAGTAACGCAATACGTTATTTAGCGATTGTTTTCAGCTCCCTAGGGCCTTTTGTCCCCTAATCGGGCCCGGCCCCGCGCCAGGCGCGCCGCCGGACGGCTCCCTCCACTCCAGAGCGAGAGAGACATGAAAACCGACTACAAGTGCGTGAAGGTCGAACTGAGCCAGGGCGTGGCCCTGCTGGGCATGGACAACCCGCCGGTCAACCAGATGTCCGAGCACTTCGTCCAGGAGCTGCGCGAGTCCACCCTGGAGGCCCTGGCCGACCCGGAGGTCAAGGCCGTCATCCTCACTGGCACCGGCAAGAACTTCGTGGCCGGAGCGGACGTGACCCAGCTCCTGACGGTCAAGGACAGGGAAGCCTTTGTGGCCAAGCTCATGGGCGTGCACGAGTGGCTAAACGCCCTGGAGCAGGGTCCCAAGCCGGTCATCGCGGCCATAAACGGCAACTGCCTGGGCGGCGGCCTGGAAATCGCCATGGCCTGCCATTACCGCATCGCGGTACAGGGGGTGAACCTGGGCCTGCCCGAAGTCAAGCTGGGCCTGTTGCCCGGCAGCGCCGGCACCCAGCGCCTGCCTCGACTCATTGGCCTGCCGGGCGCCCTGGATCTCATGACCACGGGCAAGTTCGTCAAGGCCGACAAGGCCTGCTCCCTGGGTTTCGTTGATCTGGTGGCGCCGGCCGAGGGTCTGCTGGAGGCCGCCCGCGAGGCCGCGGCCAAGTTCCTGAACCGCCAGCTGAACTGGAAGACCCGCCTGTCCAGCCGCCGCTTCGACCGCTTGCCCAGCCACAGCGAGAAGCAGAGCCTCATCGCCTTCGTCAAAAGCCAGCTGGCCGCCAAGGCCAAGGGCTACCCCGCTCCCTTGAAGATCGTCGAGGCGGTGGAAAAGGGCCTCACCATGGACTTCCAGGCCGACATCGCTCGCGAGGCCCAACTCTTCGGCGACCTCCTGGTCTCCGACGAGGCCAAGAACCTCATCGCCACCTTCCTGAACGAACGCGCAGCCGGCCGCCTGCCTCGCATCAAGGGCCTGACCCCGGCCAAACCCAAAAAGGTGGCCATGCTGGGCGGCGGGGTCATGGGCTCCGGCATCGTGCACCTCTTGCTGGCCGGCGGCTTCGAAGCCGTGCTCTGGGAGATCAACGAGGCGGCGGCGGCAAAGGCTCTGGCCGCCATCAAGAAGACCTTCGCCTACCAGATCAAGACCAAGAAGACCACGCCCGAGAAGCTCGAGGCCCTGCTGGCGGCCAAGCTGACCACCACCACCAGGCTGGAGGACCTGGCCGGCGTTGACCTGGTGATCGAGGCGGTGCTGGAGGACATGAAGGTCAAACAGGAGGTCTGGAAAAAGCTGGAGGCCATCTGCCGGCCCGAGGTGATCTTCGGCACCAACACCTCGGCCCTGCCCATCACCGAGATGGCCACGGTGCTCAAAGACCCCGGCCGCATGATCGGCCTGCACTTCTTCAACCCCGCCGAGCGCATGCCCCTCTTGGAGATCATCTGCGCCGAAAAGACCAGCGACCAGACCCTGGCCACCAGCGTGGACTTCGGCCGGGCCATCAAGAAGGTCCCGGTGGTGGTGGGCGACGGGCCGGGCTTCTACGTCTCCCGCCAGCTGGGCGGCCTCATGGGCGGCTCGGTCTTCCTGCTGGCCGACGGCGTCAGCGGCCCGGAGATCGAGAAGGCCATGATGGACTTCGGCCTGCCCATGGGCCCGGCCACCCTGGCCGACCTGACCGGCATCGACATCAACTACCACGTGGGCAACACCTTCGCCCGCCGCCTGGGCGGCCGCTACCAGGTGCACCCCCTGACCGAGGCCATCTACCAGCTGGGCGACTACGGCCGCAAGACCGGCCGGGGCTACTTCGACTACGGCGGGCCGAAACCCGTGCCCAACCCCCGGGTGGCCGAGGTGGTGGCCGGCTATCTGAAAGACCACGGCGTGGCCCCCCGCCAGGCCGTTCCGGGCGAGGTGGTGGAGCTGATGCTGGCCAACGCCATCAACGAGGCGGCGCTGATGATGGAGCAGGGCATCTGCGACCGGCCGGCGGACATGGACCTGGCCATGGTCATGGGCACCGGCTTCCCCCCCTACCGCGGCGGTATCCTGCGCCACGCCGACAAGTGGGGCCTCAAAAACGTCCACGCCAAGCTCGTGGAGCTGGAGAACAAGTACGGCCCGCGCTTCGCCCCGGCCGGTCTCATCAAGGACATGGCGGAACAAGGGCGGACCTTCTACCAGGACCGCTAAGGACAAAACTCGAAGGCCGGCCCCGGAAGTGGCCCGGCGGCCTCAATCACCGTAAAGGAGACGTTCCCATGCAAGAAGTGGTCATCGCCGGCTACCTGCGCACGGCCCAATCCCGCTGCCGCCCCAACGACCCCGGACGCGACTGGTTCCACGCCTTACGCTCCGACGAGCTGCTGGGCCGGCTCCTGCCCGAGCTGATCAAGCGCACCGGCATCGATGCCAAGGAGATAGAGGACTTCATCGTGGGCTCGGCCACAGGGGTGGGCGAGCAGTGGACCTACGGCGGCCGCACCCCCATCTTCCTGGCCAACCTGCCCGAGACCATCGCCGCCAAGTTCGTGGACCAGCAGTGCGGTTCGGCCATGGCCGGCATTCACATAGGCTTCATGGAGATCGCCACCGGCAACGCCGAGGTGGTCATGGTCGGCGGCATGGAGCACATGACCCGGGTGCCCATAGGCGGCACCACCCAGGACCGCGGCCTGGTGGCCTACAACCTGAATCTGTTCCTGAACCCGGACTACCGGCACTGGGACATGATGACCGCCACCAACATGGGGCTCACCGCCGAGAAGCTCTTCAAGCGGACCGGCCTGACCAAGGAGGACATGGACCGCTGGGCCGTGCGCTCCCACCAGCTGGCGGCCCAGGCCCAGGCCGAGGGCTTCTTCGACGAGGAGATCATGCCCATCGAGGCCCCCCAGGCCAACGGCTCCATGATGACCGTGAAGGCCGACCAGGCCGTGCGCGGCGAGACCAGCCTGGAGGACCTGGCCAAGCTCAAGCCCGCCTTCACGAAGGACGGCGTCATCACCGCCGGGGTCAGCTCGCCCTTGAACGCCGCCGCCACGGGCATGATCCTCATGAGCAAGGCCAAGGCCAAGGCGCTGGGCATCAAGCCCCTCGCCACCCTCCGCTCCATAGGCTTCGCCGGCCTGGACCCCACCATCATGGGCCACGGCCCGGTGCCGGCCAGCTTGAAGGCCCTGGACAAGCTGGGCCTGAAGCCCGCGGACATCGACTTCTGGGAGATCAACGAGGCCTTCGCCATCGTGGCCCTGAACTGCATCAAGGAGCTGGGCCTGAACCCCGACGCCGTCAACGTCATGGGCGGCGGCCTGGCCATCGGCCACCCCCTGGGCGCCACCGGCAACCGCCTGGTGGGCACCCTGGCCCGCATCCTGGCCAAGAAGGGCGCGCGCTGGGGCTGCGCCAACGCCTGCGTGGGCGGCGGCCAAGGCGTGGCCACCGTCATCGAGCGCGAGGAGTATTAGAAAGGGCCGGGGGCATCACGCGCCACGCCTTTCGTTTAACCAAGAGTTCTTTGCTAGGAGCGCCTCATGTCCCAGGAGCTGTACGCCCGGCTGCAAAAGCAGCTCGACCGGTACTCCATCGGCTTTCCCGCCACCGAATCCGGGGTGGAGCAGGCCATACTGCGCAAGCTGTTTTCCGAGGCCGACGCCGAGCTTTTCACCCGGCTGGCCCCCCGCCTGGAAAGCCCGGCCGAGGTGGCCGCCCGCCTGGGCCGGGACGAGGCCGAGCTGGCCCGCCAGATGGACGGCATGGCCGAGCGAGGGCTGCTCTTCCGCCGGCGCGCCCCGGAGAGCTCGCGCTACGCTGCCATCCCCTTCATCCACGGCCTGTTCGAGTTTCAGCTCAAGGACCTGGACCCCGAGCTGGCCGGCCTGATGGAGAGCTACGTTCAGGAGCGGAACTTCGACCGGGCCATGCAGACCAGCGCCGCCGCCTTCTTGCGCCCCATCCCGGTGCAACGGGCGGTGCCGGTGGAGCATCACGTGGCCTCCTTCGAGGACGCCGCGGCCATTCTCAGGCAGGCCGGCCAGATCGTGCTGGCCGAGTGCATTTGCCGCAAACAGAAGCAGGCCGTGGGCAAGGGCTGCGGCAAGGTCATGGAGGCCTGCTTCATGTTCGGCTCCATGGGCCAATATTATCTGGACCGGAACATGGGCCGGCGCATCAGCGTGGAGGAGGGCCTGGAGGTCCTGGCCAAGGCGGCCGAGTCCGGGCTGGTCACCCAGCCGGGCACCGCCCAGAACCCGGCCGGCATGTGCAACTGCTGCGGAGACTGCTGCGGGGTGCTGGGCTCCCTGCGCAAGCACCCCAAGCCCGCCCTGATGGTCATGTCCAACCACTACGCCGAGCTGGACCGCGAACTGTGCACGGGCTGCGAAACCTGTCTGGAGCGCTGCCAGATGGACGCCATCGCCATCGGCGGCGAGGGCCTGGCCGCCATCAACCTCGACCGCTGCATCGGCTGCGGCCTATGCGTCACCACCTGCCCGGCCGAGGCTATCACGCTCAAGTCCAAGCCCGAGGCACGGCGCCAGGAGCCGCCCAAGACCTCGGCCGAGCAGATGCGCTACATGGCCCAGCGCCGAGGGCTGATCTAACCGCCATGCAAAAAGCCCCCGAGGCCAACCCCGGGGGCTTTGCTGCCGGCCTTGCGCCGCCGGATCAGCCGCGGGCGTCCTTGAAAAGCTTGTAGCGGATGGAGTCGCCCAGGGCCTGCCAGGAGGCCTCGATCACGTCGAAGCTCACCCCCACCGTGCCCCAGACCTCGGCCCCGTCGCTGGACTCGATGAGCACCCGCACGTGGGAGGCGGTCCCGTCGGCTCCGGAGAGCACGCGCACCTTGTAGTCCACCAAGCGCATCTCCACCAGGCGAGGGAAGAAACGAGTCAGGGCCTTCCTGATGGCGCGGTCCAGGGCATGCACCGGGCCGTCGCCGGTGGCGGCGGTGTGGGCCTCCTCCTCGCCCACCTTGACCCGCACCGTGGCTTCGGCCTGGGGCTCCTCGCCTTCGCTGGCCTTGAAGTCGGTCACCCGGAAGCCGATCAGCTCGAACCAGCGTTGCTCACGGCCCAGGGCCTGGTTCATCATCAGCTCGAAGCTGGCCTCGGCCCCCTCGTACTGGTAGCCCAGGCGTTCGCGGTCCTTTAGGATCGCCAGCAGCTCGCGCACCATGGGGTCTTCGGGCTCGATGATCAGCCCCCATTGACGGGCCTTGCCCAGGATCACCGCCCGGCCGGAGAGGTCGCTCACCATCAGCCGGCGCTGGTTGCCCACCTCCTCGGGCGAGAGATGCTCGTAAAGACCGGGGTCCTTCTCCACCGCGCTGATGTGCAGCCCGCCCTTGTGGCTGAAGGCGGAGAGTCCCACATAGGGCGCGTAGCGGCTAGGCGACAGGTTGGCCAGCTCGGAGACGAACCGGCTGGCCGAGGTGAGCAGACGCATCCGCTCCGGCTCCAGGCAGTCGCAACCCATCTTGAACTGCAGGGTGGGGATGATCGAGCAGAGGTTGGCGTTGCCGCAGCGCTCGCCGAAGCCGTTCATGGTGCCCTGCACCTGGCGCGCCCCCGCCGCCACCGCCGCCAGCGAGCAAGCCACGGCCAACTCGGCGTCGTTGTGGCAGTGGATGCCCACGGTGACCTGGGGCCAGCGCGCGCAGACCTCTCCCACCAAGCCGGCTATGGTCTGGGGCAGGTTGCCGCCGTTGGTGTCGCAAAGCACCAGCGCCCCCGCCCCGCCTCGCGCCGCCGCCTCCAGCACCGCCAGTGAGTACTCGCGGTCTAGGGCGGCGCCGTCGAAAAAGTGCTCGGCGTCAAAGAAGACCGTGCGGCCCTGGCCGGCCAAATAGGCCACCGAACCCTCGATGATCTCCAGGTTGCGGGTCAGCGGCACCCCGAGCTGGGTCTCGACGTGACGGCTGGAGGACTTGCCCACCAGGGCCACCACCTCGACCGGCGTGCGCAGCAATTCGGTCAGATTGCCGTCGGTCTCCGGACGCTGGTCCTTGTGGTGGGTGGAGCCAAAGGCCACCAGGCGGGAGCGGGCGAGTTTCAACTCGCCGGCGCGGGCGAAGAACTCGCGGTCGCGGGGGTTGGAGCCGGGCCAGCCGCCCTCGATGTAGGTCATGCCCAGCTCGTCCAGGCGCCGCGCCACCCTGAGCATGTCCTGGGCCGAAAGCGAGAAGCCCTCGGCCTGCGCCCCGTCGCGCAGGGTGGTGTCGTAAAGTTCTATGCGCGTGGTCATGGCGAAATCCTTTGGTCGGGGGACCCTCTTTGGGAAAAGCTGCCCCGCGCCTCACAAATAACATCACGGCAGGCGGCTGAGCCTGCCCACACCCGCTAGGCGGCCCTCGTCCGGCCGCATGCCGGCTGGCTTATTGGGGAGCTTGGGACGAATCCTATATTCAAACCAGCAACCGCGCTACGGGTTGAGTCTGTCTGGGGAAACAAGCTTTTGCATTTGCCCCTAAACAGGCCCGGCCGTCAGGCGAGGCTTAGGCCCTTTTCAAGCGTCCCCGCCCGGGTGTGTGGCCTGGTGGCATCGAGCGAATTTACAAGGCATCCCGCTTCCCGGGGAGGTATGAGGACGGCTCTCGCTGTAATCCTGCCCCACTGTTCGATCTTAGCCTTGGCCTCCTTCTTGGACAAGGGCCAATTGACGTTGAGGCGTTCGCCCCGCGTCTGGTCGTTGAACGAGGCGTGGGGAACCAAGACCGCGGCCCAGCCATCATCCAGGCTGGTGTTCACGACCTGCCCCGCCCTGATCGGCGTGCACAGGGATGTCCGGCCTTCGGCCCGAGGCCGATAGCGGCGCAAAGGCCGCCGAGCCACAGCCGCCCGGCAAGCTGTTCCACGCGCCTAAGCTCCACCGGTCCCCTGTAGCCGTCCAACTTCTTCCAGTGGCAGAAGATCCGCCCTTTTGATCCCATCTTGGGCCAGCCCCCCACCACCGTCTCGTGTTTCGACCGTGGGGCGCGGCACCCATTTTATGGCCTTCCTGGTTTCTACTGATCTATAGTTGGGATACTTTGTAACCTCGTCTTCGATAAGAGGATTGCCAGTGCCCTTCGCGCGAAAAATATGCTTGGTCACGCCCGCCTTCCCGCCTTGGCAATGGGGAGGCCTCGCTGTCAGCGCCGGACGGGTGGCCTCCCATGCCGCCGAGTTGGGCCTTGATGTGCATGTGGCCCTGGCCAGGCCCAAGCCTTCCGCCGGCCCCCTGCGGCTGGACCAGCTTCGGAGCGATGAGCGACGAGACGATTTGTACATCCACCGTTTGGACCTGCCGGGCCCCCAGGATGACCCGGCCTCGCGCCAAGCCTGGGACTGCGCCCATGGCCTGACCCTGCGGGCCCTGGGGCAGAGCTTGGAGCTTTTGCACCGACAATACGACTTCGACCTGCTCCACTCCTTTTTTCTGTTCCCCATGGGCTACGTCGCGGGACTGACGGCACGCAGGCAAGGGATCACCCATCTGGCCACGGTGGTCGGAGACGATCTCAACCGCTTCGCCTTCAGCCCCGAAAAAATTCCGGCCCTGCAACTGGCGCTACGCAACGCCCAGGCGGCGGTGTTCCTAAGCCGCGAGTTGCGGGACATGGCCGCGTCCCTCACCGACCTGCCCCGGATCAGCCGGGTCATTCTCAACTCGGTGGAGATTCCTCGGCGGGCCTGGCGTCCGCGCCGAGGGCGCGGTGCCTGGCGGCTGGGCTGCGCCGGCAAGTTCAAGTGGTCCAAGGGCCTGCCCTACCTGATCGAAGCCTTGCGGCGCAGGCCGCCCGCCGGTCCATGGCGGTTGGAGGTGGCCGGCAACCTGCGGCCGGAGGACCAAGCGGCCGTGGGTGAGCTGGGCAGCCAGGTCAAAGTCCTGCCGCCCTTGCCGCCCCAGGATGTTTCCGGATGGCTCATGTCCTTGGACGCCCTGGTCCTGCCCTCGCTTTCCGAAGGCTGCCCCAACATACTAATGGAGGCCATGGCCCACGGCCTGCCTTGCGTGGCCAGCCGGGTGGGCGCGGTGCCTGAATTGCTCCAGGACGGCGTCACCGGCCTTTTGGCCCCCTGGGCCGATCCTGAGGCCCTGGGCAAGGCCGTGAGTCTCCTGCGTGACCAACCGGGTTGGGCCCGTGGTCTGGGGGCCCAGGCCCGCCGGGCCATGAGGACCTTCTCCCCGCCGCTGGAACGCGGGCGCTGGCAGGAGCTGTATCGGGAGCTGCTGGAAACATGAGCCTGGACCACGGCCATAGCCACCGCCAGCAATCTGGCCAGGACGGACCGCGAACCGCGGGCCTTTGCTATCCCCCGTGGCATTGGCTGCGTCATGGCGACCCGCGCCAGGTGCTCGAGGCCCATGCCCAGCAACAGAGCAAGGCCTACAGCCGCCTGAAGAACCAATTTATACGCGAACTGTTGGGCGACCTCTCCGGCAAAAGCCTTTTGGACTACGGCTGCGGGCCGGGCCAATTCCTGGCCTACGCCGCCGGGGCCGGGGCGCGGCGTATCGTGGGCGTGGACAGCCAGGCCACGGCCTTGGCCGCCGCCGCCCTGCTGCTGCGCGGCCTGCGGCCGGAGGTGGAACGCCTGCTGGTGTGCTCCCGCGACCTGTCCTTCTCCGCCGTCGCCAGCTTCGACGTGATCCTGCTCAAGGACGTCATCGAGCACCTGCCCGACGATCTGACTCTGTTGCAAGGGGCCGCGCGCTGCCTGCACCCCCAGGGCCGACTGGTGATAAGCACCCAGAACGCCTGGTCCCTGAATTACCTGATCGAGGGCTTCGCGCAGCGGCGTCTCCGGGGCCGCCGCCACTGGATGGGATGGGATCCCACCCACCTGCGTTTCTACACCCCGCCCGGACTGGCCTCGCTTCTGGCGCGGGCCGGACTGGAGGCCGTAGACTGGCGTTCCTCCTATCTCGTGCCCCACAAACTGCCCCGAGGGAAAGGCCGTTATCTGCGCCTGGAATTCCTGACCGGGCTGGACCGGCTGCTGGGATGGCGCCAGCCCCTGCACCGCCTGGGATGGTGCCTCATGGTGTCGGCTCGTCCATGCCGGCGCGGCGGGCCGCGTTCCTGAACTCCACCGCCTTTTCCACCTGCCCGGCCAGCTGACGGAAGCGTTTTGGCGCGATATGCCGGCAAAAGCAGTTGGCCGGGCTCTGGTGATTGTGCCGCGAGGGGTCGAAGTCCACGCCTATGAGCCCATGCTCCTGGCAGTAGGCAAATGCCTCGGTACCCGGATAGGGAGTGAAGATGCTGTAGATCACCTTGTCGCAGTCGATGGCCTTGATCACCTCCAAGGTCTGGCGCAGGCTGGTCTCGTCCTCCTGGGGCAGGCCCACCATGAAGAAGCACTCCAGGCGCAGCCCGCGCCGGGTGACGAGCCGGCAGGCCGCCAAGGCCTGTTCGATCGAAAACCCTTTGCGCATGGCCCGCAGCGTGCGGTCGCTGCCGGACTCGATGCCCAGCTGAATGCCCACGCAACCGGCCTCCTGGAGCAGCTCCAGAGCCGGGAGGGTTATAAGGCTGACGTGCGTCTCGCAGGTGAAGGCCAGGCCCGGACAGCGCCGGGCCAGTCCTTGGCAGAGCTGGCCCAGATAGGCGCCGTCCACGCCAAAGGTGTCGTCCTCGAAGTGGAGCGTGCCCAGGCCCCGTTTCAGCAGGTCAGCGGCCTCGGCGGCCACCGCCTCCGGCCGGCGGCGGCGCACCCGCCCCCAGATGCTGCGGGAGCCGCAATAAAAGCAGCGCCGCGGGCAGCCCCGGCTGGCCAGCAGCCCTTTGAAGGCCGCCGGGGGATAGCGATCCTGATCCCATAGCGCTCCTTGGGCAATCGGACGCGGCCAGGGCAGCACATCCAGGTCGGGCAGAGGCGGCCGCGCCGCGGTTGCCGTGGGAATCCTGCCCCGGCGCAAGGCCAGGCCCGGTACCAGTGCAACGTCGCCGCCTTGCTCCAGGGCCCGCAGCAATTCCACCAGGGAAACCTCGCCCTCGCCCAGCACGGCCAGGTCCAGCTCCGGGTGTTCCAGCACCGCCGGGCCCACGGCGGTGACATGGGGGCCGCCCGCCACCACCAGCACCTCGGGGTCCATTGCCTTGGCCAACCGAGCCAAGGCCAGCCCGGCGGCCAGGGTAGGCGACTTGAGCGAAATCCCCACCACGCCGGGCCGCAGGGATGCCAGCGCCTGCCCGGCCTCCCGCCAGGGAGCGGCCTCGGTGTACAACAGGTTCTCCCGGTATCTCTGGAAACCCTCTCCGGTGAGATAGGTCACCCGGAAGGGCGCGGCCCGGGGAACGAAGTCGCCGTTGAAAACCCTCACCTCCCAGGCCGTGGCCTGGCTCGCCGCCGCGGCCAGATAGCCCAGGCCCAGGGGAAAGCGGGTCAGGCCGTAGCCGCTTTCCATGAGGCGGTAGAAGGGAGGCTCCATGAGCAGCAACCGCTTCCTCAAGGCCGCTGCCTTTCTCCCAGCAAGCCCTCGAACAACCCGATATAGGTCTGAACGGTATCGCCCCAGCCATGATGCCGGGCCATGTAGGTCCTGGCCGAGCGAACCCGTGCCGGGCCGGGCGGGTTGACCAGGAGTTCGCCCAAGGCTTCGGCCAGGCCGGCCGTGTCGTTGTAGGGGGTTATCCGTCCCATGCCCAAGCGCTGGGTCAGGGGACCCTGCAGGATAGGCGCCTCGCAAGCCACCGGCAGGCCGGCCCGCAGGTAGTGCGTCACCTTGGAGCTGTCATTATCGAAGGGCTCGGGACCCGCGGCCAGGGCCAGACCGGCGGCGGCCCAGCGCAGGTAGGTCCAGACTTCCCTTGGCGGCTTTTCGCCGTGGTCCTTCACCAGCGCCGACACCCGCCGGCGGCGGCCATAGAGGCCGCTTTTGTTGCGCCCCAACAAATGAACCTGGGCCTGGCCCTCCAAGGCCCGGGCCACCCGGTTGAGCATCGTCACTTGGCGCGAACTGGCCAAGGAGCCCGCGTAGATCACCGCCGGCCGTCGACGGTCGAAAGGGTTGGGGCCCAGGGCGGGCAGTCTGGCGGGGCAGCCGGTGGGAGCGATCGCGCAGGGCAGCCCCCGGCCATACAGAAGGCTCCATCGCTCCCGGTTCTCGCGGTTGTTGAAGGTCACTGCCTGGGCGCGGCGGCTGATGGCCAGCTGCGCCCGCAGTAGATTATCGCGCTGACCTTGGTCGCGGGCCGGGTGGCGCTCGTCGACCACCCTGACCAGGCGCGCGACCAACGGTCCCTCGAACCCTTCGGCCAAAAAGATGGACTGGTGGTAACAGGTCTTTACCAGATCATAGGCGCGGCGGCCCTGGAGAGCCTCAAGCGGCAGCACCGGCAGACCCTCGAGGTGGCCGGCGCGCACCACCGGAGCGACAATGTCGGCCTCTACCCCCCGCGCGCGAAGGCCGGAGGCCAGGGCCAGCAAGCGGACCAAGTCTATGCCCGGCGACCGGACGCGGGGGTCATGGGGGAATAGCAACGCGACTTTCATGCCTGTCCAAGGCCGGCGGCCTGTAGACGCGCGGCCAGGTGACGGCAACAATTAACGGCTATCTGCGGATAAAGGAGCATGGCTTCTTCCAGGTGGCTGGCGCTGATCACCAAGGCCTCGCCCGGCTCCAGCACCAAGGCGGCGAGCCTCCCGGGGCCGGGGGCGAACAGCTCCACCGCACCCAGGATATCGCCTGCCTTCAGCTCGCCCACTGGCAGCCGGCCCTCGTCAACCGCTCCGCGAAACAAGCCCACTCGGCCCGCCATGATCAGGTAAAGGTCGGCCGCGGGTAGATCGGGACCCAGCAGCGTCTGGCCGGCGGTCAGGGTGGCCTTGGTGGCCAGTTGGGCCACGGCCATGATCTCACCCAGGCTCAGCCCCGCGAATATTTCAAATCTCTTGAGCTGTTCCATCCGCACTATGGCCTCCGGTCGAATTGCTTCGCGGCCCGCGCAGCGTTGCGCGGTGAAGGTGGCGGCATCGCGCACGCCAGCGTCTTCGTCGAAGAGCAGGGCCGCCGCGGTGGGCAGCCAATGCTGCCCTGGGCGTTGTTCGCCCATGGCGTAGACGGCCAGCATCCGCGTCAAGGTATCGGCGGAATGGGCCAGTTGGTTGAGCGCCTCCACCATCCCGGCCGGGCGCTGCACGGGCAACAGCCGCCTGCCTCTCTCGACTTTGGCCGAAAGTGGAATGGTGTCGATGAGGGGTACCAGATAGCGGGTCAGCTCGGGGCTGAGCGCGGATTCCACCAGCTCCACCACCGCGGCGGCCTGGGCGGAGCGCAGAGCCGAATACATAAGCCTCATGTCGGCATGCTTCACCCAAAGGGCCTGGAAGACGAGGTCCAGGGTCTGCTCGTTGGCTTGCCGCAGATGGGTGGCCAGCAAATCCAGGCCCACCGACGATGTTTGCCGGGAAAGGGTCTCCAGGGCGGCCAGGCGGTCGTAAAGGTCCAGGGCCTGCCGGCCCACGAAAGGCAGAAGGTCGAAGCCCTGCAGGCCCGCCCGGCGCAGTACCTCGAGGATTCCCCGTTGCACACGGTGGCCGGAGGAAATAAGGGCTCCGACCAGGTAGGGCTGGGCGGAAGGCCCCGTGGCGACCAGGGCCTCTATGGCGGCCCGGCGCACGGCCTCCTGGTCGTCGAGCATGATGACCAGCCGGTGAATCGCGCGTACATCTGGAGAACGCGCCAAGGCCAGGGCGGCTTGAACCCGCGTCTCCATTTCCGGGTCATCCAGCAGGGGCAGGGCCTCGGCGGGTTCCAGAATCAAGGTTTCTTGCTCGCGGGAGTCCGGCCCGAACCGCTCCATGTCCACTGGAAAGACCAAATGGTAGCCCACGCTGGCCGGCTGCAAACGGTCGTAGTCGGGCAGGCCGGCAGCGATGACCTGCTTGAGGCTGCGGTAATAGCGGCGATGAAAACGCCAGGTTTCCGCCAGCCACCAGAGCGACAGGGCAAAGGCCACCACAACCAGCAGGCGCAGAGGCGCGCCCCCCAAAAGCAGCATCAAAAGCGAGCCCAGGATGACACCGAACTTGACCACAGTGCCCCTGACGAAGACCCGACACCAACCGACCGCCTGCCGGGGAACCAAGCCGAAAAGCACCTTGTTCACCGGTCCGGCGATGGCCTGCTGCGCCAGGCGCAGGAAGAACTGCCCGGCTGCGGCCAGGTAGATGTTGAAGGCCAGCCCCAGGCCGGCGAAGACCAGACTGAAGCAGACGGGTTGCACCAGGCTGGCCGTGGAGAGCCCCATCCGCTTGTATAGCCGGCTGGCCATGAACAGCATCAAGAATATGACCAGGCTCATGCCGCCCCGAAACAGGCCCAGGAAGGATGTCAGGGTGGCCTCGCTGGCGAATGCCTGGTTGCAAATGACGTTGAACAGATAGCTGAATATGGGCAGCAGCAGATTGGGCAGAAGGCCCAGAACCAGCAGGAACCGCACCACCGGGTAGGTTTTCACCAGCTCGGGGATACGGGACCAACCGATGGCGGCGTCTGGTTCCCGGGAAGCCTGCGCGGCCTGGACCCGGCCCAAGGCCCCGCTGCTCAGATAGATGCCCAGCCCCAACCACAGTAGGCCGAAAAGGGGCAGGCTCAGGTCGGGGTCGGGCAGCCGCCGCAGGGTAGGAGTGAGAAAATTGCCCAGGGTGGTGCCCAACACCTGGGCCGCCGTGCAGAGCGGGAACAGACGCCGGCCTTGCCGGGTATCGAATCGCTCCGAGGCGATGTTCCAAAGGTAGACCAAGAGCACCGAGTCCTGCAGGTATAGAAGCTGAAAGAGAATCGCGTAGGACGCGGTCACCCCTCGGCCCACCAGGTAGTAGATGGCCAGCACGGCCAGAGCGTAAAAAATAACGAATCCCGCGAGCAGGCGCGCATCGTTCCAGCGGCGGCCCAGGCGCTCCAGCCAGCCCAGCATGACGAGGGTCAAGAGGCCGTTCAACAGCAGCATGAGGGGCATCTCATGCACGCCGTAGCGCTTGATGAAGGAGCTGTCTACGTAGTTACGCCACAAGGCCACGGCCAGGAACAGGCCGAAGAACACTATGGCAAAGCGCAGCAACGGGCGTCTTTCCGAAGGATAGACGTTGAGGGTGCGTTGCCAGAAGTCTCTCATTTACCTGCCCGGGCGTCCCATGGTGGTTTATCGCTTGTCATGGCTTTCGGCTTTCGGCGGGTACTATAATAGCAATAAATTCGACGACGCTCGCCGGTGCTCCGTTTTTTTCAAAGCGAGACGCGGTGATGAAACCCTCGCCCCGGGGATGACTTATGACCGGGCCTTCCCAAGCCCCAGCTTATCAAGGGCAGTCCCACCGCTTGCGCCGGGTTCTGCTCTACACCCACAATTCCATCGGTCTGGGCCATGTCATCCGCTGTCTGGCGGTCATCGACGGCATGCGGCGGCATCGCCCTGATCTGGATTTCCTGGTAATCACCGGCTCTGCCTTGCCCCAGGTCTTTTTGACCGAACGGGTGGAGGTGCTCAGGCTGCCGGGCCTGCGCCAGGACCTGGAGCTGGGGCAGCGGGTTTTGCGGCCTCGTTTACTGACCAGCCTGTCGGTTTCGGACCTGGTGAAGCTCCGGCGGCGGTTGATCAGCTCGGCGGTGGACGGCTTTTGTCCGGACGCGGTGATGGTAGAGCATTATCCGGCCGGTTTGCAGGACGAGGCGTTGCCCCTGCTGGGTCTGGGGCCCGATTCCCGACGATCCCGAGACTACGCCCTGGTGCATATAGGCCGCGGCCAGCCCTATCAGCCGCCCTGGCCCACGGCGCAGGCCCTCTCCTTGGAAAACTTACTCGAGGCCTACGATTTCCTCTATGTCCTGAACCATCCCGAGCATGACCTGGCCCCGGCGGAAAGCGCCCAAGCGGAGGCTATCGGCAACCGCCTGCGCTACCTGGGGCCGGTGGCCAGCCGCCTGCGCGGCGAGCTTCCTTCGCGCCGGGAGGTGCTGGCCCGCTTTGGCCTAGAGGAAAGGGGCCTGGTTTTGATCAGCCTGGGCAGGGGCGGTCCCGTGCTGGACATGGCCCGGAGCCTGCTTTCCGCCCTGCCTGCCGCCGGCCTGGACGGCCGCGGAGCGGTGATGGTCCTGGACCCCTATCTGGAGCCCGAGGCCGTGACCGCTCTCAGGGATATCGCACGGCAGGCCGGCGCGACGGCTGTCAACTTCGTCCCCTATCTGGTGGAGGCGGTTGCGGCCGCCGATTTGGTGGTCTGCCGGGCGGGCTACAATGCCATCACCGAGTTGCTGATGACCGGCGCGCCGGCCTTGGTGGTGCCGGAGCGGCACCCCAGCGGGGAGCAGGAGAGGCGCTGCCGAAGCCTGCCGCGGGAACACATCCTGGTGGCCAAAGAACAGGAAATTGTCTCCGGCGGAGCGGCCGGCCTGCTTGGCCGGGCCGGAGGTCTCCGGCCCGGCCCGGGCCGTGACGACATCGATAAGTATGCCGTGGGCGGCAGGATGGTCGAGGACCTGGAGACCTGGCTGGCTGCCCGCGAGCGGCGCGCCGGGCCATGACCCAACTGCTCCTGCTGCGCCATGGGGAGAGCCTGTTCAACCAGCAGAGCCGCTACGCCGGCTGGCGGGATGTGGAATTGAGCCCCTTGGGACGCCGGCAGGCCCTAGCGGCGGGGCGGCTCGTGGCCTCGGCCGGCCTGGAGCTGGACATGGCCTTCAGCTCCTGGCTGAACCGCGCGCTGCACACCCTTTGGTTGGCACTGCGGGGCATGGACCGTCCCTGGCTGCCCCATGCGGCCAGCTGGCGGTTGAACGAGCGGCACTGCGGGGCCCTGGAAGGCATGGCCAAGGCCGAAGCCCGGGAGCATTTCGGGGTCGCCGCCGTGGAGGCCTGGCGCGACGATATGGACTCCCCACCGCCCCTGCTGGATCAAGGCGATCCGCGCCACCCCGCCCATGACCCCCGCTACGCCCGCCTGCCGGCTGCGGACCTGCCCGCCGGAGAATCCTTGCGGCAGGTCTTGGATCGCCTGCGGCCTTTTTGGGAAACGGACCTGCGCCCCCGCCTGAACCGGGGCGAACGGGTCCTGGTGGTCGGGCACGGAGTCTGCCTGTGGGGTCTAGCCAGGCTTCTGGCCGGTCCCGGCCTGCCCGTCTTCCGTCTGCCCAATGCCAATCCCTTGTTGATCGACCTGGGTCCGAGGTTGGAGATCACAGGCCTAGGCTATGCGGACCCCGACCGGGGCCTGCCCTTGCCGGGGCGTTTCCAGCCATGAATGATCCCGGCCTGCCCGCATCGCGCTTTCGTCCTGACCGGCTGACCGACTGCCGTCAACTGGCCAAGCCTCGCCGTTGGCGGGGCCTGGGCGATACGGCGCGGGAAGGGGAGGAAGCCCGGGGACCTGCGCCCTTGCGCCTGCGCCTGCCCGCCCCCAGCCTGGAGGGCTGGGACTGCCTGGCCTTGTCCGCCCGCAACCTCGGCGAGGAGGCCCTGCTGGCCGGCCTGTACTTGTGGCACGGAGCGCCGGGCAGCGTTCCCATGGCTTTTTCCGGGGGAAGGGCCCTACTCCCGCCGGGCCGAACCACCATCCTCGTCTTCGCCCGGCGCGACTTCGGAACCTACGGTCCGGCGGGCCTCTGGTCCAGGGTCAAGTCACTGGAGCTGGTGGTGGCCAAGGAAAAGGGCGGCCAACCGGGTCAAGCCGCCATTCACCTGGGCGAGCTTTGGGGGTGGAAGTTGAGCACGCCCAGAGGGCCCCGCCTCTCGCCTTCCGGACTGGCCGACCTGCTGCTGCCCGGCGCGGAACCCGTCCGCGCTCAACATGGCCTGGATCATCCTGGGCTACGGGTGCCGCCGCCGCATATGCTTCCCAGGTCGTCAGCGGACGAGTTGCTGGCCGGCCAGGTCTTGGGGGAGCGCATCGGCTGGCCTTGGGATTGGGAGGCCGATCCCCGGCAAGCCCTGGAATGGCGTCATTTCCTGCACCGTCACCACGATCTGCGCACCTTGGCCCAGGCCTGGGCCGAGTCCGGACGGCGCGAACATCTGCGCGGGCTGCGCCGGCTGCTCAGGGATTGGATCCATAAGCACCCCGTGCCGGCGCCCGGCAACGGCGGCGCCGGCCCGGCCTGGGAAACGCTTTCCGCGGCCTGGCGGGTGCTGGAGTGGCTGTGGATACGAGAGCTGGCCTGGGGGGACCTGGGGCCTGAATTACGGGGCCTCATGCGGCGTTCGCTGTGGGAACACGCCAGGCACCTCGTTGATCATCAAGGCCATCCCAACAACTGGTCCCTGATCGAGGCCGCGGCCCTGGCCCTGGCCGGCCTGGAGTGGACCGAGTTAGCCGAGGCCGGGGCCTGGCGCGGCTTGGGCCTGCGCAGATTGGCCTTCCATTGCCGGCGGCAATTCAACTCCGACGGCTCGCACTGCGAGCTGTCTCCCCTCTATCAGGCGCTTTGTCTGCAGGCCCTGCTGCAAACCCGACGGGCCTGCCTGGCCAAATCGTGGCCCTGGCCCCGGCCGGCGGAGTCGGCCTTGATCCGAGGGCTGGATTACCTGGCCGCCCTGGTCAGACCCGATTTCTCCTGGCCGGCGCTGAACGACTCGGGCGGCGTCAATGGCGATTACTCGGCACTCTTCGCCTGGGCCGGCCAGGACCTGGGCAATGACCTGGATCGGCCCGCCTGGCTCTGGCTGGGCAGCCACGGACGCCGGGGGGCTCCGCCCAGCCCCGGCCCCAGGCGCTTGAGGCAAGCGGGCCTGGTGGTGTTGCGCGGCGATCGGCCGGATGCGGAGCACTGGCTGCTGTTGCGCGCCGGCCCTCCTGGCCTGGCCCACGCCCACGAAGATGGGCTGGCCCTGGAGGTTTTCGCTTCCACCCCTCGCGTGGTGGACCCAGGCATCAGCGCCTATGCGCCGGGACCGCTGACTGCCATGTACCGGCGAGCCGCCGCCCACAGCCAGCCCCTGTTGGACGGCCAAGGCGTACGCCCTGACCCGGCCCTCACTCGTTTGGAGCGCCGTCCGGGAGAGCTGCTGGCCATGGCGCAAGGGACCGCCGCCGCGGGAGCCATGGTAAGCCGCCAGGTGTCATGGGTGCGGGGCCGCTATTGGCTGGTGTGGGATCAGGCCTGGGGCTTGGATGGCGAGCACCTCTTGCAGGTGGGTTGGCAGCTGTTTCCCGGGCGCTGGCGCTGGCTGCGTCGGGCCCGCGCCATCAGGGCCGGCGACGGCTTCGAGCTGCGTCTGCTTTACGCCTCCGCCGACTCTGACTTCGATCTGGCCGTGGGCCGGCGCCGGACACCCAGAGGCTGGGTCTGCCTGGATGGACAAGACACGCCCTCTCCACATTGGCGGTTGCGGGTTCACGGAGCCTTGCCCCTGCGCGCCCTCTGGCTCTTGGCTCCTCAAAAAGGTTATCAAGCCGTGGAGTTGGCCGCCTCCCCAGGGAAGGAAGGCGTCGTCATTCGCGGTCCAGGAGGCGAGGTCGACCGCTGGGAACCCAGGACGAGGGCTGGCCAGTCTCCGGCGGCAGGGGATCCCGGCCATATCTGGCGAAAAAGTTGTCCATGATAAGCTCCACCGCGGCCCGGTTGACGTGGAAGTTTTCGCGGCCCCCGCTGTAGGCCGGCCGGCCCAGGAGCGGACAAAGGACCGTGGCGATCTCATAGGAGGGGAAATAGCTGACGTTGGCATGCCGGCAAGCGAATTCATCGGCCACCGCCCGCAGGGTGGACTTGGAGTTGCAGCTGGCGCTGACTACGTCGGCGTCCTCGCGGAATGTGGCCCACAGGTGCACCGGCGACACCGTGACCACCAATCGGCAATCGGGGTTGTGCAAGGCCAGCAGTTCGTGGATGCGCTCCAGGTTGTCCAGGTTTTCCTGGTAGCGGCTGACCCGGAAGCGATAGCGGTCCAGGTCCCCTCCCTCGTTGACATAGGGGCCGGCAGGCAGGCATATCACCGCCCCTTCCTGATGGTCCTGCCAAATTTCCGTCATGCCCAAGGTGAGGATCAACACCTTGGCTCGTTCCAACGCCCGCCGGGAGTGTTGGCGGTGTCTGGCGAAATCGGCCTCGGCCTGCTCCAGGGAGTCGTAGAGCACCACGCGTCTATAGGGGTCCTGGATGATCCCGCTGCGCGGGGCCACCCACCAGCGAGGCTGCGGACGCCAGTCGCCAAACGTGTATTCAAACACCTGGCGCATGGAAAAGACGTTATACAGCCGCTCCCAGGCAGCGCTGGCGTGCTTGGCCGCGGGGTGATGGGTCTCCTCGGCCACGTAATTAAACCCGCGCTCCAACAGCACCTGCTTGATCTCGCGGGCAAAGCAGGAACCCATGGATGCTATGGGCGTGGAGCGATCCAAACCCCAAGCCGGGACCGGCCCGCAGGGAAGAAACTCGCCGAGGCCTGGCGTGTCATAGGCCCCTGGCCAAACCTGCCATGGCTGGAATTGGTGTTGGGGATGCACGTCGGTGCGCGCCATGGGGCATGACCTCCGGTTCAAGCGAACTCCCGGCGCCTGATACCCAAGCAACCATGCCAATAAGCGTTCAAAGGCCAACCTTTAACGCTTTTGGGCATGCGGGCCGTGTATCCACCCCAGTCCACGAGTTGGCTGGGGACCCCGGGGGATGGCCCGTCGAGCGCGCCAGCGCTCACGAGGCAAGGCAAAACCGGGGGTTCCCACAAAGCTTGCTTTGTGAGGTCGAACCACGCCTTTGCCCTGCCGATCGGCGATCAAAGCCATGAATGGCTTTGATCGCTTATTGGCGTCAGTCTAGCGATGTCAGTCTTTGGGGAACCCACTTCACCGGCGGCACGGGATAAAAACCGGGGGCACGCTTTGAGGTGCTCGCGTAACCATATTATTTTAAAAGGCTTTGGGTGCCGCATCCGACCGGTTTTTAAAAAGAGCCTCCTGTTGTCTAAAGGGCTTCCCAACTCTTTGTTCTTACGCCACCTCCTCGGCGGCGGGCGCTGACTCCTCGGCCAGGCCGAAGGCGTCGTGCAGGGCCCGCACGGCCAGCTCGGTGTATTTCTCATCGATGACGCAGGATATCTTGATCTCGCTGGTGTTGATCATCTGGATGTTGATGTTCTCGCGGGCCAGCGTGGTGAACATCTTGGTGGCCACTCCGGCGTGGTTGCGCATGCCGATGCCGATGATGGAGACTTTGGCGATGTTGGTGTCGCCCTTGACGTCCCTGGCCCCGATTTGGGGAGCAATCTCCTTGATCAGGCCCATGGCGCGGTCGAAGTCGGTCTTGGGCACGGTGAAGGTCAGATCGGTGGCGCCATCGGCGCTGGTGTTCTGGATGATGACATCGATGACGATGCCGGCTTGGCTGATGGGGGTGAAGAGCTTCATGGCCACGCCGGGCTGGTCGGGCACGCCCAAAACCTTGATGCGGGCCTCATTCTTGTTGTAAGCCACGCCGCTGACCATAAGCTTTTCGTCGATGTGGGTCTCGGGGACCACCATGGTGCCCTCCCGGTCGGTAAAGGTGGAGCGAACGTGGACCTTGACCCCGAATTTCGCGGCCAGGGCCACGGAGCGGATATCAAGCACCTTGGCCCCCAGGGAGGCCATTTCCAGCATCTCCTCGTAGCAGATCTGCTTGAGCTTGCGCGCGGCTGGCACCACGTTGGGGTCGGTGGTGAACACGCCCTCCACGTCGGTGTAAATCTCGCACACCTCGGCGTTCAATGCCCCCGCCAAGGCCACGGCCGAGGTGTCGCTGCCGCCCCGGCCAAGGGTGGTCACGTCGCCGGTATCCTCGTCCACGCCCTGGAAGCCGGCCACCACCACCACCCGGCCCCTGGTCAGGAGATCGCGGATGCGCTCGGTGGCGATGTGGTTTATGCGCGCCCGGCCGAACATGCGGTCAGTGAGGATGGCGGCCTGGAAGCCCAGCAGCGAGCGGGCGGTCATGCCCAGGTCGCGGGCGGCCATGCCGAACAGGGCCACCGACTGCTGCTCGCCGGTGGCCATGAGCACATCCAACTCGCGGGGGTCGGGATCGGGGCTGATCTGGTGCGCCAGCTCGATCAACGAATTGGTGACTCCGGCCATGGCCGAGAGCACCACCACCATGTGGTGGCCCTGGTCCACGTAGGACTTGACCTTGGCGGCGACGTTCTTGATGCGCTCAATGGTGCCCACCGAGGTGCCGCCGTATTTCTGCACAATGAGAGCCATGCGCTGGTTCTCCAGGGTTAAGGGTTGAAGGCCCGGCGCAGGCGATCCAGAATCCGCGCCGGTCCGGTCATGCGCGCCCAGCGGGAGACCTCGCCCTCGGGAGCAAGGCTTACCCGGAGCGCCTCCTCCGGCCAGACCTCGCCGGCCATCTCCGGCCACTCCACCGCCAGCACCCCGCCGGCCGCCTCCTCCAGCATCTCCAGCTCGGCCGCGGCCTCGGCGTCCAGGCGGTAGAGGTCGGCGTGGAAGAAATCCACCCGGCCGGGATAGACGTTGAGCAGGGTGAAGGTCGGGCTCACAATGGCGTAGGCGTTGTCCACTCCCAGCCCTCTTGCCAGCCCACGGGCGAACACCGTCTTGCCCGCGCCCAACTCTCCCGTGAGCAGCACCACGTCGCCCGGCCCCAGCAGGCCGCCCAGGGCTCGGCCCAGGGCCATGGTGTTGGCCTCGGAGGCGAGCAGCATTTCCAGCCGCTCCCGCGCCGGGTCAGGAGGGTGTGTCATTTCCGGTCCCTCCGGGCGAAGGCGCTCATTGCTCTTCCTCCTCCTGGTCCGTTTCCAGGGCGGCGAAGGCTGGCGGCAGGTAGTCCAGCAGCTCCTCGGCGGCCAGGCCCCGCAAACCATAGTCGGCGGCGGCCAAGTCGGCGGCCAGGCCGTGGAGGTATACTCCGGCCAGAGCCGCCTCCAGGGCGGTCAACCCCTGGGCCAGCAGGCCCCCGATCAGGCCGGTGAGCACGTCGCCGCTGCCGCCGCTGGCCAGGAGCTGGTTGCCGGTGGGGTTGATCCAGGCCGCGCCCACCGGCGAGGCCACCACCGTGCGCGCTCCCTTGAGCACGGCCACCGTTCCGGACGACTCGGCCAGGCGGCGGACGGCGGCCAGGCGGTCGGCCTGCACCTCGGCCACGGGGCAGCCCAGGAGCCGGGCCGCCTCGCCGGGGTGGGGGGTGATCACCGCCTCGCCGGCGGCGATGACCTTTGGCGTGAGGTTCCCAGCCAGGGCGTTCAAGCCGTCGGCGTCCACCACCACCGGCGCGGTCTGCTTGGCCAGCAGCCCGCGCGCCAGCGCCCTGGTTTCCTCGGCCTGACCCAGGCCAGGGCCGATGGCCAGGGCCGAGCGCCGCCCGGCCAGCTCCAGGAGCACCGGCAGGGCCTTCAAGGAGAGGGCGCCCTCGCTGGTCTGGGGCAGCGGCTGGGTCATGGCCGCCGTGAGTTTCATCTCGGCCACGGCGTTCAAGCCCTCGGGCAGGGCCGCCGTCACCAGGCCCGCCCCGGCCCGCACCCCGGCCATGGCCATCAGACAGGCCGCGCCGGAAAAGCCCACCGAGCCGCCCACCGTGAGCAGATGCCCGAAGCTGCCCTTGTGCGCGCCGAGACCGCGTTCGTTCAGGCAGGCCGCAGCCTGATCGGCGGTGAGCAGCCGGCAATCGATTCCCAGCCCATCGACGACCGCCGGCGGGATGCCGATCTCCACCACGGACAGCTCACCCACGTATTCGCCCGGTTCCAGGACCAGGCCCGCCTTCATCAGGCCGAAGGTGGCGGTCAGGTCCGCCCGCACCGCCTTGCCCAGGGGGACTCCCGTGTCGGCGCAGAGCCCGCTGGGGATGTCGACCGCCAGCACCGGCCGGCCCAGGTCGTTTATAAGCTCGATGGCCCTGGCGTAGAGCCCTCGCACCGGCGAGTTGAGCCCGGTGCCCAGGAGCGCGTCCAGGTAGAAATCATGGCCGGCCATGGCCCCCAGGTGGCGGTCGAAGGCCGCCTCGTCGGCAATCTCCACCACCTCCACCCCGCAGGCCTTGGCCACCTCCAGGTTGGTGCGCGCGTCGCCCTCGACCTGCTCGCCCCGGCAAAAGAGGTAGGCCGTGCAGACCGCGCCGCGGCCGGCCAGGATGCGGCAGATGGCCAGGCCGTCGCCACCGTTGTTGCCCCGGCCGCAGAAGGCGGCCAGGTCGAGGCCCTCGGCCTCGCCCACCGCCTCCATGAGCACCCGCGCCGCGCCCTGGGCCGCGTTCTCCATGAGCACGATGCCCGGCAGGCCCACCTCCTCGATGGTCCGTCGGTCCGCCTCGCGCATCTGCGCCGCCGTGGCTATGAGCATGGTCGCTCCTTTCGAGGGGGTTGGGATACCCGTTTTTGAAAAAAGCGGTCGCGGGGGATGACGTGCTGTTAAATAATTGTCTGCTGAAGGCCCTGGGGGTCAACTGCCATATTCTATCCTAAGTACCATTCAAGCAATGACAGCGCCAGCCTACGTTGAACCTCGTGATCAACGTGACCACAAAACGAGGGTGCGCGGAGGGGTCTTTCCGTCGCAGAAGGGCCTGAAGGCAAGACGGGGGACCCGTTGGCGTCGCTGAAGTCCGGCAAGCCGGGGTGGTGGCCGGCGACGGCGAAGGCCAGCAGGGTGCCAAGGTCTCCGAGCCGCCGAGAGGCCCAAAGGGCCCCTGCCGTGGAGTGATCCGCCCCGCTGGGGCCCTCACGGGCGGCGTCAGGCCCCAGCGCCGCGGCCTTGGCCAACATTTCCTGGAAAGCCTGGCCGTATTTGCCCTGGTCCTGCCAGAGGCCGGCCGGATGAGCCAGGCCCTGGCCGTGGAAGGCTTCGGCGAACTCTAACGTCAGGTCACCCACGCTCCGCAGGGGCTCTTCCAGTCCATGCCGGCGGAGAGTTTCTGCATCTCCAAACGCGAAATGGGCCATACGCCGTTCTGGGGCCAAAATCCTTCCCTCACGGTCTGACGAGATCAGGATACCGTTCAGGGCCTTACTATTGAAGCATCTTTTCCGCCTGAAGGCTTTCAACCAAAATCCCGTTCCCAAGATCATAACTTGATCCACAGATTTGGTTGAGCCAAGGGCCAGGACATGCCAGCCAGGCTTGGTTGACTCCGGTGAGACCGGGACCGCCACGGCCTTGCCGCCAACCAACCGCCTCACCGGCAAGGGAGGGGGCACCGCCGGGAGGCGACCGCGCAAGAGGCATGGGCCAGGACTCCATGCTATAGATGATCATGGATGA
Source organism: Deltaproteobacteria bacterium (assembly GCA_021811275.1). Lineage (GTDB taxonomy): Bacteria > Desulfobacterota > Desulfarculia > Desulfarculales > Desulfarculaceae > JACRDC01. Next base: position 30,062 of record JAJZPI010000018.1, read on the forward strand.
TCTTGGCGGCTTTTTGTGGGTCCGCCGGCCCGGTTCGCCACCTCGGCGATGATCCGCCTCTTCGTTCTGGAGGGGCCGCTTTTGGCAAACGCTTGTTTGGAAGCCCCGGGCCGCCCGTCCGCGCTTGCCACGCGATTCGCGCCGGGACTGGTTTAACGCCATGGCCCTCTCGGTAGCGACCTTGCCGCCCCGAGGAGCGGGCGATCATCAGGTTGGCCGTTTGATCGCTTGTCCACAAACACCAAGGGGGATCACAACGTTGATTGACAGCCCCGTGGCCAGAGCGACAAGGCGCATATCACGGCCAGAACCGCCAGCCCGGCGCCGCCCCCCAGGCCGAGGACAAGGTCGCTGCCGCCGGTGGAGAGAATCCGAGGCAGGTCGTAAAAGGCGTTGACGACGCCGTGGAAAAGGGCGGGGGCCAGCACCGACCCAGACTTGAGCCTGAGGCGGACCATCAGGGGGGTGGCCAGGGTGGTCATCGCCACCATCATGAAGACCCCGGCCACGGGGTGCTGCGGGTAGTTTAGGCCTTGCAGGATCAACGGGGCATGCCAAAGGCCCCAGACGACGCCTATGGTCAGAGACGCGCGGCGGAAGCCGAGAAAGCCCAGCTCCCGCAGCAGAAACCCGCGCCAACCCACCTCCTCGCCCAGGGCCGCCAGCAAGTTGATCGTGCCGCCGGCGAAAAGCCCCTTAAGAAAAATGATCAGCAGGGGGTGCACGGGCACCAGGCTGCGCAACGCCTCCGGGGACGCATTTGGGGGGGTGATATGGGCGATCATCTCCGCCCGGCCCAGGACCAGCCCCACCCCCGGGACCAGGAGGCCGGCCAGCCAGGTGGCGAGGATCAGGAGCGCGGGCAGCAGCCAGGCGACCAGGAACCAGCGGTTGGGACGCAGGCGCAACCCCAGCGAACCTCGCAGGGGGCTTTTCAGAACGGCCTTCTGGGTAACGACGGCCATGGTGGCGGGCATGAACATGTAGGCGATGGACAGGCCTATGCCGGCCGGCGACTTGAGCCCGTATCCCTCCAGCCATATCACCAAGGCCAGCAGCCAGCTGCCGGCAAAGGTCAGTCCCAGGAACCAGGCGGTGCCCTTTAGTTCCGGACGCAGGGGCTCATCTCCCTCCCGGTCCTTTTCAGGCCAGTTGGCGCTTAGCCAGTTCGGCGAAAATTCCTCCGCCCGCCATCAGCTGGGAGTAGGTGCCTTCCTCGCGTATGCGTCCCCGCTCCAGGACCAGGATGCGGTCGGCGTTGACTATGGTGCTGAGGCGATGGGCGATGACCAGACGTGTGGCCTTGAGGCCCTCCAGGCTTCGGCTCACCAGCGCCTGGGTGCGGTTGTCCAAGGCACTGGTGGCCTCGTCGAAGATGATGATCCGGGGCTTGCGCACCAAAGCGCGGGCTATGAGCAGCCGCTGCCGCTGCCCGCCGGAGAGGGTGCTGCCCCCCTCGCTGACCACGGTGTGCATGCCCATGGGCATGTTCCTGATGTCCTCGTCCAAGCCAGCCATGGCCGCCGCCTCCCAGGCCGCGTCCTGGCCCAGGGGGGCCGAGCCGACGATGTTGGAGAAGATGTCGCCGGTCATCACGGTGGCGTTCTGCAGGACCACCCCGATCTGGCGGCGCACCTCGGTTACGTCCACCGCGGCCAGATCGAATTGATCGTAGTAGACGGTGCCCTGCTCGGGCTGGTCGAAACCCAACAGCAGGCGCAGCAGGGTGGATTTTCCCGACCCGGAGGGGCCGACCAGGGCCACGAACTCACCCGGCCGCAGGGTCAGCGACACGTCGTCCAGGATGGGGGGGCCCTCGGGGGCGTAGCGAAAAGACACGTGGTTGAGCTCCACCCGGCCCTGCAACTGGCCGGGACGGCCCTTTGTCTCGTCCACCTCGGGGATGGTCTCCACGATGGGCTTCAGGCGCTCGAAGTAAGGCACCACGTTGAGAGTGGAAACCAGGGCCGCGCTGACCTGGATTGCCGAGGTCAGCATGATGGTGAAGGCGCTGTTGAAGGCCAAAAAGTCGCCTGAGGCGATGGCCCCCCGGTCCTCTAGGAAAACTATCCAGGCGAACAGCACCCCGCTGGAGAGCACCGGGACGGCGGCGTTGAACGCCGCCAGCCGATTGGCTATGCCGCCGCTCTTCATGGCGAGGGTCTTCTGCCGGGTGAACTGCTCGGCCCAGATGGCGAAGGCCCGGTTCTCGGCCCCGGCCAGTCGAAGTTTGCCCAGTCCAACGATGAGTTGCTGCACCAGGGAGGATATTTTCCCCTGCAGGGTGATGGACTCGCGCTGATAGGTCAGCTGGCGCAAGCTGGCCAACGTGGTGTAGGCCATGGCCAGGAGCATGAGCGCCACGCCCAGGAGAGAAAGCTTCCAGCTGTAGTAGAACATCAGGATCAGGTTCACTACCGAGAAGAGGCTTCCCATGACGGTCGTGGCCACAGTCCCGGAAATGAGGCGACGGATGGCGTTGATCCCCAGGGCGCGCAGGGCCAGGTCGCCGGTTGAGTAGCCGCGGAAGAAAGAGGCGGGCAGGGCCATGAGCCGGTCCCACAAGGCCGACTGTACGGCGTAGTCCATCTTGCCCTCGATGCGCAGGGTGGCCAAGTTCCGCACGAAGGTGAAGGCCGCCGACGCCAGGTAGCCCACTAGAAGAATGACGGTCAGTTGCAGCATGTACCCCCTGGCGGCATAGGGGATGATGTCGGAGTAGATGATGCCCGTGGCCAGCGGCGTCAGCAGACCCAGCAGGCCCACCAAGGCCGCCATCCAAAAAAGCAGGCGCATGTCCCCGGCCAGCCCCTGCGCCCCGAAACGCCATACATCACGGCCGCTCAGGACCCGCTGCGGAAAGGGTCGATAGAAGGTGACGGCGAAAGGGTCCAGGGATTGGGCCGTCTCGGCGGTGATCGGCCGCGCCGCGCCGTCACCCGGCTCCACCATCTGATATGAGCCGGAGGAAACCGGCAGGAGAGCGACTGGCCTCAGCTGCGGGCCCACGAAGCCCAACATGGGCCCGGCGTCCTGGGTCCACCAGCGCCTCTTGAGCGCCACGCGGCGCATCTTTATCCCGGATATGCGGGCCAGCTCCTCCAAGGGGTCCGCCAGTACGGCCCCGGCCTTTACCGGCGGGGGCTGTTTGAAGTCCAGTCCCAGGCGCTCCCCCACCATCCGGCAAGCGGCCAGGAGGCTGTCCTCCATGTCCATGTCCTTGGCGGCGAATGACCGCTTGCCCCCCAGCACCGACGAGAGTTGGGAATATGCCTTATCCAGAAGGGCCTCGTCCCGCCGGGACTGGTCCTCCAGGCGGGCCTTGCGGCCTTGGTTGTCCTTGAAGAACTGACCCCTCAAGCGGGCCGAGGCGGTTTCCAGCAGCCCGGACAATCCCTGCCACGAGGGGTCGCGGGCAAGCCATTGCCGGGTGCCCAGGCAGCGCAAGCGGCTGTCGTCACCAGCCCGCACCCAAGCACCGGAGGCCATGGGCAGGCTGGCGCCGGGAAGAAGCGGTTCAAGCCCCTCATCGGCCAGGGGTCTGAGCACACCCTCCAGGGTTTCGACCCAAATCACGCCGTCGGCGCAGCGCGCCCCGCCGCCCTGGGCCAGGGAGGTCTCGCCCTCGGAAGGCAAGGGGTCCATTCCCGCCGGCGGTTCGGTGTCCGCGACCAGGGCCGCCCACAACGCGCCGATGACGCTGTCCAGCAGCCACAGGACCGGATCCTCTCCATCCGGTCGCCGGGCCAGCTCCTGAAGGTCCCTCCAGCTTAGGCTCAACAGCCGCGTCGCCGCATCGGGCACCAAAACAATTCCGGCCGAGCCTTGCTCCAGTGCGTGGGGCAGGCCCGCCAGCGCTTGGCCCTGCTCGGCCCGGCCCAGGAAACGCGTGTTGCCGGCGGGCTTGCCGTTGCTCAAGGAGGCGACGAGGAGATCCCCGCCGCCCGACGCCAGCAACAGGATGCATCGGGGGTCGTCAAGGAGCAAGGGACGGCCGGCGGGCGCCGTCAGCTCCGAGCCCCGGCTTTCCCAGAAGGCTGCTTGTTCCGGTGTCAGTGGCAAGCGGTCGTTCGCTCCCAGGCCTCGTCTTAGTCGGCCTTGATCAGTTGGGAATAGGGTCCATCCAACTGGATCATCTCTCGATGGGTTCCCCGCTGTTTGACCCGCCCTTCCTGCAACATGATGATCTCGTTGCTGTCGCGGATGGTGCTCAGGCGGTGGGCCACGATCAGGCAAGTGCAGCCCCGCCGGTGGATGTTGTCCATGACCTGCTTTTCCGTGGAAGGGTCCAGGGCGCTGGTGGCCTCGTCCAGGATCAGTACGGATGGAGAGCCGGCCAGGGCGCGGGCTATCTCCAACCGCTGCCTTTGCCCGCCGCTGAAGTTTGCCCCCCCCTCGGCCACCATGGAGTCATAGCCACCGGAGCGGGCCACGATCATGTCGTGGATACATGCGTCGCGAGCGGCCTTGACCAAATCCTCCTCGCTGATGCTGGTGTTCCAGAGGGTCAGATTGTCGCGGATGCTGCCTTCGAACATGAATATCTCCTGGTCCACCACCGCCATGGCGCTGGCGAGCAGACGCCGGGGCGTATTGGACAAGGGCCGGCCATCCAGCAGTATCTCTCCCCCCCAGGGCTTGAAGAGCCCGGTCGCCAGCTTGGCCACGGTGGACTTGCCAGAGCCTGAGTTTCCCACCAGGGCCACCCGATCACCCGGCTCCAGGGCCAGGTCGAAATTCTCTATCAACGGTGGGGCCAAGGGGCTGTAGCCGAAGGTGATGTTCCTGAGCTCCAGGCGGCCTTCGACCGGGCGATCTTGCATCCCGTCCTCGCCCTCGGGCAGCTGATAGCGCTCGTCGATGGGATTATTGAAGACGTCGTCCAGGCGGTTCATGTCGCCCTGGGCATCCTGCAGCTTGGGCCCCAGGTTGACCAGCTGATTGACCGGGGCGAGAAAAGTGGCCATCAGGGCTTGGAAGGCCACCAGGTCGCCCATGGACAGCTCGCCCTGCATCACCCGCAGCGCGCCCAAGGACAGGATGCCCAGGTTGTTCAGAGAGGTGAGAAGGGGCGGAATCACCATGAGGAAATAGGTGGGCACGCCAAGGTCCTGTTCGGCGTTGACCACCTTGGCCTGATAGCCCGCCCAGCGGGCGAACAAGTCCGGCTCCGCCCCGGTGGCCTTGATGGTTTCTATCTGCTGTAGACCGTTAATGGCCGTGCCCAGCAACTTGCCCTCCTCCTGGAGAAAGCGCTGATTGAGGTCCACGCGCCGCTTGGAAACATAACCCAGGGCCACCAGGTTGAAACAGGCGATGAAAACTCCGGTGAAGGTCAGCCACACGTCATACTGAAACATCAGGATGGTGTAGAGCAGGATCGTCACCACGCTTATGGTGTTTGAGGCCAGGTCGCCCGAGAGCAGTTGGGCCACCCGGTCGTTGATCATCACGCGGGAGGCGATCTCGCCGCCGAAGCGCTGGGAAAAGAACTCCAGAGGCAGCCGCATGATATGGCGCAGGAAGCTGGCCGAGGTGACCACGGCCAGCTTGGACTGAAAGCGCAGCAGGTTGGTCTGCTGGAGCAGCGTCAGCAGGTAGATGATTCCCAGGGCGGCGGCCATCGCCGCCAGCAGGGGGTTGGACCAGGAGACGTCGTTATGGATAAGGGTGTCATCCACGAACATCTTGGAGAAGATGGGCACCACGAGCCCGGGCACCATCAGGGAAAGCCCTACTAGCAGTGAGTATGTCACCGGCACCCGAAAGCCTCGCAAGCGTTCCGCCAGTGAACGGGCCAGGGTGCGGCGCTCTCCCCCCTTCTTGAACCGCGGGCCGGGCCGGAAGGCCATCACCACGCCGGTGAAGGAGTGGTCCAGCTCCTCCTTGGTGACCACCCTGGGCCCCAGGGCCGGATCGTTCAGGAAGACCTTCTCGCCCTTGATGCCTTCCAGCACCACGAAGTGGTTGAAGTTCCAGAACAGGATCTGGGGGAGTGGCAGGGTGTGCAGACCCTCTGGTTCCAGGCGATAGCCTTGGGCCTCCAATCCGTACTTGCGGGCGGCGCGCACCA
>JAJZPI010000184.1 GCA_021811275.1 Deltaproteobacteria bacterium
CCCACGCCGTTGACGTGCGCCCCGGGCGTGAGGTCGGCGGGGCCGAAGACCGGCGCGCGGCTGGTGGTGGCGCAGCAGACCACCTCCGCCCCGGCCAGGGCCCGGGCGGCGCTGTCGACGGCAAAAACCCGCAGGCCGGGCCATTGCCGGCCCGCGCGCTCGGCCAGCCGCCGGGCCGACTCCCCCGAGGGCGTGTAGACCCGCAGCTCCTCGATGGGCCGCACGGCCAGCACCGCCCTCACCTGGTCCCATGCCTGCCCCCCGGCTCCCAGCAGGGCCAGCGTCCTGGCCCGGGGCGGGGCCAGGAGCCGGGTGGCCGCCCCGCTGGCCGCCCCGGTGCGCAGGGCCGTCAGCCGCGCCCCCTCCAGCAAGGCCAGGGGCGCGCCGGTTTGGTCATCGAGCAGCAGGGCCAGGGAGTGGATGGTGGGCAGGCCCCGGCCGGGGTTGGCGGGATAGACGGAGACGACCTTTAGGCTTAAACCCGCGCCACCGGGCAAGTCCGGCAGATGGGCGGACATTACCAGGCTGACCCCCTGCCCGGTGGCCAGGCTGGACCGGGGAGGGGCCAAGGCCCGGCCCCGGACGACCTCCATGAAGGCCAGGCCCACGGCCTCGATGGCCTCGGCCATGGGCAGGGCCCGTTCAATGTCCGTACCGCTCAGGACGCGCAGGCGCATGGCTTTCCCCGCCGGGACGGGCCGCTATTTGAACAAGTCGCGCAGGCGCTTCTTCTTGGGCTTCAAGGAGAGGTCGAGGTCCAGGAAATCCTCGTCAGGGGCCTGGGCGTCCGATACCTGGGTAGCCGCCGTCCGGCCGGGCGGGGGCGCGTCCATCTCGTCCTGGAGCAGTTCGCGCACATCTTGCACCTTGAAGCGCATGCCCCTGAACTTGGAGTCCAGTTCCACGATTTGAGCCGAGACCTCCTGCTGCCGCTTGCGGGCCAATTCGCTCACGGCGCGGGCCTCGGAGCGGGCCCTCTGCTCGAGCTGATAATAGGCCCCCTCCATCTGCTGCTTGCGCTGCTCCAGATTTCGCGTTAGCTCGTGGGCCCTGCCCAGATAGCGCTTGGCCGGGTCGAACTGGCGCAGCTTCAGGTGGATGCGGGTGATGAGCAGCAACAGGTTGCACAGCTCGCCCACATCCTCCACGGCCTGGGCGTCGGTGGCACCGATCTCGTAGAACCCGGCGGCCGCGCGCAGGGCCCCGGCGTCATCCAGCGGGGCCTCGGGCCACAACGGCCGCAACCGGCCGGCCAACTGGGCCATGCGCGTGGCGGTGGGCGACAGCTCCGGGCGTTCGCCCAACTCGCGAAAGAGCCAGGCCAGGCGCAAGCAGTAGCGCCCGAGGTTCAGGGAGTCCAGCGCCCCGGTCGCCTTTTTGAGCAGCAAAAGCTGATGCACGGCCAAGAGGTGCAGGCGAAGGCCCTGCTCGTAGTCCAGCTCAGGCCAGGTCCAGCCTTGCAGAAGCAGCGCCCGCACTTTGGCATCGGCGGGGTCTTGGCCGGGCAGGTCCCGCAGGGCTGCCCGGTACTTGGTCAGGGTCAGGCCGGTGCCGCGGATGGGATTTTCCCAGGCTCCTGGCCAGGCGGTGAAGCGGCAACCCGGGCAGTGCCAAAGGAAATGGATGAGGGGGTGCTGGACGGTGAGGCCCTTGCCCTTCCAGTGGTAGGACAGGGGCTTGAGGTCGATGTCGCGCTTTTGTTCCTGGTAGAGGTGGCGTTTGATGCGGCGCTGGGGGCTCACCAACTCGCACAGGGGGCAGGCCACGGCCTTGGCGAGAAAGGGGCTGACCTCCGCGGCTTCGCGCTGCTGGTTATCGCCCATGCTCGCCGCGTCCTCCGGGGTGGGGGGGCTGGCTCGCCCCATCGCCCAGTATACCCCACGGTGGCGACCAGCGTACAGCCTCGGCCGCCCCGCCGGGGCGGCCGGGGGGCGAGGCTTTATCTATTTTGCCAGGCCCAGGTAACCGCTGGTCATGGCCTGGTTGATGGCGACCTGGCCGCGTTGGAAGGTCTGCTGGGAATCCTTGACCGGAGAGAGGTTGGCCACTTTGTCGGCGGAGTTGACTATGAGCTTGCCGGGTACGAAGGTGTAAGCCGGGACGTCGATTTCCAGGATGGTGGCCCCCACGCCCACCCAGACCCCCTCATCGAGGTTGGATCCGATCACCACCACCCGGATGCCGATGAAGCTGTCGGGACCTATGGTGACGGGGCCGTGCACCACCGCCCCATGGGCGATGGAGCAACGCGGGCCGATGGTGACCGACGTCCCGGCCGGGGAATGGATGATGACCCCATCCTGGATGTTGCATGCTTCGCCGATCACCACCGGATGCACCTTGCCCCCGGAATCGGGCTCGTCGGACCGGATCACCGCGCAGGGCCCCACAAAGACCCCGGCCCCTATGCGCACGTTGCCGATGACCTGGGCCGAGGGGTCGATGTACGCCGAGGGGTCCACCTGGGGCAAGTCCCCGGCGGGGTTGGGACGGATATTGCTGGGTAAGTTGTCCATGGGCTCCCTTTCCAGGCTGGGCACTTGGGTGGACGGCTATGATGGCGGCCGGGGTCGGCCGCGCCCGCTACACCATCTCCTTAGTGTGTTCCTTCACCGCGCGCCTAAGTAGGCCGGTGGCCAGGGTCGTGGCTAGATACAGGGTGAATAGTACCACGAAAACGCCGGCAAGACGCAGGGACAACATGCCGACTATCCAGCCCCAGCTGTCCTTGGTTATTAAAACCTTGGTCTGGGTCGATCCATCGCGGGAAATAATGACCTTGTTCCAAGGCTTGTTGCCGAAGTCCTCCACGATATGGCTGCCGGCCCATTCCCGGAGCCGCACGTCCTTCTCACCCTCCATGAGCTTGGCGTAGAAATCCCTCACCTGCTCCGGCGGCAAGGCGGTGGTCAGCTCGACCATATCCGGACTGGATTTCACGGCGCTGCTTTGGGGCGGCAGGGCCAGGCCCAGAAAATCCTCGGCCCAGGAGGGGCCGGACAACAAACTCACGGTCAGGGCCAAGAAGGCGACTAGCTTTCTCATATCGATCCTCTCGCGCCGCGCGGCGGGTTTGGGGGTCGCTATTCAAACATGGCCAGAAACATGCCCGCCGCGGCGGCGGTGCCGATGACTCCGGCCAGGTTGGGACCCATGGCGTGCATGAGCAGGTAGTTGCGCTTGTCGTACTTCTGTCCCTCAACCTGGGCCACTCGTGCGCTCATGGGCACGGCGGAGACCCCGGCAGCGCCGATCAGGGGGTTGATCTTGTCCTTCAGGAAGAGGTTCATGATCTTGGCCGTACAGATGCCGCCGATGGTGCAGACCGCGAAGGCCACCATCCCCAGGGCGAAGATGAACAAAGGCTTGTAGCTCAGAAACTTATCGCCCTCCATGGTGGCGCCCACGCTGACGCCCAGGAAGATGGTCACGATGTTCATGAGGTCGTTCTGGGCGGTGTCGCTCAGGCGGCCGACGACCTTGCTTTCCCGCATGAGGTTGCCCAGCATGAACATGCCCATCAGCGGCGTGACCGCCGGAACCAGGATGGCGATGACCGCGGCGCAGATCAGAGGGTAGAAAATCTTTTCGGTGCGCGAGACCGGCCGCAGCTGGGTCATGCGAATCTTGCGCTCCTCCTCCGTGGTCAAAAGACGCATGATGGGAGGCTGAATCAGGGGCACCATGGCCATGTAGGAATAGGCGGCCAGGGCGTTGGCGCCCAGAAGCTGGGGAGCCAGGTGCTGGGTGAGGTAGATGGTGGTGGGGCCGTCGGCGCCGCCGATGATGCCCACGCTGGCCGCCTCCTTCAGGGTGAAACCGGCCAGCACCGCGCCGGCGAAGGTGACGAACACCCCGAACTGAGCCCCGGCCCCGATGAGCATGGTCTTGGGGTTGGCGATCAGGGGTCCGAAGTCGGTCATGGCCCCCAGGCCCAGGAAGATGACGCAGGGTATCACCTCCCACTCCAGGCCGTAGTGATAGAAGATGCGGATCAGCTCGCCGTGGCCTTCGGGGGTGAGGCCCATGAGCGGCACCAGGGGGAAGTTGACCAGGAAGATTCCGAAGCCGATGGGCAACAGCAGCAGCGGCTCGAAATTCTTGGCGATGGCCAGGTAGAGAAAGAGCCCGGCGATGCCCCACATGACCAGATATTTCCAGCCCAAGTGGCTTATCCCGGTGGTTAAGAAGACTCCATTTAGCAGATCGAGCACTTCCTGGAAATCCATCTGGTTATCTCCAGTGGGGGCGAAGGGGGGCGCTTGTTGAATCAATCGAGATGCCTATCCCGCGAGAGGCAAGGGCGATTTTAAGCTACAAGTTAGCTATATTGCAGCTAATTAGTCAAGCGGTTTTTTGCCTGGTTATCTTGTGCGATCGCCTTTGAATATGCCACGCCTCATTACCATATTTAGTTAAATTGCTCGTATTTAGTCATTTAGTAGTCTTCAACGAAGCCTGGGCATGGATGCCCCCGCTCGCTCCTCAGCAAATTATAATTAATTATATTAATAAGATATGTTGTCTGATATCGGCCTGGCACCGGGTTTGCTCTGGTCCTTGGGCGTGGACAGTACGCCTTGATAAAGGGCCTCGCAAACCGGAGGTAAGGAAAATGAGAAGAAAAACCCTGTTGGCGACCTTGGCCGCCACGGCCTTGGTCATGGCCCTGTTGGGCGCGCAGGCCGCCCAGGCCCAGCCCGCGGCCTGGTATCCCCCCCCGCCGCCCCCGCCGGCCCCGGCCTACTGGGCCCCGGCCCCGCCAGCCTATTGGGCCCCGGCTCCGCCGCCCCCGCCTCCGGCCCGGGTGGTCTACTACCCGCCCCGGCCCGCCTGGAGGGTCTACGTGGGGGCTCCCTGGCCTGTGGTCTGGGCGCCGCCGGTCAGGGTGGTCATTCGCTAGGCGTCCCTTGAGCGCCTGGCAGGCCACCGGCGTACCCCCTTCCCCTCCCGCCCGGTCCGCGTCCCACCCCTGGCGCGGGCCGGGCGTCCCCCCTGGACATCGCCGGCTTCGTTCCTAACATAAGCCTAGGACGATGCAGCGCGGGCCAGGCCGTTCCACCCGGCCCGGGGAAGGAGCGAGAGCCATGTCCGAATCATCTCCGATGGTGCAGGTGATCTGCCCGGCTTGCCAGACCGTCAACCGCGTGCCCGCCGCCCGTCTGGGCCAACGGCCCTCTTGCGGCAAGTGCGGCGCGCAAATTCTGGAGGCCAAGGCCCTGCGCCTGGACGAGGCGGGCCTGGAACGTCAACTGGTCAAGGGCGATCTCCCGATGCTGGTGGACTTCTGGGCGGAGTGGTGCGGGCCCTGCCGCATGATGGCCCCCCAGTTCGAGCAGGCCGCGGCCCTACTCCACCCCCGGGTGCGTCTGGCCAAGGTCAACAGCGACCAGAATCAGGCCCTGGCCCAGCGGCTGGGCGTGCAGTCCATACCCACCCTGGTTCTTTTCAAGGGCGGCAGGGAGGTGGCGCGCACCTCCGGGGCCATGGCCGCGCAGGCCATCGTTGACTGGGTTCGCCAGCGGATTTAGGATCGAGGCGCCTTTCTATGCTATAAATGGCGGTAGGCGATCAACCCGAGCGAGGGCTAATAATGGCCGATGAAAATCACAGCCCATTGGGACGCCGAGAGTTGAACGGCATCCTGGCCGACTTGGGGGAAAAGGCCGAGAACACTCCCAAGGAGAAGGACCAAATCCTGGAGGAGGTGCAGGAGAGCTATCAGCGCAAGAATCGCAACCTGCTCATAACCTTGATCATCGGCCTGACCATCCTCGGCGTGCTCTTCGCCCTGGCCGTGCGCAAATACTACAGTCAATTCTAGGCGCCTTCCGCCCCCCGCGCCAGCTTCCCTGGAAACCACGCCGCCCTTGGGCGAGACTTCAGCCCAGCAGGCGGCCGAGTTCCCGGCGAAGACGTTCCTTGACCGGCTGGGCCTGACGGTAGATCTCCTCGGCGCGGTGGAACTCCAGCACGCGCACGCCCTGTATCTCCACCTCCAGATAAACGTCCGGGGGGCGGCGGTTCATCTTCTGGCGCAGGATCGTGCGCTCCATGATCTGAAAGGTGTTGAAAATGGCCTCCAGTAGGCTGGGTGGCGCGCCGGCGCCCTTGCCCCGTTGACCCATGACGTCCACCGCCACGGTGAGGCCGCATTCGTCCTGCAGGAGGTCGTAAGGCACAGGATTGACCGCCCCGCCGTCGATGAGAACCTGGTCGCCCAGGATCACCGGAGTGAAGAGCCAGGGCAGGGCCATGGAGGCGCGCACCGCCGGCAGGATGGGGCCCGAGGAAAAGACTACCTCCTCCCGCTCCCAGAAATCGGCGGCCACCACCTTCAGAGGTATGGCCAGTTCCTCGAAGGTGGACACCCCCATTCGCTCCGAGAGCAGGCCCAGGAAGCGCTCGCCCCGGAGAAGCCCGCCCGGCCCCATCTGAGGGTCGATAAGCTCGGCCGCGCGCAGCAAGTCCTTGCGAAACAGCAGCTTGCGCAGGGAATCCCTCTCCCGGCCTACCAACGAGGCCACCCCTTGCCGAATATCGGCCGCGCTTTGGCCCGAGGCGTAGAGCGCCCCCATCACCGCCCCGATGCTGGTGCCGGCCAGGGCCGCAGGCCTCAGCCCCATCTCCTCCAGGGCTTCCAGCGCCACC
>JAJZPI010000185.1 GCA_021811275.1 Deltaproteobacteria bacterium
CACCACGTTGTTGAGCAGGACGTGGATCTCCTCGGAGTATCCGGTACCCTCGCGCAGCAGGGCCTGGGCGGCCTGGGCGTTGCTCATCATGGCCATGAGCACGTTGTTGAAGTTGTGGGCCACGCCGGCGGCCATCTGGATTTGGGCGGTCTCGTAGCTCTTGCGTTCGGTGATATCGCGCGAAACTGACTGCAAGTACTTGAAGGTCCCGTCATCACCCATGAGGGTACTGGATATGGTCTCCACCCAGAGATACTTGCCGTCCTTGCAACGGAGTCGGTTGTCGTTGCGCAGGGGCATGTCGATTTCGCCGCGGACCCCACGCTCGATCAGTTCGGCCACCCTGGGGGCATCCTCGGGGTGAAGGAGTTCCATGATATTGCGTCCGATAACCTCCTCGGGGCGGTAGCCCAAGAAACGTTCGGACGAAGGCGAGATGTAGCTGATGTTCATAGCCAGATCGTGCACCCCAATAAGGTCGCTGGAGTTGTCCGAGAGCAGACGATAGCGTTCTTCGCTGGATCTCAGCGCCTCCTCGGCTTTTTTGCGCTCGGTGATGTCCAGGGCGATTGACAGCAACCTTGTAACTCCGCCCAGGGAAATCAGTTCGCAATTGTAGATGCAAGGGACTGGAACGCCCTGTTTGGTGTATGAAACAATCTCCATGCCGCTAACGCGGCCCTGCTTGCGCAGAGCCTCCATTACCCGCTTCCTGTCCTCGGCCTTGAGCCAGCCCACTCCTATCGAGGTGTTGCCCAGGGCCTCCTCCCTGGTTATGCCGGCCACCTCGAGGAATTTGTCGTTGACCTCCAGGTAGGTTCCGTCCTCCACCTTGGTGATGGCCATGAGCACCGGGGAATTCTTGAAGGCGGAGGAAAAGATTTCCTCGCTTTCGCGCAGGGCCTCCTCGGCACGTTTACGCTCGGTGATGTCGGTGAGCATGGCGAAACTGCCGGCGTACCCGCCCTGAGGGGTCAACTGGGGTACGGCCGATATCAGCGCCCAGAAAACGCTGCCGTCCTTGCGGATGAGCTTGCGCTCGTAGGTGCGGCTTTCCAGGCGGCGGCGCAGCGCCATCTGGGTCTCGTGCTGGGGCAGTTCCTCCGGGGCCATGAACTCGGCAATATTCTTGCCGATTATCTCCTCGGTGGCGTAGCCCGTCATCGCCGCGACGCGCTTGTTGGCATAAGTGGTGAAGCCGTCGCGGTCCGCCGCCCACACCCCCTCCTGCGCGGTCTCCACGATGCGGCGGTAACTCTCCTGGCTTTGGCGCAGGGCCTCCTCGGCTTCCTTGCGCGGGGTCAGATCGGTAAAGGTATTCAGGGTGGCCGGCCGGCCCTCCCATTCTATGTAGCTGGAATTGATGAACAGCCAGCGCACCTGCCCTTGCTTGTTCAGAATCCGGAAGTCGTAGCCTGTGGGCGCCTTCTCGTCCGCCAGCCGGCGCCGGTAGCGTTCCACGACCATGGGGCGGTCTTCGGGATGGACGAACTCGATGAATGGCTGGCCGGCATACTCCTCGGCGGCGTAGCCGGTAATCTCCTCCATCCTTTTGTTGAAAAATACCGGCCTATCGTCTTGCGCCACGACTATGCCGTCATTGGTGGTTTCCACCAGCAGCCGGTATTGGGCCTCGGCCTTGCCCAGGGCCTCCTCGGCCTGCTTGCGCTCGGTGATGTCGATGTAGGCCAACTGGCTGGCTGGCCTGCCGTTGTGCTCGGTGAGAGCGGAGAAGACCTCGACCCAGCGCACTTGGCCGTCCTTGCGCATGATGCGGAACTCGTAGCGGGGGGGCGGCGTCTGGCCCTCCAGGCGCGACAGGGCTCTGGCGCGGACCAGATCGCGGTCCTCGGGGTGGACCAGCTTCCACATCTCGTCCGGACCCAGGCGCTCGAACTCCTCGGCGGTGTAGCCGAAGATTTCGGTCATCCGAGGGTTGACGAAGGCGAAGTGGGTGGGGTTGCTTTCCAGGATGGCGATGCCCTGCAGGGAATGCCGGGTAAGGGTCCGGAATTTCTGAATCGAGGCCTCCAGCTCGCCTTGCCTGGTCTTGCGTTCGGTTATGTCGCGGGAATAGAGGGCCAGGTAGAGGGGGAGGCCCTCGCCGCCCGCCACCGGGTGCATGCGGATCTCGAAGATACCATCTTCGCGTTTCTCCTCGATCTCCACCGGCTGGCCGGTCGAAAGGACTTTGAGTCCCATCTCCTTCCTGCGGGCGTTCACGTCGGGTGAAACATGCTCTTCGATGGATGTGCCCACCAGATCGGCAACGTCCTTGCCCAGACGGCGGGCAAAGGCCTCGTTACAGGAGAAAACCATTCCCTTGGCATCCACCAGCATTATGGCGTCCGGAGAGGTGTCGATGAGCACCTGGGCCAGGCGACGGCCCTCGCGCAGGCGCAGGGAGTCCAGGCCGAAGGCCAGGTCACCGGCCAAGCGCTCCAGGAAGTCCACCTCCTGCTCGCTGAAGGCCTGGGGCTCGCGGGCGTAGATGCCCAACACCCCGAACGAACGCCCCTCCTGGACCAAGGGCAAACCCAGCACCGACGCGTAGCCTCGCTTGAGGGCCTCTTCGCGCCAGGGCGCGAAGGTGGGGTCGTTAAGCACGTCCTGGATCACCTGGGGACGGCCGCTACGCAGCGCCTCGCTCAGGGGGCCGAGGCGGCGGGGGTCATCGGCGTCGATGTAAACGGCGACGGTCTCAGGGTAGCCGTCCGCGTGTCCCCATTGCGCGGCCGGGGACAGCCTGCCCTCACGGCCGCCTTGCAAGAGGCCGACCCAGGCCAGGCGGTAGCCGCCGGTCTCGCAGATGATACGGCAGACCTCGGCCATGAGCTGGCCTTCGTCCCGTGCGTGGAGGACGGCCCGCTGGCATTCCTGGATGGACCGGAGGACCCGCGAGGTCTTGCGCAACTCGTCTTCCATGGTCTTGCGGCTGCTCAGGTCGGTGAAGGCGAAGATGAAGCCCTGGTCATGGTCGTCGGGGTTCAGTGGCAAGACTTGCAGCTGGCAATGCAGTAACGAGCCGTCTTGCTTGCGCAAGACGGTCTGGTCGGAGCCGTAGCCGGAGGTGGCCAGCTGGCCATTGATCGCCTTGACCACCCGTTCGTATTCCTCGGGGGTTGAATACAAGGCGGTCAGGTCCTGGCCGATCCAGCTCCCCGGCGGGTAGCCGGTAAGGCGGTAGGCGGCGGCGTTGGCCCAGAGCGCGCGACGGTTCTTCATCAGGCCAATGCCGACCGGGGCGGCGGCCAGGATGGAGTCGAGGGTCTTCTTGCTCTCGGCTAAGGCGTCCCTGGCCTTGGTGATATCACGCCCCAGGTCTTCGAAGAACAGGACCAGCAAGGAAAAAGCCACCAGAGAGGCCAGGACTGTGGCGATGAGGGAACCGTGGGGCGCGAACCACTCGACCTCCTTGAGCAGGGGATAGCCGGCCCTGTGCAGCCCCCAAACGATCATGAGCCAGCCGGCCAGCCCGGCGGCCGCGCCCGTCCGGCCCCCGGGCCCGTGCTGCAACTTCAGGAGGGTCAAGCCTCCGGCGGCGTGCAGAAGGCCTATGTAGAAATAAACCGGGTAGAACAGCCAGGCGGGCGGCGCGCCCGTGGCCTGGGCCAACAGGGTCCAGAGCGCCGCCGCCGCTCCCCCGGCCAGCCAGCCCGCGTGCAAGCGACGGCCAGCGAGGACGTAAATGCCCTTGAGCAGGAGCCAGGCGCTGGAAACGCCGAGAATTTGCTGGGCGGCCAGGAGAGGGTCGTCGGAGTCGCCTCGGGGCAGAAATATCACCAGGAGCGTCATCGCGACGTAGGCAGCCCAACAGCCGCTCCACCAGGCCAGGTGGCTGCGGCGGTAGTTGAGCCAGAGCGCGAAATATAAAGAAAGCAACAGGGAGGTGCCGGTCAGAAGGGACGTGCCGGTCAGGATGTGGCCATACGATGGCAGCAGCCAGGGCAATATTCAGGCTCCGGTCAGGCAGGCGGTGCACGCCAGGGGCAAGTTCAATCCGGGGCGCTCGCGGGACAAGGCCCAGGCACTCTCACCATGTTAGGAGTGAACCATAGCGATGGCAAATTGCAACGAATTTCTGGCCCACCCCCTCCGTTGAAAAAGGGAACGGCGGCCCCCGTCAATCGGGGGCCGCCGCTTGGGTCTAGTCGAAAGGGGAGCTTACTTCTTCACGTCGCCGGTGGCGGCGCCGTGCAGTTTGATCTCCACCTTCTCCTCCAGGGTCTGGTAGTAGTTCTGGAGAATCTTCACGACCTCGGGACGGGAGAACTCGGCCGGCAGGTCGCCACCCTCGGAGAGGGTCTTGCGGACCATGGTGCCGGAGAGCAGCAGGCGGTCTTCCTTGCCGTGGGGGCAGGTGCGCAGGGAGGCCATGCCGCCGCACTTGTAGCAGTGGAAGGTCCAGTCGATGTTGAGGTTCTTGATCACCAGGCTGCCCGCGGGGATCTCCAGGAAGATCTTCTGGGCGTCGAAGGGACCGTAGTAGTCGCCCACGCCGGCGTGGTCACGGCCCACGATGAGGTGGGAGCAGCCGTAGTTCTGACGGAACACGGCGTGCAGCAGGGCCTCGCGGGGACCGCCGTAGCGCATCTCCATGGGGTAGCCCTTGGTCACGATGGTGTTCTTCACGAAATAGTTGTCCACCAGGGCGTTGATGGCGTTGACGCGCACGTCGGCGGGGATGTCGCCGGCCTTGAGCTTGCCCAAGATCTGGTGGATGATCACGCCGT
Source organism: Deltaproteobacteria bacterium (assembly GCA_021811275.1). Taxonomy (GTDB): domain Bacteria; phylum Desulfobacterota; class Desulfarculia; order Desulfarculales; family Desulfarculaceae; genus JACRDC01. The sequence continues at coordinate 4,734 of JAJZPI010000185.1, forward strand.
CCATGACCTCCACGGCGATCTTGCAGAGGAATTCATGGGAGCGGTGCAGCGGGTTGCGGGTCTGGAAGGCGGCGATGCGGCTCCAGCCGGCGTCCTCGAATATCTTGCGGGTCTCGGCCGGGGTGGCGTAGATGCCCTTGTACTCATCCGGGAATCCGCCCTCGCTGAGGACCTTCACCGGGCCGCCGATGTTCCACTTCTTCTGCTCGTAGACCTTCTGTACGCCGGGGTGCTCTTTGTCGTCGGTGCGGAAGACGTTCTTGGCCTCGAAGACCTTGTCGATCTGGTACTTCTCGGTCACTTCCATGGTGGCCACCAGGCCGCCGAACTCGTCGCAATTCAAGGCCAGCTTGTCGCCGACGCTGACGTTTTCCTCGTCACCCACGGAGCAGGTGATCGGGATGGGCCAGAACACGCCGCTCTTCATCTTCATGTCGGCGCAAACGCCCTTCCAGTCGGCTTCGCCCATGAAGCCGCTCAGAGGCGTGAAGGCGCCAATGCCCATCATGAAGCAGTCGCAGGCCTCACGAGTGGTGATCTCGACCTTTTTGTAGCCCGCAGCGGCCTTCTTCTCGGCCTCCAGGGCGGCGCCAGTCAGCAGCAGGGGCTTCAGAGCGCCTCCACCATGAGGGGGAACCAATGCCATGTAACTCCTCCTTGGCTTTCTTGTAACACGCCCAACTCGGGGCGCCCGCTGGTTCCAAAATGGAGCCCGCGGTGGTTGTTCATATCTCCCGGCGAGCTAACTCGCCATTCTGACTTAAAAATATTGACTTGAACTCTCGAGTTGGTGAATTGGTTCACACTACCCGATCGTCCCGGCTACATTAAATAGGACCCCCGTCTGTGTCAAGCCCAAAATGGGTGGGGTCAAGGCCCTGTTTTTCTTTTGAGGGAAAGACCCTAGGCTGGAAAATCCGGACAGGAGATGGATCGGGGCGCCCGGCGGCGCAGAGGCGGGCCGATGGGCGGCATGGTTGGTAAAGGGGCCCCCCGGCATGCGGAGGGCCCCGGGGTGGAGGCCGGGGCGGCGGCGGGGCCTGGGCGGGGGTGAGTGTTTTCGTCCGCCCCGGGGCCGCCCTGCCTCCTAGATCGGACGGCCTGGGTCCTCGGCTCGGGCCTGCTGGGCCGCAGCCAGGATTTTCAGCTTTACGGCGGTGGGCAGGCGCAGCTTATTTTCGCGGGCGCAGGGCACCTCGGCCAGGCCCAGCGGACTGGTAACACCTCGCCAATCAAGCAGAATATAGTCAAGCACGTCATCATTGGCCCGGTTCTTGTCCCGCTCGCCGGCGTGGCGCCGCTCGATGGCCGTCAGGGTTTGCGAATCCAGGCGGCGCACCACCAGGGTGGCCCCGTCCATGTGCAGCTCGAAGCGCTCCTCGGGGTCGATGATCTGGATACCCTCACTCATGCCGGATCTCCAAGGGGTGGGTGGATTTTATGGGCCCGCCTGACCAGCAGGCGGCGAACGGCGGCGGGCAACCGGGTGGCCAGGCCGGGGGCATAGGTCACCGGCGCGCCGGTCAGGGGGTCTTGCACCCCCTCCCAGCCCAGGAGGGCGTGGGCGCAAATGGCGGCCTCCAGGGCGGCTGGCGGCAGCCAGACCTTAAACTGCCCCTCCCGTCCCTCGCCCAGGGTGCGGGCCTGCTGGCGTTCGATGGCCGCCAGGGCGCCCAGGCTCAGGCGGCGATAGATCAGCACGCTTTCCCCCAGGCGCAGGCGGAGGCGCTCGTCGGGGTCCACCAGGATGAGGGCTGGGGGTTGACGTTTCATGGGAGCAGTATTAACGGCGGCGGGGGACGGGCGGCCAGGAGGGCGCTTCCCAAAAACGCTTCATACCAAGCATGCGATCAAAACCATTCATGGCTTTGATCCTCGACCGGCAGGGCAAT
>JAJZPI010000186.1 GCA_021811275.1 Deltaproteobacteria bacterium
GGGTGGAGCACTGCCTGGGCTTCCTGGGCCGGGTCAACCGGGGCCAGGCGGTCAAGGCCGGCCGCCGGACGCTCGTAATCGGCGGGGGCAACTCGGCCATGGACGCGGCGCGCACCGCCCTGCGCCTTGGGGCGGAGAAGGTCACGGTGCTGGCCATCGAGGACGAGGCAACCCTGCCCGCCCATCCCCGCGAGACGCGCGAGGCCCGTGAGGAAGGCGTGGAGTTCAGGCTGGGCCTGGCCCCGGTGGCCCTGGAGGGCTCGGGCCGGGTGCGGCGCGTGCTGGCCCGGCCCGCCCACTGGGAGGCCGCGGCCGGCGGCCCGCCGCGTATCGTCTTCGATTCGGATCAGGCGCAGGCTTTGGAGGTCGACCTGGTGGTGGTGGCCATCGGCCAGCGGCCCCACCTCACGGCCTGCGGCCTGGCCGATCAGGTGGAGCTGGGCCCGGGGGGGAGGGTGCGGCTCGGCGAGGACCTGGCCACCAGCCGGGCGGGCGTCTTCGCCGCCGGCGACGTGGTCACCGGGCCTTCCACGGTGGTGGGAGCCATGGCCGGGGGCCGGCGGGCCGCCGAGCGGGCGCTGGCCTTCCTGGAGGGCCGCCCTTGGCGCGGGGCCCGCGAATTCGGGGCCGGCCGGGGAACCGGCGAGTGGCCGGCCATCGGCGAGGACGAGCCCCAGAAGCCCCGACAGGAGCCGGCCCAGCGCCAACCCAAGGCCCGCCGCCGCGACTTCGGTGAGGTGGACCTGGGGCTCACCCTGGACCAAGCCCAGGCCGAGGCCCGGCGCTGCCTGCAGTGCGCCACCTGCTGCGAATGCCGGGCCTGCGAGGAGGCCTGCGCCGAGATCGGGGCCATCGACCACTTCCGCGCCGGCCGCCGGTTCACCCTGGAATCCCCGGCGGTGATCGTGGCCGACGAGGCGGCCCTGCCTCCCCTGACCGAGGAGGTAAGGGCGGGCCTGATGACCGTGGGCAGCTTGAGCTACGGCCCGGACCTCTTGAACAACCTCATGGCCGGCACCGTGGCCGCGGGCCGGGCCATGGCCCTGTCCCACCGTCTGCGCCTGCCGGCGGAGCTGGACGAGCCGGAATACGAGCCCGCGGCCAGGGGCCGGCTGGGCTTCTTCCTCTGCGCCTGCAACCAGACCATGGCCCCGCCGGCGGTGCTGGAGGGCATCATGGCCCAGGCCGCAGCCGCGCCGGAGGTTCTCCACGCCCAGATGGTGGTTAGCGTCTGCCAGGGCGAGGGCGCCGACCAGATCGCCCGCGCGGTAAAGCGCCAAAGGCTGGCGCGGGTGATCCTGGCCTCCTGCGTCTGCTGCCCGCTGAACTTCCACTGCATCTCCTGCAACGACCAGCGCACCCGGGCCCGCCACCATCTCTTCGAAAGCCTGAAGCTCAAACGCTGCTCCTTCGAGACCATCAACCTGCGCGACCACCTGCACGCCGGGGCCCAGGACGAGACGGCGCTGATCGAGCGCGCCCGCGACCTCTTACGCGCGGCCTTCATCCGCAGCCGCTTCCTGGGGCCCCTGCGCTCCGGGGCCACCGAGATGGGCAAGCGTGTGCTCATCCTGGGCGGCTCCGAGGCCGGGGTGGCCGCGGCTCAGAACCTGGCCCGCCAGGGGCTTAGCGTGCGCCTGCTGCACAAGGGGCGCCTGGGCGGGCAGGAGTTGCCGCCGGAGGTGGCGGCGCGGCCGGTGGCCCGCGACTTGGGCCCGGGCGTCACCGCTGTAGATGAAGCGGAGATCGTGGAGGTGGGCGGCCACCTGGGCGACTTCACGGTGGCCGCAATCAGCGACGGCAGAAAGAGGCGCTGGCAGGCCGACGTGCTGTGCGTGACCGACTTTCACCTGGTGCCGCTGACCATCTACGCCGGCCAGGTGGGGCTCAAGAAGTTCTACCGCTACGACTTCGCCTTCTTCAACACCCCCCAGATGGGCGTCTACCGCTTGATGCCCAAGACCCTGGAGCGGGTCAGCCCGGCCGAGGCCGGGGCGGCGCTGGCCGCCGAGGTGGCCACCAGCGCGGCCAAGGCGCTGTTGAACGACCACCAGCTCAGCCCCTGGGTGGACCCCACCCGCTGCCGGGGCTGCGGGCGCTGCGCCGAGATCTGCCCCTTCGACGCCGTGACCATGAAGCCCAACCCGGACGGCTCCTATCGCGCCGAGGTGCTGCGCTACAACTGCGTGGGCTGCGGCGGCTGCGTGGGGCGCTGCCCGGTCACCGCCCTGGACATGCCCTACTTCAGCAACCGCCTGCTCGAGGAGATGGTGGCCGGCGTGCTGGGCGCGGAGGGTTCGCGATGACGCCGGTAAGCATCCTGGGCATCGCCTGCAACTGGAGCCCCTACGCCTGCTATCACGCCGCCGGACGGGCCGAGCTGGCGCTGCCGGCCAACTTCCGCCTGATGCGGGTGATGTGCATGGGCCGCATAAACCAGGCGCTGATCCTGAAGGCTTTCGAGCACGGCGCCGACGGAGTGATCCTGCTGGAGTGCGTGGACGCCGACTGCCGCTACGGCCCCGGACCCGAGGTGGGCCACACCAACGTGGACCGGGTGCGCCGGCTGCTGCGCTTTTTGGGCATCGGCCAGGAGCGGCTGGTGGAGCGGGCCTTCGCCGCCGACGGCCGCGACGAGCTGGTTCACGCCGTCTGGGACTTCACGCGGGCCATCGAGGACATGGGCCCCAACCCCGCCAAGCCGGGCAGCGCGCGGGAGGCCTCGTGAGCGACATTTCGCAAAAGGTCGAGCAAATCATCCGCGAGCACAACCTGCACCTCTGCCTGGAGTGCGGCAAGTGCTCGGCCTCCTGCCCGCGCATGCTCTCGGGCAAACAGTATTCGCCCCGGCTCCTGGCCCAGAAGATCATCGCCAGCCCCGAGGACGAGGGCTACATCGAGAGCGCGGTCTGGGAGTGCCTCACCTGCGGACTCTGCGAGGAGCGCTGCCCGTCGGGCGTGCGCTTCGTGGACTTCATCCTGCGCCTGCGCTCGCTCCTGGCGGCGGTCAAGGGGCTCAAGGGCTACCGGGCCCACGACGGCGCGGTGCACTCCTGGATGCGCATCATGACCGCCCCGGGGCTCAAGCAGAACCGCCTGGAGTGGTTGACGCCCGACCTGCGGACCACCCAGGAGGGGCCGGTGGCCTTCTTCGTGGGCTGCGCGCCCTACTTCGACGTCTTCTTCTCCGGCATCGGGGTCCAGACCCTGGCCTTCGCCAGGGACGGGCTCAGGCTCATGAACCGCCTGGGCGTGGATCCGGTGGTGCTGGCCGAGGAGCGCTGCTGCGGCCACGATTTGCTGTGGACCGGCGACAGCGCCAACTTCGCCGAACTGTCCCGGCTCAACTACCAGGCCTTCAGGCAGGCCGGGGTCAAGGAGATCGTCACCGCCTGCCCAGAGTGCTTCCAGGTCTGGGAGCGCTTCGTGCCCGAGGTGGTGGAGGGCTTCGACCTCAAGGTCACCCTGCTCCTGGACTTCGTGGAGCGCGGAATGAAGACCTCGGGCCTCAGGTTTTCGCCGCTCAAGACCCGCGTCACCTATCAGGACCCCTGCCGCCTGGCCCGCATGGCCGACCGGGTGGAGGGCCCGCGCCGGCTGATGGGCATGATCGAGGGCTTGACCCTCAAGGAGATGGACAACAGCGGGCGCTCGGCGCTCTGCTGCGGCAACAGCTCCTTCATCAACTGCGACGCCTACAGCAAGCGCATTCAGCTGGAGCGGCTGGACGAGGCCAGGCGCACCAAGGCCGAGTTATTGCTCACGGCCTGTCCCAAGTGCCACATCCACCTGGCCTGCGCCCTGCGCGACCCCCACACCCTGGGCCAGCCGGGAATCGAACTTCGCCCCCTGCCGAGCCTGCTGGCCGAGCGCCTGCCCGCCGGCCCCGAGGGCGACCCAGGCGACAACGCGCGCTAAGCCTTTCTACAAGGGAGCAAGGCATGTCAGCGACCAAAACCGACCCCGCGCCGCGCATCGGCGTCTACGTCTGCCACTGCGGGCTGAACATCGCCGGCGTGGTCGACTGCGCCGAGGTGGCCGCCTATGCCGAGAAGCTGCCGGACGTGGTGGTCGCCCGCCACGACGGCTACTGCTGCTCGGAGCCCGGCCAGGCCCGCATCAAGGCCGACATCGCCAGTCAGGGCTTGAACCGGGTGGTGGTGGCCTCCTGCTCGCCGCGCCTGCACGAGCCGACCTTCCGTCAGTGCCTAGCCCAGGGGGGCCTGAACTCCTACCTCCTTGAGATGGCCAACCTGCGCGAGCAGTGCTCCTGGGTGCATTCCCACGACCCGGCCGCAGCCACCGTGAAGGCGAAGGACCTGGTGCGCTCGGCCGCGGCCCGCGCCCGGGGGCTGGCGGCCCGGCCGGAGCTGGAGGTGCCGCTGACCCAGGCCACCCTGGTCATCGGCGGCGGCGTGGCCGGCATCCAGACCGCCCTGGACCTGGCCGACGCCGGCTTCGAGGTGGTCCTGGTGGAGAAAGAGCCCAGCATAGGCGGCATCATGGCCCGTCTGGACAAGACCTACCCCACCATGGACTGCTCGATATGAATTCTCGGGCCTAAGATGGCGGATGCCGGTCGGCATCCCAACATTACGCTCCTTACGAACAGTGAAGTCACCTCGGCCACGGGCTACGTGGGCAATTTCGAGGTGAAGGTCCTAAAGCGCGCCCGCTACGTCAACGAGAAGGAATGCACCGCCTGCGGCGACTGCGTGGGGGTCTGCCCGGTGGCGGTGCCCGACGAGTTCAACGCCGGGCTCTCCACTCGCCGGGCCATCTACCAGCCCTTCCCCCAGGCGGTGCCCGCGGCCTACGCCGTGGACATCAAAAACTGCCTGGGGCACAACCCCATCGTCTGCGGCAAGTGCATGGAGCGCTGCGAGAAACGCGCCATCGACTTCACCATGAGCGACGAGGAGTTCAGCTTCAAGGTGGGCACCATCGTGGTGGCCACGGGCATGGAGGTCTACGACCCCACGGCCATGGACGAGTACGGCTACGCCCGCTTCGAGAACGTGCTCACCGCCATGGAGCTGGAGCGCCTGGTCAACTCCGGCGGCCCCACCCAGGGGCAGGTGATCCGCCCCAAGGACCTCAAGACCCCGCGCTCGGTGGCCTTCATCCAGTGCGTGGGCAGCCGCACACTGAAGCGCGGCAACCCCTACTGCTCCAACATCTGCTGCATGAACACCATCAAGAGCACCCTGGTGCTCAAGGAACACTACCCCGATCTGGAGATCAAGGTCTTCTATATCGACATCCGGGCCTTCGGCAAGGGCTTCGAGGACCTCTTCCGCCGCAGCCGCGAGATGGGCGTGCGCTTCCTGCGCGGACTGCCCGGCTCCATAAAGGAAGACCCCGCCACCGGCGACCTGATCCTGATCGCCGAGGACACCGCCACCAACCAACTGGTCACCCACCGCGCCGAGATGGTGGTGCTGGCCACCGGCGTGCACCCGCCCGAGGACATGAAAATCGTCCAGGAGATGCTGGCCCTGCAGAAGCACTCCGACGGCTTCTACCTGGAGGCCCACCCCAAGCTGCAGCCGGTGGACTCGGCCACCAAGGGCATATTTTTCGCCGGCTGCGCCGAGGGCCCCAAGGATATCAAGGAGGCGGTGACCCAAGCCTCGGCCGCCGCCGCCCGGGCCATGCGCCTGATGACCCCCGGCCGCCTCAAGGTGGAGGCGGCCACCGCCGAGGTGGACCAATCGCTGTGCTCCATCTGCGGCATCTGCGCCAAGGTCTGCCCCTACCACGCCATAAGCATCGACGTGAAGGCCAAGTCCCCTGCCCGGGTGAATCAGGCCGCCTGCGCCGGCTGCGGCACCTGCGCCGCCGAGTGCCCGTCCGAGGCCATCACCATGCACCACTTCACCGACGGCCAGATCATGGCCCAGGTGGACGCCATCCTGGAGGAGACCCCCGAGCAGCGGGTGGTGGTCTTCGCCTGCAACTGGTGCTCCTACGCCGGCGCGGACTTCGCCGGGGTCAACCGCTTCCAGTACCCGGCGGGCTCCCGCCTGATCCGCACCATGTGCTCGGGCCGGGTCTCGGAGAAGTTCGTCTGGCACGCCTTCGCCCAAGGCGCGCCCGTTGTCCTGGTCAGCGGCTGCCACATCGGCGATTGCCACTATATCAACGCCAACCACTGGACCGAGCGCCGGGTCAAGCGTATGCAGCGCAAGATGGAGAAGTGGGGCCTCCGGCCCGAACGCCTGCAGCTGGAGTGGATCAGCGCCGCCGAGGGGGTGCGCTTCCGCCAGGTCATGGAGCGCATGGAGGAGCTGCGCCGAGGGGTCAGCGCCGAGGAGCTCGCCCAGACCAAGGCTGTCATGGCCGCCGAACTGGCCAAGGCCAAAGACCGCGCCGGGACCGCCCCCGGCGACAAGGCGGCGGAGGCCTGAGCGCCGGGCAGCTTAGGGGCAGTCGAAAAATGAGCGGCGGGGCTCCTGTCTTCCAGGAGCCCCGCCGTTGTTTTTTAGCGCCTGCCCTTGCGGGGGCGGGCCGTGTCTTGGAGGGCCCGTCAGGCCTGGGGCTTGGCGTAGCCGATCTTGAGCAGGGCGGCCTT
>JAJZPI010000019.1 GCA_021811275.1 Deltaproteobacteria bacterium
CCCGCATGCCGATTTGCGCTCAAACTACTCGTTTTAACGCTAGTTGGTATTAGAGCACGCGCCTGAACGAGGTCTGCGGTTCCACCTGAACATCACAAGCGGGAAAGGGGATAAGATGAGACGCATTTTGCTCGTCTGTTCGTCTGCGGCGTTGATGTTGGCGATCATGTCTTGTGGCCCATCAATAACATATGCCGATGCAGGCAAAGCCGAGGACGGCGCGATTATCATTTCCAAGGAAATGGGCGCCAAATCAATGTTGAACTACCCAAGCGTCATAGCCGTAAAAGACAACACCGTATTTTTAGCGGATGGAACGTCCTTGCCTTACGATGACAACCTCCAGAAAAGCTTCGATGACCAACTTGAACATGCTGACATAAAAGATCACTTCGCCCAGATATATCCTGCCTTTGCCCCTCTCACCGCACCGGCTTTCAATAATGATCCAGGCCGATTTCGCAATGATGAATTGCTTAAAAAACTTTATGGAGAGAGCAGAAGCAAGGTTGAAGAAAACCTCGCAGAAGTAACTTGGCTACCAGCGAACGAAGGTAAAAGGCTTCTCTTCAATAAGAAGGAAAACGCCGCGAAGCAACTTCAAAAAGTCTCCAATGAACTGGATAAGCTTCCCAGCGAATACATGAAGTACATAAAGAATATTGATGGCACATACCAATACCGGCCCATAGCGGGGACAACCCGGTTGAGTCCTCACAGCTACGGCATTGCAATTGACCTGGACAACAAATATACAAGTTATTGGTTGTGGGATAAGGAATATCGCTATAAAAGCGACATTCCTCAAAAGATCGTTGATATTTTCGAAAAATACGGTTTTGTCTGGGGCGGAAGATGGTATCACTACGACACCATGCACTTCGAATACCGGCCTGAAATGTTCGAACGAGTGCTTTAGGCCAGTGGATGTGATCAGCGGCAATGGAGCGGAGGTCCTCTGAAAACCAGCCGCGGTCGGGGCTCCCTCTGATCCGGACCGCGGGCCTTGACGCATCCGCGTTCGGCCAAGCCCTCAGGCGGGCAGCCCTTCGGTTACTCCAAGCGCAACGGTGTGGTCGGACGGTAATTCACGGGTTTCGAGGCGCCGGAACGTGTTCTCGGCATATGAGCGCCGAGTTGGCCGGAGCATGAAAGGCCTTGATGAACCACACCGCAGCAAGCTGAGGGGTATCTAATACCAAGATGCGACCAAAGCCATCCATGGCTTTGATCGCTCATCGGCAGGGCCAATGCCTGGTTTTGCCCTGCCCGGCGAGCGCGGGCGCGCTCGGCGGGCCATCCCGGGGTCCCCAGCCAACTTGTTGGCTGGGGTGAGCCGGGGTCCCCAGCCAACGTGCTGGCTGGGGTGAGCCTTGGCCCGCATGCCGATTTGCGCTCAAACTACTCGTTTGAACGTTAATTGGCATAAGGACAAAAACGTAGCCAAGGCAAAGAGCAAAGCGCGTCCGGGCATCAGGCGGAAGAAATCGCCACGAAGAGGATAATCCATGAAAACAAACCATCTTCGCCGCATCTTGCACAGCGCGCTACTTTTAGCATTCTTCATGCTCGTATCTATGCCACCCGCGCTGGCTTGCACCCGCGCCGTCTATTACGGCAAGGAAGGCCAGACCGTCACCGGACGCACCATGGACTGGGTCGAGGACATGCAGTCCAACATCTGGATATTTCCGCGCGGCATGGCCCGCGGCGGCGACATGGGTGAAAAAGCCCTGAAATGGACCAGCAAGTTCGGCAGCGTCATCGTATCTGGTTACGAGTCCGGCACCACCGACGGCATGAACGAAAAGGGCCTGGCAGCCAACATGCTCTACCTCGCCGAGTCGGAATATCCCCCGGACGACGACCGGCCCACCCTCGTTACCGGAGCGGTTGCCCAGTACCTCCTCGACAACTTTGCGACCGTCGGGGAGGCCGTGGCGGCGATGCGCCAGGAAAGGTTCCGGGTGATCAGCGTACCGGCCCCCAATGGCAGCAAGGGCACCGTCCACTTCTCGATCTCTGACGCCTCGGGCGACTCGGCCATATTCGAGTATGTCAAAGGCGAACTGGTCATCCATCACGGCAGGCAGTACCAGGTCATGACCAACTCGCCGATCTACAGCGAGCAGCTGGCGCTGAACGAATACTGGAGGCAGATCGGGGGCACCGTCATGTTGCCGGGCACCAACCGCGCGGCCGATCGCTTTGTCCGCGCCTCGTTCTACATCAATGCCACCGTCCAGTCCGCCAATCCGCGCGAGGCCGCCGCCGCCGTTTTCAGCGTCATGCGCAACGCCAGCGTGCCCCGCGGCATCAGCACGCCTACCCAGCCCAACATTTCCTCCACCATCTGGCGTACGGTTGCGGACCAGAAGAACAAGGTTTACTACTTCGAGGACACCGCGAGCCCGAGCCTGCTATGGGTGAAACTCAATCAGATCGATTTCAAGCGGGACTCGGGCGTCCGCAAGCTCGCCATACACGGCGACCCCGACCTGGGCGGCGACCAGACAGGCAATTTCAAGGAAGCCGAGGCCTTCAAGTTTCTGACTCCGAAATAGGATCGGGCAAATGAGGCGGTGCGCATGACCGCCGGTAAATCCTGACAACCCGCCTGGGCTGGCGAGGCACGCGTCCGGCACGCCGCCGCTTTTCTTTACAAGGCGGGCCAAGGAGGGTATTCGTTTAGGTAGGCCCCTGACGCGAGGATTCGATGCCCAAGCCCGTACTCATCGCCGGCGCGGCCATGACTCCCTTCGGCCGGGCCACCAAGAAGCTCATGGACCTTCTGACCGGCGCGGCCGAGGCGGCGCTCAAGCAGGCCGGCCTGAGCGACGTGGACGCCATCTACCTGGGCGTGATGAACGCCGAGGAGTTCGTGGGCGAGGGCAACCTGGCCGTGGCGCTTACCGACCGCCTGGGGCTATCCGGCGCGGCGGGCTCGCGCATCGAGACCGCCAGCTCCACCGGGGCCGGCGCCCTCGAGAGCGCCTTCTACGCCGTGGCCAGCGGCTACCTGGAAAACGTGCTGGTGGTGGCCGGAGAGAAGATGACCGGGCTCTCCACCTCGGTGACCACCCGCATCCTGGCCGAGGTCATCGCGCCGGGGGAGCGGCGCTACGGGGCCTCCATGCCCTCCCTGGCCGCGCTTATCGCCCGGGCCTACGCCCGCCGCCACGGACTGACCGAGGACCAACTGCGCGACGCCCTGGGCGCGGTGGCGGTCAAGAACCACGCCCGGGGCGCGCTCAATCCCCTGGCCCAGTTCCGCAAGGAGATCAGCCTGGCCGCCCACCACCAGGCCAAGATGGTTTCCGACCCCCTGGGGCTCTTCGACTGCGCGCCCATCACCGACGGCGCGGCGGCGGTGGTCTTGAGCAACCGCCGGGGATCGGTGCGCCTGGCCGGCATGGGCCACGCCACCGACTCGGCGGCGGTCACCCGCCGGGGCAGCCTGGTGAGCTTCAACTCCACGCGCAAGGCGGCGGCCCAGGCCTACGCCATGGCCCAGGTGCAGCCCAGCGAAATCGACTTCGCCGAGGTGCACGACGCCTTCACCATGTTCGAGATCATCGGCAGCGAGGACCTGGGCTTTTTCCCTCCCGGCCAGGGCTGGCGCGCCGCGGTCGAGGGCCGTACGGGCCCGGAGGGAACGCTGCCCATAAACCCCTCGGGCGGGCTCAAGGCGCGGGGGCACCCGGTGGGGGCCTCGGGCCTGGCCCAGGTGGTGGAGGCCTACTGGCTCTTGACAGGCCAGGTGGATCCAAACCGCCGCCTGCCCCGGAATCCCGAGGTGGCGCTCACCCAGTCCATCGGAGGGCTTGGCAACAACAACCTGGTGACTGTGCTCACGCCGGCCGGGCGGCCCCTGCACCGGCCCGGCTGGCAGCCGGAGTACGACCTGCCCCTGATCCCCGCCTCCCCGCCCCGGCCCGACCCTCCGCCCGGGGAAACCGTGGGCAGGCTGCTGGCCGCCACAGTTTTGCACGCCCCGCCCCAGGGCTTCGCCGCGCCCCTCAAGCTGGGCCTGGTCCGGGCCAGCGGGGGCTGGCAGACCCTGGTTCATCTGCTGGACGAAGGGCCGGCCGAGCCCGGCGACTCCCTCCAGCTGACCATGGAAAACGGTCTCTACAAGGCGCGGGCCATCAGCGCCCTCAACCGGCCCTGGCAGGAGGCCCTCATGTCCTGGCGGCGTCTGCCCACCACCCTGCGCCTCTGGCGCCGCCGCGCCATGCGTCTGCGGGCTCGCGCCGCGCCGGACAAAACCGCAGGCGGGCCGCCTGAGGCTTAGCGGGTCGGTCGCGCCGCGCCGCAAGCCAGTCTCGCGCTCTCCCGCACGAAGGTGTTTGGGATAGGACGGGTCGGCCGCGTGCCGCCGCAAGCCGGCTTCGCGCGCGCCCCTTCAAGCGTGTCCGGAAAAATGACGAATGTCGGCGGGGCGTGGACGCGGCGCTTCACAGCCCCAGTTGGTCGCTGATTTCCCGCATGGCCGTCACGGCCAGGGCGGCGAACTCCTCGAGGCTCAGCCCCAGCTCGGCGCAGAGCAGGATGTGCCCGCGGTTTACGCTGGCGGCGAAGGCCTTTTCCTTCATGCGCTTGACCACGCTCTTGGGCTTGACGCTCATTAGCTTCTTGTCGGGGTAGACCATGGCCGTGGCCATGACCAGGCCGGTGATGGTCTCGCCGCAGGTGAGGGCGAAGTCCAGGGGCGTGGAGCGGGTGAGCCCCAGGTTCTCGGCGTTGTGGGCCTTGATGGCGGCGATGACGGCGGGATCGACCCCCAGCGGGGCCAGCATCTCGGCGGTGAGCAAACCGTGGCGGGCCATGTCGCCGGCGGTCTGGTCGTAGTCCAAATCATGCAGCAGCCCGGCCACCGCCCAACTCTCGGGATCATGTCCCAAGCGTCGGGCCAAGGCCGCGCAAACGGCGGCGGAGGCCAGGCTGTGCCTGCGGAGTCTTTCGTCGGCCAGGCTGCGCTCCATGAGCGCGCGCGCGCCGACCCGGTCCATCGGCCCTAGGCCGAGGCGGCCAGGCTGCGGGTCTTCTTCTTGAGCCGGCTGAGCTTTTTGCGCATGATGTCGATCTTGGCCTTGTCGGCGCCCTCGGCCCTCATCTGGTCACGCTGGGCGCGAACGGCCTTCAGCTTGGCCTTGGTCTCGCGGATCAGGCCGGTGTCCACCTGCTTGCCTTCGTCGACGATGCCGCGCGCTTCCTTGATGCCGGCGATGAGTTCGCCCTTGTTCATGGCGTGCACGCCCAGCATGCCTTCGATGGTCAGCGCCAGCTCCCGGAGCTCCTTGGCGGTCATCTTCTCCAGGGGTTTTTCCTTGACCTGCTTCTCGGCCATGGCTTGACTAGCCTCCACACAAAAAATTGGGTCCAAAGCGCCCAAGCTGTTCTTTTGATTGAAGAGCCGAGTTTACCCGCTCCCAGGGCGCTTGGCAACACCTTTACGAAGCCTTTGCGAAGCCGCCGGCGGGAAGATCGCGAGGGGCCACGCCGCGCTTGTCAGGGCCCCTGACCTGGGGCACAATATTCTGGCAACCCGCCTACCGGCGCTGGCCCCCGCAGCCATGAGGAAGCCATGTCCTTCCCCGCCCTCGAGGTGCTCCTGGTCGAAAACGACGAATCATTCGTCAATATAATTGGCAAGTTGTTGGCAGAAGGAGAAGAAGCCGAGGTCAACCTCCAGGTTACCGGCTGTCTGAAAGACGCCCTGACCCTCATGGCGGGCTGGAGCTTCGACGTCGTTATCCTGGGCCTCATCCTTCCCGACAGCCAGGGCCTGGACACCCTTCGGGCGGTGCGGGAACGGGTTCCGCGCGGGGCCGTGGTGGTGCTCTCGGGCATGGAAGACAGCGCCCTGGCCTTCCAGGCCCTCAAGGAGGGCGCCCAAGACTATCTGTTCAAGAGCGAACTCTCCGGCGGGCTGCTCATCCGCTCCCTGCGCTACGCCATCGAACGCTCCCGCGGCGAGCAGCGCCTGCTCAAGGCCCAGGGCGAAATGGAGCGCCGGCTGGCTGAGCAGACCGCCCTGCTCACCGCCGCCAACGACCTGCTTAAGCAGGAAATCGCAGACCGGCGGCTGGCCGGCGAGACCCTGGCCCGCTCGGAGAGGGAAAAGACCCTCATCCTTGATTCCATGTCGGAGATGGTCTCCTTCCAGGACGCCGGCTTCCGCGTCGTCTGGGCCAACCGCGCCGCCGGCGAGCTGGCGGGCGAAGACCCCTCCGGTCTGGTGGGCCGCTTCTGCTACGAGGTCTACCGCGAGCGCGACACGCCCTGCGAGGACTGCGGCACGGCCGAGGCCTTGCGGTCCGGAGAGACCACGCCGCCGGTGCTGATCCGGGCCAAGGACGGGCGGACGCTCATGCAGCAGACCCTCCCCGTGCGGGACAATGACGGTCAATTCCTGGGGTTCCTGGTCATCAGCCGCGACGTGACCCAAACCCAGCGCCTGGCCACGGAGCTTTCCGATCTGGCCGCCATGCAGGGGGCCATCCTGGACAGCTCGCCCTACATGATCATCTCCACCGACCCCCAAGGCGTGATCCAGGCCTTCAACCCCGCCGCCGAGCGGGCCCTGGGCTACTCCGCCGCCGAAGTGGTGGGCCGCCACACCCCCGAGCTTTTCCACGACCGGGGGGAGATGGAGACCGCCGCCGCCGCACTCTCGGCGGAACTGGGCCGGGAGGTCCCTCCCGCCTTCGAGGCCCTGGTGGCCAAGGCCTCCCTGGGCCGGACTCAGGAGCGGGAGTGGACCTACCTGACCAAGGACGGGCGCCGCCTGCCGGTGCTCCTAACCATCAGCGCCCTCATCGGTCCCCAGGGCCGGATAACCGGTTTTCTGGGCATGGCCAAGGACCTGCGCGAGAGCAAGCAGGCCGAGGCCGGCTACCAGGCCCTGGTGGAAAGTGCGGTGGGAGTCACCGGCCAGGACTTCTACGACAACCTGGTGCGCAAGCTCTGCCAGTGGCTCGGCTGCGAGGTGGCCTTGGTGGGCGAACTCGCGCCCGGCGGAATCGTGCGCGCACTGGCCATGCGGGTGGACGGCGAGATGACGCCGGACTTCTCCTACAGCCTGGAAGGCGCGCCCTGCGAGCATACCCTGCGCCAGGGGTTCTGTTATTTCCCCCGGGGCGTGGCCGAGTTCTTCCCGCGCGATGAGGACTTGGCCCGGCTGGGGGCCCAGGGCTACGTGGGAGTCTGCCTCTGGGACCGGCAAGGCCAGCCCCTGGGAATCATAGCCGCCCTTTCCCGGAGCGGCCTGGAGCTGCCCCCACGGGCCGGGCAGATGCTGGCCATAATCGCCTCCCGGGCCGCCGCCGAACTGGAACGCCAACGCGCCGACCAGGCCCTGCGCGCCTCGGAGCACAAATACCGCCTGGTGGTGGACAACGCCGCCGAGGGCATCCTGGTCATTCAAGATGGCCGGCGCAAGCTCTTCAACCGTCGCGCCCACGAAATGCTGGGCCTCACCCGGCCGGAGTACGCCGCCACAGCCTTCGGAGAATTGATCCATCCCGAGGACCGCGCGCGGGCGCGCGAGATCCACCGTCGGCGGCTGCGCGATGAGCAGGCCCCGCCCTCGTACTCCATGCGGGTGCGGGAAAAGGGTGGCGGCTACAAGTGGGTCAAGGTCACCAGCGTGCGTATCCATTGGGAGGGCCGGCCGGCCTCCCTGGCCTTTGTCAGCGACATCAGCGGCGAGCGCCAGGCCCACGAGGCCATGCGTTTTCAGAAAGCCTATTTCGAGCAGATCGTCGAGCACTTCCCTGGGGCCATCGCCATCATCGACGGCGACAACCGCGTCAGCCGGGTCAACCAGGAGTTCCGCTCGCTCTTCGGCGACAGCCGGGGCGAGGTCGTGGGCCGGCGCTTCACCGAGATCCTGGTGCCGCCCGACCGCGAGGAGGAGGTGGTCGACATCCAGCGCCTGGCGCACCAGGGCCGTAAGGTGGTGCTGGAGACGGTGCGCCAGCGTCTGGACGGGGTTCCTGTGGAGGTGGAGCTGCTCACGGCCCCCTTGCACTTCGAGGGCCAGCGCATCGGCAACTTGGCCGTCTACATGGACATCCGCACCCGCCGGGCGGTGCAGACCGCCCTGGAGTGGGAGTTGAACGCCAACCGCGCCCTGGCCGGGCTCTCGCAACAGCTGATCGCCCCGGACTTGGACGCCGACCGCCTGGCCGCCGTGGTTTTGGCCGAGGCGCGCAAGCTGACCGGCAGCCGGCATGGATTCGTGGGCCAGATCGACCCCGCCACCGGCGACTTCGTCAGCCGCCATTTCACCGGGATGGTAGAAGGATCCTGCCGGGTGACCGGCCAGGAAAACCGTGTCACCTTCGCCAGGCAGGCCGACGGGAGCTTCCCCTCGCTCTGGGGCCACGCCTTGAGCACCCGTCAGGGTTTCTACGCCAACTCCCCGGCGGGGCATTCCTCGGCCAAGGGTCTGCCCCCCGGCCATCTGCCCCTGGAGCGATTCCTGGCCGCCCCCGCCATCCTGGGCCAGGAGCTGATGGGCCAGATCTGCCTGGCCAACCCCGAGCGCGACTACACCCAGCGCGAGCTTATCGCCGTGGAGCGCATGGCCCAGCTCTACGCCCTGGCTCTGAAGCGCCAGCGCGACGCAGCCGAGCTTCGGAAAGCCGGCGAGGCGGCCCAGGCCGCCTCCAGAGCCAAGAGCGAGTTCCTGGCCAACATGAGCCACGAGATCCGCACCCCCCTGAACGCGGTCATAGGCATGACCGGGCTGGTGCTGGATTCTCCCCTGGAGGCCGAGCAACGCGAGCAGCTCTCCATAGTGCGCAGCTCTGCCGACGCCCTCTTGGACCTCTTGAACGACATCCTGGACTTCTCCAAGATCGAGGCCGGCCGCCTGGACATCGAGGCCGTGGATTTCGACCTGCGCCAGGTGGTGGCCGACACCATGGACACCATGGCCGTGCGCGCGCACCAGCGCGACCTGGAGCTGGCCTGGCGGGTCGCCCCCGAGGTCCCCGGCCAACTGGTGGGCGACCCTGGCCGGGTGCGCCAGGTGTTGCTCAACCTGGTGGGCAACGCCGTCAAGTTCACGGAGGTGGGCGAGGTGGTGGTGGAGGTCGATGTCATGGAGGCCGGGGAGGACGCCGTGAGCCTGCGCCTGTCGGTCACCGACAGCGGACCGGGCATCCCCGCCGACAAGCTGGGCCTGATCTTCGATCCCTTCACCCAGGCCGACGGCAGCGTCAGCCGGCGTTTCGGGGGCACCGGCCTGGGCCTGGCCATCTCGCAAAAGCTGGTGGCGGCCATGGGTGGCCGCCTCTGGGCCGAAAGCGAGGTGGGCAAGGGCAGCGTCTTCCACTTCACCGTCGCCCTGGCCCCGCCGGCCGGCGGACCGGGGGCCTCCCTGCCCGCCCCCGCCCCGCCGGAAACGCTGGTGGGGCAGAAGGTGCTGGTGGTCGACGACAATCCCGCCGGCCGGCGCATCCTGGCAGAGCAGCTCACCATCTGGGGCATGATCCCCACCGCCGTGGGTCGGGGCCAAACCGCCAAGGCCCTGCTGCTCGACGGCCGGGAGGCGGGGGAGTCCTTCGCCCTGGCGGTGATCGACGCCAACATGCCCGGCGGCATGGACGGCTTCGAGCTGGCCCGCTTCATCAAAAGCCAGGAGGGGCTGAAGGAAATGCGCTTGGTGGTGCTGACCTCCACTGGCAACCGCGGCGACGCCGCGCTCTGCCGCGAGCTGGGGGTCTGCGCCTACCTGACCAAGCCGGTCAAGCCCGCCGCCCTGCTGGAGGCCATTCTCCTGGCCTTCGGCGGACAGGCGGCCGGCCCCGGCCCGGCCTCCCTGGCCACCCGCCACCGCCTGAGTGAAAAGCCCCGGCCGCTGAACGTGTTGGTGGCCGAGGACAACGTGGTCAACCAGAAGCTCATAACCGCCCTCCTGGAGCGGCGCGGCCACCGCCTGGCCTTGGCCGGCGACGGCCGCCAGGCCCTGGAGATGCTTCAAAGCCAAGACTTCGACCTGGTGCTCATGGACGTGCAGATGCCGGCCATGGACGGCATCGAGGCCACCGCCAAAATCCGCGAGCGGGAAGGACAAGGGGCCCCGCATCTGCCCATAGTGGCCATGACCGCCCACGCCATGAAGGGCGACCGCGAGAAATTCCTGGCCGCGGGCATGGACGACTACCTGGCCAAGCCCCTGGCCCCCCAGACCCTCTATAAGGTGATAGAATCGGCGGCGGGTATCCTGGCCCCGCAGGCCGGGTCGGCCCCGCAGGCCGGGTCGGTCTCGCGGGTCGCCGAGTCAAGGGCGTCCTCGCGAGCCGCCTCGGCTTGGCGCAGGCTGCTTTTCAAGCTCGGCGGCGACCGCGCCCTGGTCGATGATATGGTCGAGACCTTCCTGGCCGACGGCCGCGAGAAGCTGGGGCGGATGGCGGCGGCCCTGGCCGGGGGCGACGGCGAGGCTCTGGCCAAGCTGGCCCACTCCCTGCGCGGGGCGGCGGCCTTCCTGGAGGAAGGCGGGCTCACCGCCTCCGCCCAGGAGCTGGAGCTGTTGGCCAAGGACGGTGAGCTGGGGCGGGCGGGGGAGCTGTTGCCCCGCCTGGAGCGGGAGATAACCAGGCTGGCCCGCGAGCTGAGGGCCGGGGCCAAGGGAGAAGCAAAGTGATAAAGATAGCGCCGTCCATCCTCTCGGCGGACTTCGCCCGCCTGGGCGAGGAGATCAAGACCGCCCAGGCCGCCGGGGCCGATCTCATCCACGTCGACGTGATGGACGGCCACTTCGTGCCCAACCTGACCATCGGCCCGGTGGTGGTGGAGGCCATCCGCCCCCACACCGACCTGCCCCTGGACGTGCACCTGATGATAGACAACCCCGACCGCTACCTGGATGACTTCGCCAAGGCCGGGGCCGACTACCTGGGCGTGCACGTGGAGGCCTGCCCCCACCTGCACCGCACCCTCTCCCACATCGCCGAGCTGGGCAAGAAGCCGGTGGCCGTGCTCAATCCCCACACCCCCCTGAACGCCCTGGAACACGTCCTGGAGCTGACGGAGATGGTGCTTATCATGAGCGTCAACCCCGGCTTCGGCGGCCAGAAGTTCATCCCCGGCGCGGTGGAGAAGATCGCCGCCCTGCGCAGCATGATCCACCAGCGCGGCCTGGATGTGCAAATCCAGGTGGACGGCGGCATCAACCAGCACACCATCCGGGCCTGCGCCGATGCCGGCGGCCAGGTCTTCGTGGCAGGCTCCGCCGTCTTCGGCCACCCCGAGGGCCCGGCCAAGGCCATGCGGATCCTCCGCCAGGCCGCCGGGGGCGTGACGCCGCTCCCGTAGCGGGTCGGGGGGGCTGATTTTCACCCGCGCCGCACGCGCTCCCATTCATGAATGTTTCAGAAAGAATACATAAATAGTGTCATTGCGGGCGAACGGGAAACAATCTCGTCCCGAAGGCCAGCGCTGGTCTTCGGGACGAGATTGCTTCGTCGCTAAAGCTCCTCGCAATGAATATGGGAGTTGGTCGGCTGTTCAGGCCCCGGCGTTCATGACCCAGCCGCCAGGGGGAGGATGAAAAAAGGAAGAGGCGGGGATGGACCCCGCCCCTTTTCGTTCCTCCTGACAGCGAGCCCCCCACGGGAGCGCGCGAGGCTATTTCGAAGGACTACCCTGCCGACCCGCTTGGGCCTCCGCGGCTCACGGGCGGTTGAAGACGTAGTTGATCTGGCCGCCCGGCAGCCGGTTAACCTCGGTCTTCATGGCCATGCCGATGGTCAGCTCCTCCAGGGGCACGTTGCCTATGCGGCCGAATACCTTGTAGTCGCCATAGTCGAGCACGGCGATGGCGTAGGGCAGGTCCTCGTTGAAGCCCACGGGGGCGTACATGAGCTGGCTGTAGGTGACGAGCTTGCCGGTGCCGGTCACCGGGAACCACTCCATGTCGCTCGTCAGGCACTGGTGGCAGTCGGCGCGGGGGGGGAAGAAGGCGAGCCCGCACTTCTTGCAGCGGGTGCCGGACACCTGGCCGGCCTCGAGCTTGTCGATGAAGTCGTTGACCTTGGTGACGGCGGTGAAGCTCACCGTGCCGAACTTCTTGAAGCGCAGGTCTTTTTCTTTCTTTTCCTTGCCAGCCATGGCTCACCTCCCCAGGATGGTGACGTTGCCGTAGAGGCCAACGCCGCCGATGTTGTGCACGAGCCCGAACTGCGGGTCCTTGACCTGCATGGCCCCGGCCTCGCCTCTGAGCTGCAAGACCACGGTGCGTATCTGGCTGCCGCCGGTGGCTCCGATGGGATGCCCCTTGGAAAGCAGGCCGCCGTCCACGTTGACCGGGATGTGGCCTTCCCTGTAAGTGGCCTTGGCGCGGATAAGCTCCTTGCCCTGGCCGGGCTCCGCGAAGCCCAGATTCTCGTAGGCCATCATCTCGGCGATGGTGAAGCAGTCGTGGACCTCGGCCACGTTGATGTCCTTGGGCCCGATGCCGGCCATCTTGTAGGCCTGCTGGCCGGCCATCTGGGCCACGCGCAGGCCGGTGAAGAGGTCGCGGCCGGCCATGTTTACCGGGGCGCTGGCCGCGCCCACGCCCATGATCCAGACCGGCTTCTTCACCCCCAGGTCCTTGACCTTCTGCTCGCTGGCCACGATCACGCAGGAGCTGCCGTCGGCGTTGGCGCAGCAGTCCATGACCTTCAGGGGGCTGGCCACCGGGTCGGCGGTCAGGCACTGCTGGAGCTCCACGCCCTTGCGGTAGACGGCCTTCTCGTTGATCTGGCCGTAGGTGGCGGCCTTGACCCGGATCAGCGCCAAATCCTCCTCGGTCACGCCGTAGTGGTTAAGGTAGGCCCGGGCGTACATGGCGTAGTAGGCGGGCATCATGGTGCCGAAGGGGCTCTCCCACTGGATGTCCGCGCCCCGGCCCATGCGCTCCTGGCTCTCGGCCGAGCTGATTTCGCTCATCTTCTGGAAGCCCAGCACCATGACGCTGTCGTGCAGGCCGCTGGCGACCAAGGAATAGGCCAGCTTCAGGCCGGTGGAGGAACTGGAGCAGAGCGTCTCGGCGTAGAAGGTGGGCTGGGGCGTGAGCCCGCAGTATTCGGCGATCACCCCGGCGGGCGAGCGCTGCTTGTCATACTCCGGGGCCGAGCAGATCACCGTGGCCCCGATGTCGGAGTTGGCGATCTTGGCGTCGGACATGGCGTCCTTGAAGGCCTCGAAGGCCAGTTCGCGGATAGAGCCTTCATATCCCCGCACGAAGGCGGACTGGCCCACCCCAATGATGGCGACTTTTCCCATGGATGCTCCTTGTCGTCTGGCAAGGCGGATTATGCCGGCGCTGGCCGGCGGCCTATCAGCTAAAATGTAGCTACAATATAGACGAGGCTTCCCGCCAGCACAAGCAAAACCGCCCAAGGCTGGTAAAATGACCAATTTCGAGGACCTGGGTCACGGACGGTTTGACACCGACGTTCCCATGTGCTAACCTGCCCTCGCGCTATATGTTGTGGATAAGGGGTGCTAAAACCACCACGGAGCCGGCCCTTGCTTGACTTGAAGTTTATCCGCGAGAACATGGCCCAGGTTCGCCGGGCCATGGCCGACCGCCGGGCCACCGTGGACCTGGAGGCCTTCGAAACCCTGGACGCCCACCGCCGGGCCATCCTGCCCGAACTGGAGGGCCTGCGCGCCCGCCGGAACGAAGTCAGCGCCCGGGTGGGCAAGGCCAAGAAGGGCGGCCAGGCAGCCTCCGGCCAGGACATGAGCGCCGTCTTCGCCGAGATGAAAGAGGTGGGCGAGCGTGTCAAGGCCCTGGAGGAATCCCTGGCCGGCATCCAGACCCAGCTGGAGGCTCTGGTCCTTACCATTCCCAACCTGCCCCACCGCAGCGTGCCCGTGGGCTCCGACGAAAACGACAACCCCGTGGTCTCCAGCTGGGGCGAACCGCGCCACTTCGATTTCGAGCCCCTTAACCACTGGGACATCGGCGAGGCCCTGGGGATCATAGACTTCGAGGCCGCCGCCCGCATGACCGGGGCGCGCTTCGCCGTGCTCAAGGGCGCGGGCGCGCGCCTGGAGCGGGCGCTCATCAGCTTCATGCTCGACCTTCACACCACCGAGCACGGCTACACCGAGATACTGCCGCCCTTCATGGTCAACTCCCGGGCCATGACCGGCACCGGCCAGCTGCCCAAGTTCGCCGAGGACCTGTTCCACCTGGAGGGCACGGATTACTGGCTGATCCCCACCGCCGAGGTGCCGGTGACCAACCTGCACATGGACGAGACCCTGGCCGGGGAAAGGCTGCCCCTGCTCTACACCGCCTACACCCCCTGTTTCCGGGCCGAGGCCGGCAGCCACGGCAAGGACGTGCGCGGGCTCATCCGGCAGCACCAGTTCGACAAGGTCGAACTGGTGCGCATGGTGCGTCCGGAGGAGTCCTACGACCACCTGGAGCAGCTGACCGCCAACGCCGAAACCATACTGCGGCGTCTGGAGCTGCCCTACCGCAAGGTGGTGCTCTGCACCGGCGACATGGGCTTCTCCTCGGCCAAGACCTACGACCTGGAAGTTTGGCTGCCCGGCCAGCAGCGCTACCGCGAGATCAGCTCCTGCTCCAACTTCGAGGATTTCCAGGCCCGGCGCATGGGCCTGCGCTTCAAGGACAAGGGAGCCAAGGGCACCACCCTGGCCCACACCATCAACGGCTCCGGCCTGGCCGTGGGCCGCACCCTGGTGGCCATCCTGGAAAACTATCAGCAGGCCGACGGCTCGGTGGTCATGCCCCGGGCTCTCCAGCCCTACCTGGGCGGCCTGGAGCGCATCGCCCCCGACCTGGGCGGCGGTAAATAGGAGGACAGCCTCTCATGCGACTGGGCCACCGTTGGCAGCGCATCACCCTGACGGCCCTGTTGTCCCTGGCCCCGGCCCTGGCCTATTCCCCGGCCCTGGCCCCGGCCGCCTCGCCCCCCGCCCACGCCGCGATCCATGCCTCCCTGGACAAGCCTCAGCTGTCCCAGATCCTGGCCAATCGCGTGGCCCAGGTGGCCAGCGGCGACGTAGTGCAGGTCCAGTCCGCCCGTTATGGGCATCTCCAGGTGGAACCCACCATCGTCGAACCTTTGCAGCAGGCGGCCGAGTCCTGGCTCCGGCAGATCAAGAGCCCGCGCGCGGCCATCGTGCTCACCGACGCCCGCACCGGCCGGGTGCTGGTCATGGCCGGGGTGCGCGGGGGCCGGCTCGACCCCCGGGTGGCCCTGGAGGGCGATGCCCTGGCCGCCAGCCTCTTCAAGATCGTCACCGCCACCGCCGCCGTGGAGGACGCCCAGCTCGACCCCTTGAGCCGCCTCTACTTCACCGGCCGGCCTCACACCCTCCTGCCCAACCAAGTGGTGCAGTCCAATCCCCGCAAGTCCACCCAGGCCACCCTGCGCCAGAGCTTCGCCATCAGCAACAACCCCGTGTTCGCCAAGCTGGGCGTCTACCAACTGGGCGGCGAGCTGCTGACCTGGTACGGCAAGGCCCTGGGCTTCGAAAGCCGTTTGCCCTTCGAGCTGCCCCTGGGCGTCAGCCAGCTCATCGACCCCTCCGACAGCTTCACCCTGGCGGGCATGGCCAGTGGCTACAACCGTGAGAC
Source organism: Deltaproteobacteria bacterium (assembly GCA_021811275.1). Classification (GTDB taxonomy): domain Bacteria; phylum Desulfobacterota; class Desulfarculia; order Desulfarculales; family Desulfarculaceae; genus JACRDC01. The sequence continues at coordinate 15,620 of JAJZPI010000019.1, forward strand.
CACCATCAGTCCGGTGCACGCCACTCTGCTGGCCGGGCTCTTCATCAACCAGGGCCGGCTCATGGAGCCCTACGTGATCCAGCGCGTATTGGGCCCCAACCACGAGCTGCTCTACGCCGGGCGACCCCGCTCCCTGGGCCGCATAGTGAGCGAGCACACCTGCCAGTCCATGCGCCGCATGTTCGAGGCCACCATCACCGAGGGCACCGCCCGCAAGGCCTTCAACCAGCTGGGCAAGGATCCGGTGCTGCGCAACGTGGTCCTGGGCGGCAAGACCGGCACCATGGGCGATGCCGACCACAGCGAACTCTTCGAGTGGTTCGCCGGCTACGGCATCGACGAGCACTCCGGCCACGCCCTGTCCGTGGCCGTGATGGTGGCGCACCACCGCACCCGCTGGGCCAACTCCAAGTCCCTGGCCCGCCTCATGCTCCGCCGGGCCTTCTCCTCGCCCCTGCCCAAGCCCACCCACGTGGTCTCCGGCAGCCACCCCGCCCCCTCTATGTAGGGCGGCATGCCGCGCCGGCCGGGTGCCCCGGCTGCCAAGGCGGGTCGGCGGCGTGCCGCCGCGGGCAGGACGGGTCGGCAAGGCCCGGTCTAGTCCGGGCCTTGCGCGCTCCCGTTCAAGGACCTTTCTAAGAATAAAAGAGTGGGCGGGTTGGCGTAAGCGTAACCAGCCTTACGAGCACACCGGGCTCAGATGCGAGAAGCATCCCCGCCGGGCACCCGGCTCGGCAACCCTCCGCTTCGCTTGGCACGTGCCGAGCCAAGAAAAAGAGCGAAGCGTGAGATTGCCTCGCTTGGCTCACAACGACGCTATTTTCGTTTTTCCCCAACCACCCAGGGGCGGGAGCGCCCAAGGCCCGGGTGCGAAACAACGCCGCCCGGCCCGCTCTGGCCGGCGCGTGCCGCGCTCTAGGCGGAAGCCAGGCGGAAGGCTTCCTTGAGATAGGATTTGATGTCGCCCACCACGGCCAGGGCTTCCTTGAGGGTGCGCTTTTCCAGGTCGGAAAGGGTGCCAAGGTCTATGAAGTTGTTCGGCTCCAGGCCCTGCTCGTGCATGCTTTGCTGATGGACCAGGCGCAGGTGCATCTGTAAGTCATAGGCCTGGCTGGCGCGCAGGTAAAGCTGGCGGGAGATGTGGCCGCCCTCGCCCAGCAACTGGAAGCGTTCCATGGTGTTGGTCTCGCGAATGCCCGCGCGCAGGCTCATCAGGCGGGCGAAGTCCACGAAGGGAGTCAGGCCCTTGGTCTTGAGGTCGAACTTGCCGGCGTGGGGCTCCTGCTTCTCGGTGATGAAGTTGCGCAAAAAGCTCAAGGCCGGGGGCGTGGTCAGGGTGTCCTTGGCCAGCTGGCGGAAGAAGACCTCCTGGCCGGAAAGCGAGCGCATCAGGTGCTCGCGCAGGCGCTGGCCCATGCCCAGGTCGCCGAAGCCGGGTCTGAAGTCGAAGAAGATGGTGGCGTGCAGGACCTCGCTGACGTCGGGGGTCATGATCCACTTGTCGAAGATGCGGGCCCAGCTGGTGAAGGGCTGGCACCACCTGGGGTTGCTGGCCATGATCTCGCCCTTGCAGCGGGGGAAGCCGCAGCGCACCAGGTGCTCGATGGTCTGGTTGGCCAGGCGGGCGAAGTACTCCTGGGAGGCCTTGGCCTGCTCAGGGTCCGCAGGGTCGGCGTAGATCAAGCCGTTGTCCTGGTCGGTGCGGAAGGTCTGCTCCTTGCGCCCCTCGCTGCCCATGAGGATCCAGCAGAAGGGCGCCGGCGGGGGGCCCATCTCTTCGATGAGCAAAGTGAGCACCCGCTCCAGGATGTAGTCGTTGATGAGCGTGATCATGCGGGTTATGAAGTTGGGCTTGGCGCCTTCGTAGATGAGAGACTTCACCACCCGGGGGCTTTTCAGCGAAAGCTCGTAGAGGTTGTCGATCTTGTTCTGGGAGACGATCTCGCGGACCAGATAGAGCGGCGAGGTGCCCTGAATGACCATCAGGTCGTGGGCGGCGAACACGCCCATGATTTCTCCGCTGCGCTCTACGGTCAGATGGTGCACTCGGCGCTTCATCATCTCCAGCATGGCGTCGAAGCAGCCCGTGTGGCTGGGCACCGAGATCACCGGCGAGGTCATGATGTTCATCACCGGGGCCTGGTTGTCCAGACCCTGGGCGACTACCTTGGTGCGCAGGTCGCGGTCGGTGACGATTCCCCTTATCTTGCCGGTGCGGTCGGTCACCAGCAGGCAGCCCACCCGGCGCTCGCTCATCAAGCGGGCGGCCTCCTGAATGGACCTGTCGCCGGCGACGGTTTCCGGACGGCGGCGGATGGCGTCCCCCACCTGGGCGGTGAACAGGTAGAGCGAGCCCTCGTCGGTGACGGAGGGCCGGGGCCGGGAGATCTCGGCCAGGGCCTTGCCCACGTAACTTTCCGAAAGGAGCTTGAGGTAGTGCTGGGAAAAGCGGGCGTGGGCGCCCACCAACGCCAGGAAGTCCTCGCGGGCGATCTGGATGAAAAGCGTCTCCTCCACCGCGATCACGTCGAGGTTGGAGAGGCTGCCGCGCAGGATGCCCAGGGCTCCGATGGCCATGCCCGGGCCCCGGTAGTCGATGAGGTTTTCCTGGCCGTCATCGTCGCGGAAGAAGACCTTGACCCGGCCCCGGTGGACGAGCCCCAGGTGGCTGACTTGGCTGCGGCCGCGCTCCAGGACCTTGGCCCCGGCGGGGAGGAGCTTGAGGGTGCAGCGGGCGGCCAGCTGCTCCAGGCTGGGCTGGTCCAGATCGGCAAAGGGCGGCGTGGCCTTCAGAAAGGCGAGAATTTCCGCGGTGGAAAGGGCCGGGGAGGCTGGGTCCGGGGCCATGGTTTCTCCTCGGGCCGAGGCCGCGTTTGAGTTGCCGGGATCGTGCCGGAAGCCTTCGCCCCGGCGCCGCCGCCTGGCCCCGGCTCCTGCCAGCATATTCTACTATAAAGCCCGGCCCGGGGGCCAAGCCCAACTTGGCCGGGGCAAGGCTTCCGCGCGGCTTGGCCGCCGGGCATGGAAAGCTCCGGCGGCACAGCCTGGGGGGCCGGGGCGCGGACCTTTGAAAGGCCGCGCCCCGGCTTTGGGGATCAGGTTGCTACTTGCCCTTGAGTTCGATGAGCTGGTTGATGACGCTGGGGTCGGCCAGGGTGCTGGTGTCGCCCAGCTGGTCCATCTCGTTGGCCGCCATTTTGCGGAGGATGCGACGCATGATCTTGCCGGAGCGGGTCTTGGGCAGGCCCGGGGCCCAGTGGATCACGTCGGGGGTGGCGATGGGGCCGATCTCCTTGCGAACGTGGGCCACCAGCTGCTTCTTCAGGTCCTCGCTGTAGTCCACGCCCACGCGCAAAGTGACGTAGGCGTAGATGCCCTGGCCCTTGATGTCGTGGGGGAAGCCCACCACGGCGGCCTCGGCCACCGAGGGGTGGCTGACCAGGGCGCTTTCCACCTCGGCGGTACCCATGCGGTGGCCGCTGACGTTGATGACGTCATCGACGCGGCCGGTGATCCAATAGTAGCCGTCCTGGTCGCGCTTGCAGCCGTCGCCGGAGAAGTAGAAGCCGTCGAAGTCGGAGAAGTAGACTGTCTCGAAGCGCTCGTGGGAGCCGTAGGTGGTGCGCAGCTGGCCGGGCCAGGGCGCCTTCATCACCAGGCGGCCGCTGACGTCGTTGCCGGCGATCTCCTGGCCCTGGTCGTCGACCACCGCCGGCTCCACGCCGAAGAAGGGTAGCGTGGCCGAGCCGGGCTTGGTGGGTATGGCCCCAGGCAGAGGGGTGATGAGGATGCCGCCGGTCTCGGTCTGCCACCAGGTGTCGACGATGGGGCAGCGCTCCTCGCCGATGACCTTGTGGTACCACTGCCAGGCCTCGGGGTTGATGGGCTCGCCCACGGTGCCCAGGAGCTTGAGGCTCTGGCGGCTGTACTTGCGGGGCCATTCCTCGCCCATGCGCATGAGCGCCCGGATGGCGGTGGGGGCGGTGTAGAAGATATTGACCTTCCACTTGTCCACCACGGCCCAGAAACGGCCGGCGTCGGGATAGGTGGGCACGCCCTCGAACATCAGCGACTGGGCGCCGTTCAGAAGCGGGCCGTAGAGGATGTAGGAATGCCCGGTGACCCAGCCGATGTCGGCGGTGCACCAGTAGACGTCGCCGTCATGGTAGTCGAAAACGTACTTGTGGGTCAGGCTGACGTAGACCATGTAACCGCCAATGGTGTGCAGCACGCCCTTGGGCTTGCCGGTGGAGCCGCTGGTGTAGAGGATGAACAGCGGGTCCTCGGCGTCCATCCACACCGGATCGCAGCCCACCGGGGCCTTGGCCATCACGTCGTGCCACCACTGGTCGCGGCCGGCGGCCATGGGGCAGTCGATGCCCTTGCCCTCGCCCACGCGCTGGACCACCACGCACTTGGGTACCTTGACGCCCTCCTTCTCCGCGCCCTTCATGGCCTCGTCGGCGATCTGCTTCAGGGTGACGGCCTTGCCGCCGCGATAGGTGCCGTCGCTGGTGATGACCAGGCCGCACTTGCTGTCGACGATGCGGTCCTTCAAGGACTCGGCCGAGAAGCCGCCGAAGACCACGCTATGGATGACGCCGATGCGGGCGCAGCCCAGCATGGCGATGGCCAGCTCGGGGATCATGGGCAGGTAGATGGTGACGCGGTCGCCCTGCTTGAGCCCGAAGCTCTTGAGCACGTTGGCGAACTTGGTGGTCTGCTCGTAGACCTCCTGGTAGGTGAGCACCCGGTCCTCGCCGGGCTCGTTGCCCTCCCACATGATGGCGCGCTGGCCGCTGCGGGTGGCCAGGTGCCGGTCCAGACAGTTGTAGGTGATGTTGGTCTTGGCCCCCTGGAACCACTTGATGGAAACCGTTCCCTTGCTGCGGGCGAAGTTGAACTCCCGGACCTTGTCCCACTTCTTATGCCAGTGGAACTTATCCGCCTGCTCGGCCCAGAAGCCATCGGGGTCCTTGATGGACCGCTCGTACATCTGTTTGTACTCGTCGAGGCTTTTCAGGTGGGCCTTGTTCACGAAAGATTGCGGAGGGTAGTAGAGACCACCCTTCTCCACCACTTTATCCTCAGCCATGAAATCCTCCTCCCTCGCTTGAATGATGCCCTCGGTAACTCACTCGTCAACTCTTCCGGACCGAACCTAAACCTGAAGTCCGCAAAACGGCGCGGACCGGACCGTTCATCTTCACAGGGCCACCGCGCCCAGTTTTATCAAATCGCCCATGGTCCCCCGGTTGGTCTGCTCCAGGTGCAAAAACATGCGTTGGAGGATCAGGGCAGTGGCCAGGGCGTCGCCCAGGGCGGTGTGCCTCTCAGGCACCTCCAGTCCGAAGCGCTCGGCCAAGGCGTCCAGGCCGCACTTCTTGAAGTCCATGTAAACCCCGTGGGGGTCGGGCGTCAGCAAGGTGGACCGGCAAATCTCCACGGTGTCCAGGACCAGGTTCTGCAGAGAAAACCCGTAGCGCACCTTCATTATCTTGTTCAGGAAATGCAGATCGAAGGGCGCGAAGTGGGCCACCAGCACGTCGGTGCCCACGTATTCCATGAAGTCCTCGAAGACCTCGCCGGCCGGACGCGCGTGAGCGATCATGTCCGGCACGATGGCATGGACCTTGATCGACTCCACCGGGATGTCCCGGCCGGGGTTGACCAGCTCGTCGAAGACCTCGCCCAGCCGCACCCGGCCCTCGACCATGCGCAAGGCCCCCACGCTCACCACCCGGTCCCGGTTGGGATCCAGGCCCGTGGTCTCCAGGTCGAGCACCACGAAGCGGTGGGAACGGGCGGGCTGCTCGGGGTGAACCTGCTCCAGGGCCAAGAGGTTTTGGCGCACCAGGGGAGGCAGGTCCCGGTTCTTGAGGCGCAGCCGCCGCAGGCGGTTGCGCATTCTGGCCAATGCAAAATTCACCCACCAGTCCCTCCCTCAGGCCGCGTTCTGGGTACGGTAACGCTGCTCAAGGAAGGCCTGCAGCTCGCTGGTTACGGTGAAGCTGTCCTTGAGCATCTTGCGCTGGGCCGGGTTCAGGGAGGCGGGGTCCAAGTGGGCGTTCGGCTCGTGGCCGGCGCCCCGGGCTTCCAGATAGCGCGCCACCCTTAGCAGAACGATGAAGCTGTAGGCATCGGCCAGGTCGGCGGCGAAACGCTCCTGGAGTATGCCGCGCTTGGCCAGTTCGGCCAGGCGGCCCAGGGTGCTGGTGACGGTGAGCCCCTGTTCCAGGGCCAGCACCCGCACGGCGTTGATCAGGGGCGTAAGCCCGCTCACCTTGAGGTCGAGCTGATCGCGGTATTCGCCGGATTTTTCGACCACGAACTCGCGCAAAAAGCCCAGGGGCGGACGGTTGTGGGGGCCCACCCGGGCCAGGCGGGCCAGGAAGTGGCGGTTGTCCTCGATGGCCTGGCTGACGTAGAGCCTCAAGGACTCGGCGAAGGCCATCTCCTCGTGCACGCCGCGCAGATCGAAGAGCGAGCCGGCGGCGGGTAGGGCGCACTGGCCGGCCTCCCTGATCATTTCGGAGAAGGCGTTCTGCCACTGGGCCTCGGACTGGCAGCAGGCCGGAGAGTTGGCCTGCAGGCCGTGCTCGCTCAAGGGGAAGCCGCAGGTGTGGAGCCTCTCCACCGCCCGCCCGGCCAAGTCCAGGAACCAGTCCTTGACCGCGCTGGCGCGTTCCGCCGGCACGTTCATGAATACCAGGCCGTTGTGCTGGGCGGTGCGCAGGGCCTGCTCGCACCGGCCGGCGCTGCCCAGGGCCAGCCAAGAATAGGGCACCGGGGCCCGTCCACGGCCCTGGTGCTCCATCTCCAGCTCGGTCAGCTCCAGGATCTTGAGCAGCAGGCGGTCGTTGAACTCGGTGGCCAGGTCGAGCATGTACTGCGCCGAGCCGCCCAGACGCAGGAGCATCTCCAGCACCGGGTCGAGGTTCTGGTGGATCAGCTCCAGCCCCTCGGCGCTGTTGATCTTGTCCAGGTCGCGCATCACCCCCACCGGGGCCGCGCCGGTGACCACGCGCACGTCGTGGTCGCTGAGCACGCCCACCATGCGTTCGCCCTCCACCACCACCAGGTGGTGGACGCGGTGGCGGATCATTTCCAGCATGGCCTCGAAGGCGAAGGCCTTGTTGTCGATGGTGCGGATGGGGCGGCTCATCACCTCGGCCACCGGCGCGCCCGGGTCCACCCCGGCGGCCAGCACCCGCACCCGCAGGTCGGTGTCGGTGACCACCCCCACCGGCACCCCGGTCTGCTCCACCACCACGATGGAGCCCACCCGCTGGTTGGTCATGTTGCGGGCGGCGGCGCGGATGGGGGTCTGGGGCAGGCAGGCCAGAACGCTGGTGGTCATCAGCTCCGAGACCTGGCTGCGCTTCAGGACCGCCTCCAGGCCCAGGGAGCCGCCGCCGGCCAGCAGGGTGAGCCCCTGGTCCGGGGTGCGGCGCACGGCTTGCAGGTTGCGGGCCAGGGAGAAGCTGAAGTGGCGGTGAAAGGCGGTGTGGCTGCTGTAGAGGTCCTTGAAGATGGCCGCCGGCAGCAGGAAGGCGATGATGTCCTCGCGGGCGGTGACGTCGAAAAGCGCCTGGCTGCCCTGCAGAAGGCTGACCGCGCCGAAGCAGTCGCCTTCGCCGCGCAGGTCGACCAGGATCTCTCCGCCCAGGTCGTCGGGCAGGGTCACCTTGACCGAGCCGGACTTGATGATGGCCAGGTCGGTGGCCGGGGGGCCGCCGGCGTGGTAGATGCGCTCGCCCCGGGGATAGAAGGCGATCTCCATCCTGGACACCACGCGGGTGAGCTCTTCGTCGCTAAGGGTGTTAAAGGGCACCACCGTGCGCACGAAGTCCCGTATGCGCGGCAGTGGAAAATCGCTCATGGTCGGCCTCTGGGTCCTCGCAAAGGCGAGAGGTTTCTGGCAGCGGGGCGGGTCGGCCGGCGCGGCGCCCCGGCCAGCCTCCCCCCACTCCCGGTCAAGCCCCTTAATTCACGCCATTGGGATGGATTGCCGGGCCGCGGGCCCCGGCGGCAAACATACGTTACCGCATTCCACCCCCTCGGAATATATTAGGAAAAAGGGCCAGATGGTTCTATGGGGGGAAACCCGTAATTTAAGGGGGGAGAACCCCTAGGCGTTCTCGAACCAATTGCGCTTCCGCCCCTGGACCAGGGCTAGGCCCTCCCCGGGGTAGACCCGCCGCTCATCGGCCGGCGTTGGCTGGTCCACCGACGGCCACTGACCCGGCACCTGTTCCGGCCCCTCCAGGGCCACCGGACCGGGCGCGCGCTCGACCATCACCGGCCGGGCGCCGAGGTCCACCCCGGGCGCCGTGGCGGAGAACTCCACCGCGATGCCGTTGGGGTCGAAGCTGTATATGGAATGGATGAAGCCGTGGTCCAGGGGCTCGGAGACCCAGAAGCCGGCGGCCTCCAGCTTGTCGCGCAACTCCCAGAGGTCCTCGTCGCCGGCCACTCCCAGGGCCACATGGTCGAAGACCAGCGGCCCCTTGGCGGGGTAGCCGTGCTCCTTCTCCTCGATGGGCTCCACGTCCGCCCACTCGAAGAAACCCAGGTAGCTGTCGGTGGCGATCCGGAAAAAATATTGGCGGGCGCCGGGCATGCCCAGCCCGGCCACCAGGCGCAGGCCCACCAAGTCCCGCCAATACCTTATGGTGCGGTCCATATCGCCGGTGGCCATGGCCAAATGGTTAACGCCGGTGAAGACGGCCATTGTCCGACTGCTCCTGAAAAGAGGGTTCCAAATCATTGTAAACCGGCTGGGCCCGCCCGGCCAAGATCATTGCGCCGGCGGACGGGGGCGGACGGGGGCTTGACATCACCCGGCAATATGAGCAATATGATGCGGCCCGCCGGGGCCGGCGCGGGGAGGCCGGCCCTGCGTTTTCGTTGTCATTGCAGTATTTGCAAGCTGTTAGCCCCGCCGGGCCCGGCCCCAGCAAGAGTCTTGACCTTTGGGGGGCCTTGTGTTAACTATGGCCCACATCAGGGCTGGGGGCTAACTACACCAAATGAATTGGTAAAATCCGGCGGGAAGCGGCCGGGCGCGGCGGGCGCAACCGGCCGCAGGAAAGGATCATAGGTCTTTGGCCAATCTCCAAGAACTGCTTAAGGCCAAGAGCGAGACCATCCTCGAGCACTGGTTCGACCTCATCATCGCCACCTATCCAGCCGAGAGCGTCCAGTACTTCAAACGCACCAAGGACGCCTTCCAGAATCCGGTGGGACATACCATCCACCGCGAGATGAAGGCCGTCTTCGACGAGCTTCTGACCGGCCTGGACCGGGAGCGGGTCTCCCCCTTCGTGGACCGCATCGTGCGCATCCGCGCGGTGCAGGACTACGCCCCCAGCCAGGCCGTGGGCTTCGTGCTGGGCTTGAAGCAGGTGGTGCGAAAGGCTCTGGCCAAGGAGTTGGAGGCCGCCGCCGGCGCGCGGGGCCTGCTGGATCAGCTGACCGACTTCGAGTCGCGGGTGGACGAGCTGGCGCTCATCGCCTTCGACATCTACATGGCCTGCCGCCAGAAGATCTACGAGATCCAGGCGCAGGAAGTAAAGAGCATGTATTACAACGTGCTGCGCCGCGCCGACATCCTTTGTCCGATTCCCGAGCAGGAGGAGCCGGACATGCCTCCGGAGAAGTAGCCGTTCCGGCCGCGCCCAGGGCGGTCGGGGGGCTCAAGAGGATAAACTAGGGCGACCTAAAACCTTCACCAAAGGGGGACCCGAGGCAAACTAACCATGGCAACCATGATGGCCCTATAAGAAACGAGGTAGGAGTCAATGAGCTTCATCTTTTCCCTAGTCGCGGTCACGGTACTCGTTTTGGTGCCCCTCGTGGGAGTGACGGTGGCTGACCTGCGCTGGCTGTTCGGGGTTGTAGTGCCCTACGCCGCGGTGGCGACCTTCCTCATCGGGGTCAGCTACCGGGTGCTCAAGTGGAGCAACTCCCCGGTGCCGTTCAGGATTCCCACCACCTGCGGCCAGGCCAAGGGCCTGCCCTGGATCAAAACGAACAAACTCGACAACCCCTGCTCCCTGCCGGCGGTGATCGGGCGCATGTTCCTGGAGGTCTTCCTCTTCAGGTCCCTGTTCCGCAACACCCGCATGGAGTATCACCAGGGACCCAAGGTTCGCTACGGCTCTTCCAAGTGGCTGTGGCTCTTCGGCCTGCTCTTCCATTATTCCTTCCTGGTGGTGCTGATCCGCCACTTGCGCTTCTTCACCGAGCCCGTGCCCATGTGGGTGCAGATCGTCGAGCACATCGACACCTTCTTCGAGATGGGTCTGCCCCTGCCCGGCCCGGACGGCCTCTACGTGGGCCTGCCGCTGCTGGCCCAGTCCGGCGTGATCCTCCTGGCCGCGGCCACCCTGCTCTTCCTGCGCCGGGTGGTGATCGCCCAGGTGCGCTACATCTCCATCGCCGGCGACTGGTTCCCGCTGCTGCTCATCATCTTCATCGCCAAGACCGGCATCATCATGCGCTACGTGCTGAAGGTCGACGTGGTGACGGTCAAGAAGCTGACCATGAGCCTGGTCGCCTTGAAACCCGAGCTGCCCGCCGACCCCATCAGCTTCATGTTCTACATCCACATCTTCCTGGTCAGCTTCCTCTTTGCCTACTTCCCCTTCAGCAAGCTGATGCACCTGGGCGGCGTGTGGCTTTCCCCCACCCGCAACCTGGTCAACAACAGCCGGGAGAAGCGGCACATCAACCCCTGGAACCCCGAAGTCAAGTTCCACACCTATGCGGAGTACGAAGACGACTTCCGGGAGCAGATGATCGAGGCTGGCATCCCCGTGGAGAAGGAAGCTTAATATGGCAACACAAACTCCCAAGCCTCAAGAGATAGCCAAAGGCTTAAGCCACCAGCCGCCCAGCGAAAACTGGATGGACACCAAGCCGGAGTTCCGTTCCGGCATGTACTGCCATCCGGTTAAGGTGGCCAGCCTGGAAGGCATGGGCGGCGCCTTCGCCCGCGAGTGGAACCCCACCGAGGCCGACTGGAAGCTGCCCGCCGACTGGAAGGGCATCGTCAAGGACGGCCTCAAGGACCGTCTGCGGCGCTTTCGCTCCTTCCAGGTATTCATGGACATCTGCGTGCGCTGCGGGGCCTGCGCCGACAAGTGCCACTTCTTCATCGGCACCGGCGACCCCAAAAACATGCCGGTCCTGCGCGCCGAACTGATCCGCAGCATCTACCGCGGCGAGTTCAGGACCGCGGGCAAGATCCTGGGCAAGCTGGCCGGCGGGCGCAAGCTCACCGAGGAAGTCATCAAGGAGTGGTTCTACTACTTCTTCCAGTGCACCGAGTGCCGCCGCTGCTCGGTCTTCTGCCCCTACGGCATCGACACCGCCGAGATCACCATCATCGCCCGCGAGATCCTGAACCTGCTGGGCCTGCAGATCGACTGGATCGGCACCCCGGTCAACGCCTGCTACCACGTCGGCAACCACTTGGGGCTCAAGCCGCACACCTTCAAGGAGAACATCGAGTATCTCCTGGGCGATATCGAAGAGAACGTGGGCATCACCATCGAGCCCAGCTTCAACCGCAAGGGGGCGGAGATTCTCTTCGTGACCCCCTCGGGCGACGTCTTCGCCGACCCCGGCATTTTCACCTGCATGAGCTACCTGATCCTCTTCGAGTACCTGGGTCTGGACTACACCTGGTCCACCTACGCCTCGGAGGGCGGCAACTTCGGCTTCTTCACCAGCAACGAGACGATGAAGAGGCTCAACTACAAGATGTACGCCGAGTCCAAGCGCCTGGGGGTCAAGTGGATCCTGGGCGGCGAGTGCGGGCACATGTGGCGGGTGGTGCACCAGTACATGGACACCATGAACGGACCGGCCGACCACTTGGAGGTTCCGCGCAGCCCCATCACCGGCACGGTGTTCGAGAACGCCAAGTCCACCAAGATGGTGCATGTCACCGAGTTCACCGCCGACCTGATCAAGAACGGCAAGCTCAATCTGGACAAGAGCCGCAACGATCACTACACCGTCACCTGGCACGACTCCTGTAACACCAGCCGCGGCTTCGGATTCTTGGAGGAACCCCGCTACGTGCTCAGGAACGTGGTCAACAACTTCTATGAGATGCCCGACCAGACCATCCGCGAGCAGACCTTCTGCTGCGGCTCGGGCTCGGGCCTGAACGCCGGCGAGAACCTGGAACAGCGCTTCCGCGGCGGTCTGCCCCGGGCCAACGCGGTGCAGTTCGTGCATGAGAAGCACGGCGTGAACATGCTGGCCAACATCTGCGCCATCGACCGCGCCGCCTTGAAACCCCTGATGGACTACTGGGTGCCGGCCGTCAACGTCTGCGGTCTCTCCGAGCTGGTCGCCAACGCCCTGGTCATCCCCGGCGAGAAGGCCGCTCGCTCCACCAACCTGCGCGGCGAGGAGATCAACGACCTGCGCGAGGAAGCGGGCCTCGAGCCCATCGAGTGGCCCGAAGAAGATGAAGAGGGCGGCGAGGCCGGAGAGGAGGGTGAGGAGTAATGAAAATCTACGACAAGCCCGTAATCGTCATCGGCGTCCTCATCTTCCTGGCTATTTTCGCCTTCCCGCTGTGGACGGCCCTGGGCACCACGCCTCCCCAGCCCAAGGTGGAGCTGCCCAAGGACATGAAGGAGTGCGTGGCCCCCACCGAGTACATGAAGTCCTCGCACATGCAGCTGTTGAATGAGTGGCGCGATTCGGTGGTGCGCGACGGCAACCGGGTGTGGGTCAGTCATACCGGCAAGCAGTACAACATGAGCCTGACCAACGAGTGTCTGCGCTGCCACAACGAGAAGAGCAAGTTCTGCGACCAGTGCCACAACTACGTGGGCGTGGTGCCGTTCTGCTGGGACTGCCACACCTACCCCAAGGAGGCCAAATAATGACCTTCAACAGGAGAGATTTTCTGAAGGTAGCCGGCCTCTCCGCCGCAGTGGGCCTGGGGGGCAACGCGGCCTTTGAGCTGATTTTCCCCGGCCAGGTGGACGCGGCCGAGGAGATGAAACAGTCCCCCACCGAACTGACGGCCAAGCGCTGGGGCATGGTGATCGACGTTAAGAAGCTCACCCCCGGGCTGCGCAAGACCATTACCGACGCCTGCCACATCAACCACAACGTGCCGACCATCGAGCCGCCCAAGAACCTCAAGTGGATATGGGAGGCGCCCTTCGAGCACGTCTTCACCGAGGTGGAGCAGGAGTATCTGGAGGAGGCCGTCAAGGAATCCCCCATGCTGGCCATGTGCAACCATTGCGACAATCCGCCCTGCGTGCGGGTCTGCCCCACCAAGGCCACCTTCAGGCGCGCCGACGGCATAGTCATGATGGACATGCACCGCTGCATAGGCTGCCGCTTCTGCATGGCCGCCTGCCCCTACGGCTCGCGGAGCTTCAACTTCTACGACCCCAGGAAATACCTGCCCGACCCGGTGCCAAACACCGCCTATCCCACTCGCACCAAGGGCGTGGTGGAGAAGTGCACCTTCTGCACCGAGCGTCTGGTCACCGGCCAGCTGCCCTACTGCGTGGAGGCGGCCCAGGGCGCCATGCTCTTCGGAGACATGAGCGACGCGGGCAGCGCGCCCAGGAAGGCCCTGCGCAGCCGCTTCAGCATCAGACGCAACCCCGGCCTGGGCACCCAGCCCCAGGTCTACTACCTGGTCTAGGCTTTAAGCGGGATCACCGCCACAAGAATTGAGGACGAAATGCTTGAAAAAGCCTTAGAAGGACAACCGAGGTACTGGGGCTGGCTCATATTCCTCCTGGCGCTCATTGGGGCCGCGGCCTTCGGCTACAGCTTCCAATACCGGGAGGGTCTGTCCATCACGGGCATGAGCCGCGACGTTTCCTGGGGATTCTACATCGCCAACTTCACCTTCCTGGTCGGCGTGGCCGCCTCGGCGGTGATGCTGGTGCTGCCCTACTATCTGCACCACTACAAGACCTTCGGCCGCATCACCATCCTGGGCGAGTTTTTGGCCATCGCCTCGGTGGTGATGTGCATCCTGTTCATCGTGGCCGACCTGGGCAAGCCGGCGCGCGTCAACAACGTGCTCTTGCATCCCACGCCCAACTCGATCCTGTTCTGGGACATGATCGTCTTGAACGGCTACCTGTTCCTGAACCTGATCATCGGTTGGACCACCCTGGCCGCCGAGCGCAAGGAGCTGCCCCCGCCCAAGTGGGTCAAGCCGCTCATCTACCTGTCCATCCCCTGGGCGGTTTCCATCCATACCGTGACGGCCTTCCTCTACGCCGGCCTGCCCGGCCGCGGCTTCTGGCTCACCGCCATCCTGGCCCCGCGCTTCCTGGCCTCGGCCTTTGCCGCCGGCCCGGCCGTGCTGATCCTGCTCTCCTTCCTGGTGCGCGGGCTGACCAAGTTCGACGCCGGCAAGGAGGCCCGGGAGACCCTGGCCAAGATCGTATGCTACGCCATCATCATGCACCTGTTCTTCTTCTTCCTCGAGGTCTTCACCGTGGGCTACAGCATGATCCCCAGCCACCTTGCCCACCTGAAGTACCTCTACTTCGGCTACCACGGTGCGGGCGGTCTGGTGCCCTTCGTGTGGACGGCGCTCGTGGCCGGTTTCGCGGCCATCGTGCTGTTGATCGTGCCCCGCTTCCGCCAAAAGGAAGGGCTGTTGATCACCGGCTGCATCCTGGTCTTCGTATGCACCTGGATCGACAAGGGCATGGCCATGATCAGCGGCGGTTTCGTGCCCAACCCCCTGCACGAGGTCACCGAGTACGCCCCCACCAACCTGGAGCTCCTGATCACCTTCGGCGTCTACGGCGTGGGCGCCCTGGTGCTGACCATCCTCTACAAGGTGGCCGTCTCAATCAAGCAGCAGGAGGAGCTGCGCTAGCAGCCGCCTGACCTCCGACCGACAGAGCGCCCCTCCCCGGCCGGGGAGGGGCGCTTAATTTTTCGCTAGGCACGCGCCCTCGACCGATTGACAAGCGCGGCGTAGTCTTGCTATATTGAACATGTTCACTTATTGAACATGTTCAATATAATCTTCGATAAGGACTCCGCATGGGCAGCGGCAAACGCGCACCCGGCCCCAGCTCCCGACCCGGCCGCCGAGCCCGGCAGAAGGCCGAAACGGGCCAACTCATCCTGGAGGCGGCCAAAGAGCTTTTCGCGGAAAAGGGGTTCGAGAAGACGACCATCCGCGACATAGCCCGCCAAGCCGGGGTGGGGGTGGGCACGGTGCTCAACCATTACCCAGACAAGGCCTCGCTGCTGATCGCGGCCCTTTTGGGCGACTTGACCGGCATCCAGGAGGAAACCTTGGCGGCGATGCCCCAGGGCCTTGCCTTCCGGGAGCAGTGCCTGCATATCGTGCGCCCCTTCTTCGCCTACTACGCCCGCCGCCCCGGCCTTTCGCGCACCCTGCTCAAGGAGTCGCTGTTCATCCCCGGCCCCTGGGGGGCCAAGCTGCAACAGGAGGCCCTATTCTTTCTGGAAGTGGTGGCGGGCTTGGTGGAGCAGGCCAAGTCGCGCGGCGAAATCCGGCCGGAGGCCAAAGCCTACCTGGCCGCCTCGTCCTTGTTCGCCTGCTACCTGGCCGTGCTCAATCACGGCTTGAGTCAGCCCGCCTTCGTGCCCGAGAGCTTGATCGCGCTCCTGGGGTCCATGCTGGACCAGTTCCTGGCCGGCATCGGGCCCCGGGGCTAGTAAAAAGGGGAAAGGGGATGAACCTGCAATATCTGATGATCATGCTGCGCACGCCCGATCTGGCCGGCCTGGCGCGCGCCATGCGCGAGTCGCTCCACTATGTACGCATGCATTACCTTCATGCCGCCCTGGACTGCGGCCTCATCGAGGCCTTGCGCCGCCCCCGCACCAGGGAGGAATTGCTTGGCCTGCTGAACGTGCGGCGGCCCCAATTCCTGGACGGACTCTTGGAGTTGGGTCTGTCGCTCAAGGAGTTGAAATGCAAACGGGGGGAGTTCAGCATCAAGGGCGGGCTTTCGCGCTCGCTGCTGGGCCCCCAGGGCGGGGTGCTGGGGGCCATGATCCAGGCCAACGCGACCTACTACAACTCCGTATACCGCCACGCCGCCGAACGCATGCGCGGCGCGCCCCTTGGCGACTATCTGCCGCAGATCGGGCCGCTGGTGGCCAAGTTCTCCGAGGTAAGCGAACCCTTCCTGCGCCGCTTCCTACGCGCCAACCTGGCCGGACGGAAGACGCCGCGCATCCTGGACCTGGGCTGCGGCGCGGGGTTCGGGCTGCGGGGGGCGCACCAAGCCAACCCCGAGGCCGAGGGAGTGGGAGTGGAGATGGACCCGGCGGTGGCTCGGCAGGCGGAGGAAAACTTGACTAGCTGGGGCCTGGGTAGCCGCTTCCGCGTGGCCGTGGGCGACCTGCGCGATATCCTGGAAGGGCTGCCCGGCCCCTTCGACCTCATCACCATGATCAACCTGGTTTACTACTTCACCGAAGAGGAGCGCCGGGGGCTCTTCGCCCGGCTGAGGCCCCTCCTGGCCCCGGGGGGCGCGCTGGCCTTGGCCTCCAACTTCGGCAGCCAGGGCAGGGACCCCATGGCGGCCAACCTCAACCTGGCCACCTGCTCCATCAAGGACTGCACTCCCCTGCCCCGCCTGGGCGACTTATGCGCCCAGCTCGAACAAAGCGGCTACACCCAGGTCAAAAGCACCCGCATCGTGCCGGGGAGCGCCTACTACGCCGTGACCGCCTCCTGAGCCGGGGTGGGAGCGGGCGGGGACCGGGCAAGAGCGCCTTCCCGACCCGCCAGGCCCAGCCGGGCAAGCGGACGGCCTACAGGTCCGAGGGCCGCACCCCGCCGGGCCTGGGAATCCCGTCCAGGGTGGCCACCCCGCGCTCGTCGATGCCCAAACGTCCCTGGGCCATCAGCTCGATGGTCAAGGGAAAGATCACCCAGTCCCCTCGCTCCTTGAGCCGGTCCTGGTGCTCGTCGGCCACCCGCCGCAGGCGGGCCGAGTTCTCCAGGAGTTCCTCCAGGGGCGCGGGCAGGTCCACGGCCAGGGGGTCGCTGACCAGGAGCAGGGGTCCGGTGTCCACCCCGCGGTCGATCCAGAGGGTGGACGAGCGCAGCTCCTTGACCCCGGCGGCGATGGCGTCCAGGACCGCGTCGTCGCCCACGAAGCGGCGTTTGCCCTTGGCGTCGGCGATGGACAAGTCTGCGGGATGGACGTTGATCCCGCGCGGCAGCGTCAGAAAGCTCATGTACCCGCCCAGGGCGATGAGATCGACCTTGAAGGCCTTGACGAGCTTGGCGGCCACCTGGTCGTACTCCCGGCGGGCGGCCAAGCCCTCCTTGGTCAACACCGTGCGCTTGACCCCTTTCAGTTCATGGAAGCGGCGGGTGTCGTAGGCGAAGTAGGGCAGTCCGTACTCGCGGGCGATCTTCTGCCCCTGGCAATGCTCGTCGGCGCGGTCGCTGAAGATGAAGCAGACCTCGATATGGGGGCTTTTGCGCTCGAGAAGCCTTCGGATGTTGGTGCCGCTGCCACTCATGAAGGCGGCCACCTTCAGGCGCTGGCCGGGAGCGGGGGGAGCGAAGACGACGGGCTTGGGGGACATGCGGGCCTGCCTTTCACTGCTTTGAATGCCTGCGCGCCGGAGGAGGCGGCGTGATAACCACAGCCTCATCATATCAGGAACGGCCAGCCGCGGTCAGCCCGCTAGTGGAGGCCCGCGCTCCTTGACAAGCACGGCGGCTCCACCTAGAATCGACTCTCAGCCAACCAAACAAGCCGTTGGCCTGCCGCGTGACCAGCGCCCATTTTCGGCCCTTCCCCGGCGAGGCTTTTTTGATCGACGACCTGGACAAGCGCATCATCGCCCGCCTGCAAGGCGACCTGGCGCTGACGCCCGAACCTTTCGCGCCCCTGGCCGGGGAGTTGGGACTGGCCCAATCCGAGGTGGTGGCCCGCATCGCCCGCCTGGCCGAAAGCGGGGTCATGCGCCGCTTCGGGGCCACCCTGCGTCATCAGCAGTCGGGCTTTCCCGCCAACGTCATGGTGGCCTGGCGGGTGGAGGAGGGGCGTATCGAGGAGGTGGGGGCCAAGCTTTCCGCCGAACGCCGGGTCAGCCACTGTTACTGGCGCAAGCCCCAGCCCAGCTTTCCTTACAACCTATATTCCATGGTCCACGGCAAGACCGAACAGGAGTGCCGCGAAATCGTCGGCAGGCTGGCCCGGGAAACGGGCGTGGGCGATTACGAGATGCTTTTTTCCCTGGAGGAGCTAAAAAAGACCTCCATGCGCTATTACTAGACCAGCGGGAAGCGAGGACGGAAATCATCATGGCCAGTGCCGGACGGCGTTCCCAGGAGCTTTGGAACCGGGCCCAGCAGGTGATCCCCGGCGGCGTCAACAGCCCCGTGCGGGCCATGGCCTCGGTGGGTCTGACCCCTCCCTTCATCAAGGCCGGCCGCGGCTGCCGCATCGAGGATGTCGACGGCAACCGCTACATCGACTACGTGGGCTCCTGGGGTCCCCTGATCCTGGGGCACGCCCATCCCGAGGTGGTGGCGGCGGTGGTCAAGGCCGCCGAACGCGGCACCAGCTTCGGCGCGCCCACCGAGGCCGAGGTCCGTTTGGGCGAGAAGCTCTGCGAGATCGTGCCCTCCCTGGAGCAGGTGCGGCTGGTCAACAGCGGCACCGAGGCCACCATGAGCGCCCTGCGCCTGGCTAGGGGCTTCACCGGCCGCGACCTCATCGTCAAGTTCGCCGGCGGCTACCACGGCCACGCCGACGGCCTTCTGGCCTCGGCCGGCTCGGGCCTGGCCACCCTGGGGATCCCCTCCTGTCCCGGCGTGCCTGCGGCCGTGGCCGGGCTCACCCTCATCCTGCCCTACAACGACCTTGAGGCGGTAGAGGAGGCCTTCTCCCGGCATCCCCAGGAGATCGCCGCGGTGATCGTGGAGCCGGTGGCCGGCAACATGGGGGTGGTCGAGCCCCTGGAGGGCTATCTGGCCGGCCTGCGCGCCCTCTGCGACAGCTTCGGGGCCCTGCTCATTTTCGACGAGGTCATCACCGGTTTCCGGGTGGCCCTGGGCGGGGCCCAGGCGCGCTACGGAGTCATGCCCGACCTCACCTGCCTGGGCAAGATCATCGGCGGCGGGCTGCCCGTGGGGGCCTACGGCGGCCGGCGAGAGATAATGCGGAAGATCGCCCCGGTGGGGCCGGTCTACCAGGCCGGCACCCTCTCGGGCAACCCCCTGGCCACCGCCGCCGGCCTCAAAGTCCTGGAGCTCTTGCAGATACCCAAGGTGTACGAGACCCTGGAGGAGACCAGCGCCCGGCTCTACAACGGCTTGGCCAAACTATTCGCCGCCCGGGGTCTGCCCCACTATGGCCAGCGGGTGGGGGCCATGTTCACCTTCTTCTGCACCGAGGGCCCGGTCACCGACTGGGAGAGCGCGGCCACCAGCGACACCAAACTCTTCGCCCGCTTCTACCAGGCCATCTTGAAGCGGGGCATCTATCTCGCTCCCAGCCAGTTCGAGGCCACCATGATCTCCCTGGCCCACGACGCCGAGGCCGTGGAGCAGACCCTCGCCGCCGCCGAGGAGGCGCTTAAAGAGATATAAGAGAACTGGGGAGACCCTTCCCAAAAAACTTTAGCGTTGGTGCGGTGAGGGCGTAGCCCATGCCCAGCGGCGAAAAAGAGCGGGAAGGCGCGCAGCGCCTTCCCGCTCTTTTTTAGGAGG
>JAJZPI010000187.1 GCA_021811275.1 Deltaproteobacteria bacterium
AGTCATCGGCGGGACCAACATCCAGTTCGCCCACGATCCCAAGACCGGCCGAGTGGTGGTGATCGAGATCAACCCCCGCACCAGCCGCTCCTCGGCCCTGGCTTCCAAGGCCACCGGCTTCCCCATCGCCTTTGTCTCCTCCCTGCTGGCCGCCGGCCTCACCCTGGACGAGATCCCCTACTGGCGCGACGGCACCCTGGACAAGTACACCCCCTCCGGGGACTACGTGGTGGTCAAGTTCGCCCGTTGGGCCTTCGAGAAGTTCCACGGCGTGGATGACAAGCTGGGCACCCAGATGCGGGCCGTGGGCGAGGTGATGAGCCTGGGCAAGACCTACAAGGAGGCACTGCTCAAGGCCATCCGCTCCCTGGAGGGTGGCCGTTACGGCCTGGGCTTCGCCAAGGACTTCCACCAAAGGCCCCTGGCCGAACTCATGGTGATGCTCAAGGAGCCTTCCAGCGAGCGGCAGTTCATCATGTACGAGGCCCTGCGCATGGGCGCGTCGGTGGAGGATCTGCATCGGCTGACCCACATCAAGCCCTGGTTCATCGGGCAGATGCGAGAGCTTGTGGAATTGGAGGAGAAGATACTGGCCCACCGGGGCGGGCTGCCCCCCGACGACCTGCTCATAGAGGCCAAAAAGAACGGCTTCTCCGACCGCTACCTGTCCATCATCCTCAGCACCCAGCCGGAAGGCGGCCAGGCCCCCCTCTTCTGCCAGTCCGGCGCGGTCAGCGAGGACCAGATCCGCCAGCGGCGGCTTGAGTTGGGACTCGGCCAGGCTTGGGACGCGGTTCCGGTCAGCGGGGTGGAAAACGCGGCCTACTACTATTCCACCTACAACGCCCCAGACCGCGTGGCGGTGAGCCCCAATCGCAAAGTGATGGTCCTGGGCGGCGGCCCCAACCGCATCGGCCAGGGCATCGAATTCGATTATTGCTGCGTGCACGCCGCCTTCGCCCTGCGCGACGCGGGCATCGAATCCATCATGGTCAACTGCAACCCCGAAACCGTTTCCACCGACTACGACACCTCCAACAAGCTCTATTTCGAGCCCCTGACCTTGGAGGACGTGCTGAGCATCTACGAAAAGGAAAAGCCCGAAGGAGTGATCATCCAATTCGGCGGGCAGACCCCCCTCAACCTGGCCGGCCGCCTGGCCAAGGCCGGCGTACGCATCCTGGGCACCAGCCCTGATACCGTGGACCTGGCCGAAGACCGCGACCGCTTCCGCAAGGTCATGGACGATATGGGCATCCCCATGCCTCGCTCGGGCATGGCTATCAACATCGAACAAGCCCTGGCCATCGCCACCGACATCGGTTATCCCTTGATCGTGCGCCCCTCCTACGTCCTGGGAGGGCGGGCCATGGAGATCGTCCACGACCGGCAGATGCTGGAAACCTACGTAGCCAAGGCGGTGGAGATCTCCCCCCAGCGCCCCATCCTGATCGACAAATTCCTGCAAAACGCCATCGAGGCCGAAGCCGACGCCATCTGCGACGGCAAGGAGGCCTTTGTGCCGGCGGTCATGGAGCACATAGAACAGGCAGGCGTGCACTCGGGCGACTCGGCCTGCGTGATCCCTCCGGTGAGCATAGCCGCGGCGCATCTGGCCACCATGGAGGATTACACCCGCCGCATTGCCATGGCCCTGGGGGTCAGGGGCCTGATCAACATCCAGTACGCCATCGCCCAAGACAAGGTGTACGTACTGGAGGCCAATCCCCGGGCCAGCCGCACCGTGCCGCTGGTGAGCAAGGTGTGCAACATCCCCATGGCGCGGCTGGCCACCGAGGTTCTCCTGGGCGGGAAACTCAAGGACATGGACATCAAGCGGCGCGCCGTGCCCCACTTCGGCGTCAAGGAGGCGGTATTCCCCTTCAACATGTTCCCCGAGGTGGACCCTCTGTTGGGGCCGGAGATGCGCTCCACCGGCGAGGTGCTGGGCCTGGCCGCCGACCCTGGTCTGGCCTTTTTCAAATCCCAGGAGGCGGCCAACTCGCCCCTGCCCACCAAGGGCGCCGTGCTCATCACCGTCATCGACGAAGACAAGCCGGCCATAGTGGAACCCGCCCGCATCCTGGCCGGACAGGGCTTCGCCATCCTGGCCACCCAGCGCACCCAGGCCTTCCTGGAGCAGCACGGCATCGCCAGCCAAGGGATTCTCAAGCTGCATGAAGGCCGGCCCCACATCGCCGACGCCATCAAGAGCGGCCAGATACAGCTGGTTATCAACAGCCCCAGCGGAAAGCAGAGCCAATACGACGACTCCTACATCCGCAAGACCGCGGTGCGCTACAAGGTGCCCTACATCACCACCGCCGCCGCCGCCTTGGCCGCGGCCAAGGGTATAGCGGCCGTGATGGCCGCGCCTGACCAGTACACGGTCAAAAGCCTGCAGGAGTACCACCGGGACATCAAGTAGGCGCCGCCGGACCGGCAAGAAAACCAAAGGGCCGCGAATCATCCGCGGCCCCGTTCTTTGCCCGGCCAAGTCCCTCCCCGCCAATCTGGCTCCGCGCCCGGCGGGGGCGGGCCGCGCCTAGGGCGGCATGGCCGTCTCGTCGCCACGGCCGCACACAGTGAGCCGTCTATCTCCCCAGCCAGGCCGCGAAATCAATGAGGTAGCGGATGGACACGTAAAGCAGGAGCAGGCCTAGGCCCAGCTTGATCCACTTGGCCGGCACGAAGCGTTGGGTGCGGGCCCCCAGGTACATGCCGCCCAGTCCGCCGAAACCGAAAAGCGCCCCCAACAGCCAGTCCGGGGCCACGGCCATGCCGGCATAAGCGGGCACGAAAGCCAGCGCCTGGTAGAAGAGCACCCCGGCCACCGAGGTGATGAAGGTGCCCATCAGGGCGGCCCCGGCCACGGTGTGCACGGGCAGGCCGTAGATGGCCACAAAGAAGGGGGCGATGATGGCCCCGCCGCCGATACCGTAGACCCCGCCCACCACGCCCACGATGAAGGCCAGGGTGAAAATGCCCGCCGAGGACGCGCTGTACTCCCGGCCCTGGAAGCCGTAGGCCACCCTCCGAGCGCTGAACTCTATGGTATGGACCACGAACTCCTTGGGTGCGGGCGGAGCGGGGGCCTTGCCGGCGGCGGCCGCTTTGCGCGACTTGTTGATGTCCATGAACATGCGCACCCCGATATAGAGCAGAACGCATCCCACGAAGGCCTTGAAAGTCTCGGGATAGGGTAGCCAGTGCAGTCTTATGAAGCAGCCGATGATCACGCCCGGCAGGGTGCCCAGCACCACCACCCAGGTCAGGGGCCAAACCATGCGCCCCTCGCGCAGGTAGCGCCAGACGCCGCTGGGGATGGCCACCACGTTGAATACCAGGTTGGTGGGGCTCACCGCCGGGCTGGTGAAATTAAGAAAGCTCATCTGAAATGGCAACAGCAGGAAGGCCCCGGAAACGCCGCCCATTGAAGTGAAGAAGGAAACCACGAAGGCCACCAGAGGCGGCAGCCATAGATAGGTCGTCACGCCGGAGATGGGAAACAAATATTCCATGCCCTTTTCTCCTTGGCTGCCATGGCGCCATGGCCACGGCGGTGGGGGCGCGGTATTTTTCCGTCGACGTGTTCTCCGGCTTCAATCCACGGTGATGATCACCGCCGAACTCTTGAAAACCGTCCAAACCTCACCGCCAACCTCGAGCCCCAGATCCCGAGCGCTGTTTATGGTTATAAGCGCGCAGACCTGAGTTCCGTCCGGCAAGGCGACAATCACCTCGCAGGAGATGACGTCGGCGTTGATCTTGGTTATGAGCCCACGCAGCCGGTTGCTTGCGCTTACCCGCGGGGCATCCTGTCCTCGCGCGATGATCACCCAGGGGGCCTTGACCAGGGCGCATACCGGCATCCCCCGCCGCAGGCCCAAGTTGGCCAGGCTGTCGTTGGTGATGACCGAAACCAGCCGGTAACCGCCGGTGGTGGTCAGCTCCACCCGCGTGAGCAGAAGGCCTTTCTTGATCTCCACGATGCGCCCCTGGAAGCTGTTGCGAGCGCTGGTGCGCAGGCGGGTTTCCTTTTGCAGGTGGAAGCTGACGATGCGCTCCCGATCGGCTTGGGCAAAAGTCAGATAGCTCGCCGTAAGGTTGACCGTCCCCTGGCCCAGGAGGTTCTGCACTATGGTCAAGGGAATGCCCTGGCGCAACATTTCGATGGCCCGGGAGTTTCGCAGCACCCGCGGATTGGCCAGCTCCCGGGGCAGGCCGCAGTCGGCGGCCCGCGCGTAAAACAGGCGGCGGATGTAGCCCTGGTCCAGGTGAAAGACACGGCCGCGCATATCCCGATTGACGGGATCGTTCAGGAACCCGGCCATCTCCCGGGCTACGTCCTCCGGGACCTGGACCTGGCGGCCGGCGAACTCGTCCCCGGAGCCGCCCCGCCCGAAAATGACCGTTCCCTTGGCCAGATTCAGGTCGGAACGATCGTCCAGGGCCAACACCTCTCCAAGCCTGGCCGCCGTGAAGCGCAGCAGCAGGTAGGCGAGCCAGACTCGGCCCCGAGCCTGGCGGCGAGCCGGGCCCCTTGCTGCCTGACGCCAGGCTCGGAAGGACTCGGTCAAGGCGGTGAGCTGGTCGACCTGAAGGTATTTCACGTCCGCGGGGATACTGAAGATGCGCGCGGGGTCGGGAGGCTTGGCAGCAGCTCCCGCGGGAACCTCGCCCAGAGAGGCAGACACGGCCCTTTTCGGACCTAGCTCACTGGGGCTGGCTTTGCCTTTAACAGTCTTTGGCATGCGCATGCCGCCTCTTCTCGCACTGATTATCACGATTATATAAAATTGCGTGCTTATTGCAATCACATTAAGCCCCGCCGTCGGCTGGCGGGAATTCAGCGGCGCGAGCAAAAGTAGTTTGGGCGCGAATTTGGTATTAAAGGGGCAGACTCAAGCGGAAGGTGGCACCCTGGCCGGGGGAACTCTCCACGCTGAGCACCGCGTCGTGTTCCTCGGCGATGCGCTTGGCCAAGGCCAGGCCCATGCCGATGCCGGCCGCCTTGGTGGTGAAGAAAGGGTCGAAGATATAAGGCTGGTCGTCGGGGGCGATGCCCTGGCCGGTATCGCTGACGCTTATCACCACCCTGCCTGGGTCTGCGTGCCTGGCCAATTCCAGGCGGAGATCCCCGCCCCGGGGCATGGCCTCCAAGGCGTTTTCCAAAAGCACCCCCAGCAGGTGGCCCAAAAGCTTGGGGTCGGCGAGCGCCTTGAGCCCCTCCAGCCCTGGCTGGACCCTGGGCCCCTCCAGCCGCACCCCCTGGGCCTGGGCGCGTTCCCGATACTGTCGGGCCAGGCCGCTCAGCCAGCTCAGTAATTCCAGGCGCACCGGCCGCGGGGACTTCAGGCCAGCGTAGTTACTGACTTGGGCCACGATCTGTTCCAGGCGGCGGCTGCTGGCCACGATGCGTTCCAGGTAATGGGATTGCTGCCCCTCCGGGTCGCATTGGCCCAAGAGACGCATGCTCAGCCCGCCAATGCTCATCACCGGATTTCTTATCTCGTGGGCCACGGCCTCGGCCAGGCGGTTGAGCCCCTCCAGCTTCTCCTGGTACAGGCGGCGGCTCTTCTCCAGTAATTCCTGTTCCCGGTGGTGGAGGGCTTTGATCTCGGTGATGTCCTTGAACACGGCCAGGATGCCTATAACTGTCCGGCTCCGGCTCCTTTTATCGAGCAGGAGGTCGGTGGTGATGATCAGCTCCCTGGAAGGGCCTTGGGGCGGGTAATAGGTAACCTGGCGGTTGTGGTGGCATACCTGCTGCTGGATCACCTCCACCACCACGTCGTTGAAGGTGTTGTTCTCGGCTGGCCCATCGAAGAACAGCTCGGCCCAGCCACGTCCCAGCATATCACGCGCCTCCAGGCCCAACATGCCGCCCAAGGCCGGGTTGACCAGCACGATCTGCCCCTGGCGATCAATGATCATCATGCCGTCGCTCATGGCGTCGCTGACGTTCTGAAACAGGGCGCGGGAGGACGGCAAGGTCCGGTAGGGATCCTTGCGGCGAGGCGCCTTCTTGAGGCTACGGTGGATAGTCACCTTGCCTCCCGGCCCCTGGCGGGGCCATGGGCGCTAAACCGAAATGATGCGGCTGACCCCGCTTTTCCTGGCTGGCTCAACATTGCGGCACCGCGCAGCGAATCCAAAACGCTTGGCATCGGCATCTCTGGAGTCAAGGTCCAGCGCCAGGGCGCCGCTGCATCGGCACCCATTTTAAAAATAAAATTATACTTTTTGGGCAGGACGCTCAACGCCTTTCTTGCATGGCGAAGCATAGGCCATATTCCCACATGGGCATCAGGAACCTCTTTAGCATCCACTCCAGCGAAAATTACTCGCTTACCAAGGTGTCCGCAAAACCTGGGCAGGATCACAAAGGGTCTGACAACAAACATGCAACACACCTTCATGGGAGTGATGTCGAAGGCGTTGTCCAGGGCCACCGCTATCACTTCTCGCGGTAGGCGAATCCACTGGCCATTC
>JAJZPI010000188.1 GCA_021811275.1 Deltaproteobacteria bacterium
GCCGAGGGGCCCATCATCACCATGGGCGACCCGCCCAACCAGACCCGGGCCCTGCGCCTGTGCGACCTGGGCGAGGTCATGACCATCCTCTCCGGCGGGCGGGTGGACCTGGGCTTCATCGGCGGGGCCCAGGTGGACCAGTGGGGCAACGTAAACACCCACGAGGTGCGCGCCGGCGGCAAGCTCACCCGGCTGCCCGGCTCGGGCGGGGGCGCGGACATCGCCTGCCTGGCCCATCGGCTGCTCATAATAATGACCCACCAGCGCCGGCGGCTGGTCGAGCGGGTAGACTACGTCACCAGCCCCGGCTGGGGCCCGGAGCCGGGCTGGCGCGAGGCCCAGGGGCTCACCCGAGGGGGGCCGGCGGCCCTGATAACCAGCCTGGGGGTCTTTCGCTTTCCCGGTGGCCGGGCGCGGCTCAGCCAGCTGCACCCGGGGGTGAGACTGGAGCAAGTGCGCGAAAACACTGGCTGGGAGCTTGAGGCCAGCCCCGAGTTGACCACCACGCCCGCCCCTACTGGTGAAGAGATCGCCATCATTCGCAAATTCGACCCCGAGCGGTTTTGGACGGGCCGGTGATTTTTACTGTTGACAAGGCACGATCAGCGTCTATATCACATTATAGCTGCAAAGTGATTACCGCGTAGCGTCCCAGGCGGGGCGGTGGGAAGGCCCAGCGCGGGGTGGACCGGCATGATTCCCGGTCCCAACCAAGCCCACCCGGATAGAGCGAGGACATGAGCAATATCGACGAACAGCAGGCAGGCACTCCGCCGGGACCGGACGCGGACAACGAAGCGTCCTCTCGCCGCAAGGCCAAGTTCGAGGTCTACGGCGAGGAGATGATCGAGAAGGAAGTCAAGCAGAGCGGGAACTCCGGACGGGTATATCTGCCGCCGGAGTGGGTCGGCAAGAACGTCAAGATCATCCGTATAGACTAACCTACTTGCGAGGGAAGACCCGTGAACCTGCGCCGTATGACCGCAGATGACGTAGCCTCGGTGGTGCAGATCCAGCAAAGCATCACCCGGCAGGAAGTGACTGCGCGCTGGCGCAACATGCTGGCCAGCCATGTCGGCAACCCCGACGGGCCTGGTTTCGTGGCCGAGAAGGACGGCAAGGTGGTGGGCTTCATCCTTGGCGAGATCAAGGTCGGCGGCTTCGGCAGCGAGCTGACCGGCTGGATCGAGATGATGGGAGTCACCCCGGAGCAGATGGGCGCCGGTATCGGCCGGACCCTGGCCAAGGCCCTGTTCGACTATTTCAAGGCCGAGGGGGTGCAGGAGATCTGCACCGCCGTGCTGTGGGACTCCGGCGACATGTTGGCTTTCTTCAAGAACCTCGGCTTCGACCGCAGCCCCTTCATCAACCTGAAGCTCAAGGTGGGCGCCTGATTCCCTGACAGGGCAGGTCCGTCTGCCCGCCGTTCGCCCTCCACCCCCACTACCGATAGCCTGCCAACCCCGGGGAGCCTCCGCCCCCGGGGCTCGGCCCACGCCAGCCCTCCGCGCCCGGAGTCCGGGGCGGTCATCCCCACCCGTACGACAAATATCTGGCCTTGACAGCGCCCGGCTAATCTATTATGTCATAAATGACATAATAAGTAATATTTAGGTTAAATAAAGCATGGTTACGCGATAGGGGGCCGGGGGAAAGGACAGCGAGGCGTGGCTGAGAGCGAATCGGAGCAATTATCAATAGTTATATTATAGCTATATCATAGCTTGAAAGATGGCTGCCGCGCCGGCGCCGGCAAGGCCCGCCCAAGGTTGGGCTGGGCCGCCGGCCGCCTGAACCAGCCCAAGGGGAAGAGAGGGACCATGCCTAACACAGCAACGCAGCGGAAAGGCATTTCGGCGGGGTCGGCGGCGGCCGGCGGCTTCTCTCCCTCCAAGCCCAAATTCGAAGCCTATGGCGAGGAGATGATCGAGAGGGAAGTCAAGCCGAGCGGGAAATCGGGCCGGGTATATCTTCCCACCGAATGGGTGGGCAAGTACGTGAAGATCATCCGCATCGACTGAGCCCGCAGCGGGGGGCCGAACCGGCCTCGACGACCTCTGGCGGGCGGCTTCCCGCCGCTTGACAGTAGGACGGTCGTCCCATAGGATTTGGATACTACGCGGGCTGCTTTACGCAGCCCGCGCGCCGGTTTTGGGGCCCGTCCCGCAGCGGACCCTCACGGGAGGATTTCGTGAATCTGTTGGAATTGTTCAAGACCCGCACCAGGCATCCCTTCCGGCCGCGGGCTTCCGATATGGTGCAGCGGCTCTTCGCCGACTTCCGCCAATACGAGGCGGTGGGCGACGCCCTGATCATGGGCGAGGGGCACCTGGGCTTCCACAAGGTCTACGTGGTGGGCCAGCAAAAGCCCAAGCCCGAGCAGTTCTCCTCGCCGGAGGGGGTTAAGCGCCTGAACTGGGGCATGATGAACGCCGACGAGCACGCCCAGGTGCTGGGTTTGCTGCGCCGGTTGAGCGAGAGCGGCCCCCACGAGGACGCCATGCTGCTGTCCTTCGTGGACACCTACGGGGCCGACATCTCCATGTACAGCGCGCTTCGGCTCCAGGCCTTTTTCATCGCCCACCTGATCCGCGCCTATCTCACGGTGCCCATCCGCACCGTGAGCGTGGTGCTGGGCGAAGGCGGCTCGGGCGGGGCCCTGGCCCTGCAGGTGGCCGACCGCCGGGGGGTGGTGGAGGACGCGCTCTACGCCACCGCGCCGCCGGAGTCGCTGGCGGCCATCATCTTTCGCGATGCCGGCCGCATCGAGGACGCGCTCACCATCAGCAAGTCCACGGCCAAGGACCTGAAGCATTTCGACGTGGTGGACTCCATCATCGACCAGACCAAGAAGGTGGAGGACGCCGACGGCCTGGCCGAGAACCTGCGTTCCTGGCTGGACAAGACCGCCCGCGAGCTTTTCCGCCGCAACCTGGACAAGCTCATGGCCCAGCGCTTCGAGCTGGCCGACAAGCTGGGGGTAATGCGCCAGGGCCGTTTCTACGAATTGAAGCGCTTCATCGAGCGCCCCCTCAAGCACCTCTACAAGGCCCCGCCGGATATTAAGGTGATCGTGCCCTCGGGGGCCATCGACGTGGAGGACACCTACGGCGACGGGGTGGTGCTGGACCCGGATAAACCCTACGTGCGCTGCGGCGAGGAGCGCGAGAGCGGCGAGGCCTCGCGCAAGGGCTGCGGGGCGGTCATTCCCCTGGACGAGTATCTGAAGAACTTCCAGGTTTGCCCGCATTGCGGCCGGAGGCACGTGCTGGACGCCGCGGGCTGGATAAGCGCCCTGGCCGACCATGGCAGCTTCCACGAGCTTTTCCGCAACATGAGCGTGCACGACCTCCTGCCCGAAGAGGACATCCACAGGTACTACCGGGAGTTTTTGGAGAAGCAGAAGAGCCGCACCACCTTCAACGAGTCGCTGGTGGCGGCCCAGGCCACCATCTACGGCTATCCGGCGGTGCTGGCCATCAGCGAGTTCGCCTTCGCCGGCGGCTCCATGGGCGTGGTCTTCGGCGAAAAATTCCGTTTGGCCGCCGAGTACGCCATGCGCAAGTCCTGGCCCCTGGTTAGCGTCTGCTGCTCGGGAGGGGCCCGGCTCTACGAGGGCATCGTGGCGCTGATGCAGATGACCAAGACCGTGGCCAGCGTGGCCCGGCTCAAGCAGGCGGGGTTGCCCTTCATCTCCATCCTGGCCGACCCCAGCACCGGCGGGGCCATCGCCTCCTACGCCGCCCTGGGCGACGTCTGCCTGGCCGAGCCCGAGGCCATGGTGATATTCACCGGCCCCAGGGTGATGAAGGCGCGCGGCTTCGAGGTCCAGGAGGATGCGGTGCGCTCGGACTCGCTGCTGAGCATCTCGGCCCAGACCATGGAGGATCCCGAGTACTACGGCGAGATTCGCGGCATCCAGGAGGTGGTGCGCCGGAGGGACATGCGCCGCGCCCTGGCCAGGTATCTTGAACTCTACGCCCGCGCCCGCGCCGGCCAGCCGGTCAAGAAGAAGGGCCCCCGTCCATATACCCGCCGCCTGGGCGACGCCCGCGAGCGCCTGGGCCACTTGGAGGACGAGGACTAGCCCGGTTTCATCAGCCGACCGACTAAGGCCAGGGCGGGGGCAAATCCCCGCCCTGGCCTTTACTGACGATGTTGCGCGCCCTAGGGTTTGCGCTTGCCCTCGGGGGTGTAGTCGTAGAAGCCCCTGCCCACCTTGCGCCCCAGGCGTCCCCCGGCCACCATGCTCTCCACCAGGCCCGAACGAGGCGCCAAGTCATCCTCGCCCACGGATTTCATGAATTTGCCGATGAGGGCTATGGTGTCCAGGCCCGCGTTGTCGGCGATCTCAAAGGGCCCGGCGTTCCAGCCGTAGCCCAGTTTCATGCCCGCGTCGGCGTCGGCGGGTGTGACCACGCCCGCGGCCACCAAGTCGGCGGCCTCCCGGAAGGCGGCGGCGAAAATCCGGTTCATCACGAAGCCGGGGATGTCCTTCTCAACCTTGACCGGGGTCTTGCCCAGGCGGCGGATGAACTCCACGCCGCGCTCAAAGACTTCGGTCGAGGTTTGCGCGCCTTTGACCACTTCCACCAGGCCCATAAGGGGCACTGGTCCGAAGAAGTGCAGGCCCAGCACCCGCTCGGGATGGCTGGCGGCCTCGGCCAGGCGGCCGATGGGTATGGAGGAGGTGTTGCTGGCCAGGGGGGTATCGGGCCGGGCCAGCCGGCCCAGCTCGGCGAAAATCTTGAGCTTCAATTCCAGGCTCTCGAAGGCCGCCTCAATGACCAAGTCGGCTTGGGCCGCGCCCTCCAGACCCTCGGCGGGTTCCACCCGGGCCAGCACCGCCTCCGCCGGCTCGGAGATCAGCCCCTTGGCCGCCAGTTTGGCCACGGATGAGCGCATACCCGCCAGTGCCTTCTCCAGGGCCTGGGGGTTGACCTCCACCAGTTCGACCCGATAGCCCCTTTGGGCGCAGACCTGGGCTATTCCAGCGCCCATGAAGCCGGCGCCCACCACCATCACCTTTTCCATGCCCCGAATCCCTCTCTGGCGTTGTCTTCGCCCGGCTGCCGAGGTTGCGTCGTCTAGGCCACCTGGAACAGGGCCTCCTCGAATTCCGGTTTGCCCTGGTAGCGCTGCATGTACAGGCCGGGCAGGTGGTCGATGGCCCGGAAGATGTTGGGGTCGACCATGATGCCGGCCTGGTGCAGGGCCTCGGCCACCTTCTCCGGGTCGGGCGGGCAGCCCTTGACCGCCAGCATATGGGCGATGTCGGGGTTGTCCTTGTGGGCCTGGTACATGCACTTGCCCAAAAGGATGGTGTGCTTGGCCCCGGGCCGGGGCTGCATCATCTTGCCGGTGAGCACCTCCACGTCCTCCCAGGGCTGGCCTTTCCAGGCCATGGCGATGGCGGTGAGCACCACGCCGTTTAGCCCAGAGCAGTAGGTGCACATGCTGGTGTCGTACTTGTAGCAGCTGACCCCGCTGATGCCCTTCTTGACCATGGGCAGGGGCAAGGTGCAGGCCTCGTTGTAGGGGAAGGTCCACTGGTGGGGCCGGGACGCCTCCTCCAGCTTGAGCCCCGCCACCTCCACGTCGCTCAGATCCAGGGGCCGGCCGGCCCTGCGCGCGGCGTGGGCTAGGTGGGGCACCCCCGCCGGGTCCTGGCCCAGGAGTCGGGCCCCCACCAAGTCGGCGGAAAGCGCGTCCCAGGAGGCGGCCAGCAGGTTGGCCCGGTGCATCACGCCGTCGAAGGCCGGCCCGCGCTCGGCGGTGTAGATGCCGTCGAGAACGGCCAGCGCCGGGGGCAGGGGCTCGGCCAGGCGGGCCACCCAGAAGTGCAGGTCGCGGGCGGGGTCGGCGCTGTGGCAGCGCTTGCGGGAACCCACGTCGATAAGGCCCTTGAGATTTTTGATGCCCAGGCTGACCACGGTCTGGGCGTGGGTCTTCATAACCGGCAGGGAAACCAAGAAGTCGCTGTGCAGGGCGTCGGCGTTGTAGGAGAGCCGCATGTCCTCGCCCAGGTCCACTTCCTCGAAGGGCCGCTCGAAGGTGTTGATCACCTTCACTCCGAAGCGGCGGGAAAGCTCCTGGTAGCCCAGGGTTTCAAAGGCGTGGGCGGCGGTCTCCTTGCCGCCGGGCCGGGTGAGCACGATGCCTTCGCCGATGGTGATGTCGTTGACCCCGTGCTCGGCCAAAAGCTCCACCATGTCGGCCACCACCCGGCTGGTGGTGATAACGCCCCACTTGGGGAAGGGCACGGCCTTGGTCCAATAGACGATGTTGGGCTTGAGGAAAACCTTGGCGTTGGCGGGGATGCGCCCCAGGCCCCCACAGAGCTCGACCGCTTGGCGCACCGACTCCAGGGGCTTCTCGTATTTGACCAGCGAAACCTTGTGCATGCTTTCCCTCCCCTAGCTGATTCGAAGGCCGCCCGGCCCCTTGGGCCCCGGCTGTCG
>JAJZPI010000020.1 GCA_021811275.1 Deltaproteobacteria bacterium
GACGAACCACTTCCCACAAGCCCAGATTGTGGGTGGTGGTGCTGGGGGTGGCCGAGATCACCACCGCCCTTTCCAAGCGCGTCGGGTGATTGGCCATCCACTCCAGGACTTGGAAACCGCCCATGCATCCGCCCACCACCGCGTGAAAGCGTTCTATGCCCAGCATGTCGGCCAAGCGCGCCTGGGACTCCACCATATCGGCGATGGTGACCACCGGAAAGCGCAAGCCATACGGTTTGCCAGTGGCCGGATCGAGCGAACCGGGACCGGTGCTGCCATCACAGCCGCCCAGGACGTTGACGCAAACGATGTGAAAGCGATCGGTGTCAATGGGCTTGCCTGAACCGATGGTCTGATCCCACCAGCCGGGGCGTCGATCCCCTTGGTGACGGAAGCCCGCGGCATGGCAGTTGCTGGTCAGGCCGTGACAGACGAGCACCGCGTTGTCCCGGGCCGGTGAGAGCTCGCCACAGGTTTCGTAGGCCATGTCGCAGACTTCCAGCGTCCGCCCGCAGCGCAGGGGCAAGGCTTCGGGCAGGCGGAACAGCTTGGGCGTCACCATCATGACAGTTGCAGCCGCTTACGCTCGAAATCGATCCTGCCCAGAGGGCAGGCGTCCATGCTGAGGTCCAGGACCGGCTCGTCCAGGGCCAAGGCCAACAGGCGTCCGTCCACGCCGAGCATCAGCTTGCTCTCCAGCAGATCTTGTACGCGGCGGCGAACCTCATCTGGCCCATGCCCCAGCCGGGCCATGTCCCGCTCCAGCTCGGCCGCGGGGACGGCCCCGTCGCAGGCCAGATAGATACTGCGTGACAGGCCCTTCAGAACCACTTTGGGGGTCGGTGCCACGGGTCTGGTGTCCTCGATGATCAGGCCCTCCGCGCTGTCGCGCATGGTGAGGCTGGCCCGGCCTTCAGACCAGAAGCTGGTGAACCATTCGATCAGCAAGGGGCGCAGCAGGGGAGTGGCCGGGCGCCCCATAAGCAGGTCCAGGATCGGATTGCGGCGCAGGGCCGCCCACTCCTCCTCCTCGAAAACGTAGGCCTGGCCTTGCCGATCCTCGGCGGACAGGGTGGGATAGGTAAAGCGGAAAAGATAGGAGGGCGCCAGGTTCAGCCTGTAACGCTCACGCTCGTTGAAATAGTGGCTGAAGCGGCTGAACTGGATGGGCACAACCCCGTTGGGAGGCTGCAAATGGAAGAGCAAGGGAACCATGGCCGCCATCTCCTGGTACCATTGCTCCTTCTCCTCCGGAAAGTCGCAAAGCATGTTCCAACTGGATCTGATGCCGTAACGCCGCAGCCATTTCAGGAGTTGGAGGTTTTCCCAAGCTTGGCAGCCCTTGCCCATGTGCGCCAAGAGCTCGCTGTTCAGGCTCTCTATGCCTGGCTGAATCCAGAGCACTCTCGCTTGGCGCAGGGTCGCCACCTGCGCCCGCGTCAAGTTGGACTTGGTTTCAAAGAACAGGACAAAGGGACTGCCTGCCCTCTCCAGCTCGGGTAGGAGGGTGTCGAAATACTTCATGTCCATGATGTTGTCAACGGTCTCGATGGTATTGAGGCCGTGCTTGCGGGACAAAGCGGTCATCTCCCCCAACACCTGCGCAGCCGGTTTGCTTGTGTACCTGCCGTTTCGCCCGTTGAGCCCGCAGAAGTTGCAGGCCTTGCGACTGCCCCACCAGCACCCGCGGGAAGTCTCCAAGGGTATGGTGGGGGTGACGCAGGCCTTGATCTGCGGAGAGCGATCCAGACGCTTGAAGTAGTCGTCGTAGTCGGGCAATGGTTGATCGCGCAAGGATTTGGCCATGGCCCGGGGCGGTTCGGGCTCCCCGCGTCTGTCAAGCCACAGCCGAGGATAGCCCGCCTGGCGATGCATGGGCCCCACGACCCCCGCCGGCAGATCCGCCGGCGGGATGTCGCGTCCTCGGCCCAGGATGCCCTGGGCCAGGCCCGCGATCAGGTCATCAGCCTCACCGGAAACCACGTAGTCCACCCAGGGGAAGCAACGGTGGGTGGTCAGCCCCATGACCGATTCGCAGTTGGCTCCTCCGATCACGTTCACGATCTCCGGGGCTCTCTTTCGCAGGCGGCGCAAGAAGGCGAGCACCGCAACGTGTTGCTGGAAGGTGGAGGTGCACCCGACCAGGCGTGGGCGCCGGGAAAGCACCTCGTCCACCAGGCCATCCAGGAAAGCCGGCGCGGCTGCGCGCAGGCGACATATCTCCGCCTCGAACTCCTGCTTGGTTAGGCTATTGCCGCTTCGGCGAGGAAAGCGCTCCCAAAAGCGTTCGAAATATTCCTCCCCCTGGTCCGGCGCCTCGGGGAAGGCCTCGCCAACGAATACCCAATCACCCAGGCCGGATTCGGCGGGGTAATCCTGAGGCCGGCAATAAAGCTTCGGGCCGACCATTTCGGCGAAGATCATGTTGGCGTGCCAGGACTCCACGTCTATTCCCTCGCGCTCCAGAAGGCCGTGCAGGAGACCGAGGGCGGCCGAGGGTCGGGCCAGCGACACGAAGGGCAAGTTTAGCAGAAGGACATCGGTCAAAATTTGCTCCCCGCCGCGGAAGCGGCAGGCGGATGCCCCCAGGACGCCAGGGGCTCCCGCAACAGGCCGCGCTCGAATAGGGTTTCAATGGTGGAAAGGACCGCGCCCAGGTCCGCGCCCTTTTCCAGGCAGGCGCTCATGGCTTCGCCGGTGGTGGCCCGGCCGTCAGCGATCATGCGCCCCAAGGCGGGTAAGTAATCCTGACCGGTCATGCTGTAGCGTTTGAACGATGTGGAAACGGCGAACCCGTCGTCGAGCCTCTCGAAGCTGAGGTCTTCCCGGAAGGCCAGTGCGTCCGTACCGCGCAGGCAGGTGGCCATGCACCGCTCCTGCATGCTCAGAGCCGCCGCGCGAAACCCCAGGGGGTCCGTGAAGTTCTCGCGCGCCAGCACGCGGTAGCCTCGAGGCCACTGTTCGGAACTATGACAAGGCGTTATCAGCTCTATGCTCCGCTCGGGCATGTTGACCAGAAAGCCTGACACGCAGGCGATGGTGCTCTGCAGCCCCTGGGCTTCACCCTCCCCGGCCCCGCCGGCCAGCCCGCGGTTGCGCCCGGCCTGGGCCTTGGGCAAGGGTGAGCCGTCGCAGTGCAGGACCAACTCCACCTCCAAGAGCTCCTCGGGCGAGAAGGTCTGGTGCAGCTTGCGCAGGACCCCGGTGCTCAACACCGAGAATCGGTTTATCAGGGAGCGGCGCTCTTGCCAGCTCCCCATCAGCCGCCTGGTCCAAGCCGGGTCCTTGAGGGCCCCCGTGGTGGTGGTCTGGGGCAGCTCCCCAACCACTTCGTGGAAATCCATGAGAAACTCGGGGTAGTCGGGGTTGTCCGCCGGCTCGGTGGCCCAATAGCACACCGACGATTGCGCGGCCGGGCCGAAAAGCTCAACCGCCTGCCGCAAGACCCCGCGCCAGAGCGCGGCGTTGGCGGGTGTGCGCGGCCAGTGGCCCTGGAAGCGCTCGGCCGCCACCCCGCAGAAGGGACAGCCCACCGAACATCCGCGGCTCAGCTCCAGGGCCATCACCCCATGGACCATCACTTGGTTCATGTCGCCCAGCTCGCTTTCGCAGCGGGCGATCTGGCGCTCGCGCCAGGCGTCGAATACCGGGTTCACCTCCTGGGTGCGGCCCTGCGCGCGCAGCGCGCCGCGAAGTGAAACCAGGTCGGCGATCCACCCCCTCCACAGCTGGACCAGGGGATAGGCCTCGGCCTCTTGCGGGGAGATGGCCCCGCGCGCTCCCTTCTCCCATAGAGGCGCCAGGTCCCGGAGGTTCAGGGACAAGCCCAGCGAACGCGCGCAAGCCTCCAGGCTCACCGGGTCGTTGCGAGTGCTCAGAGCCTCGCGTAGGGTCGGATCGCCCCAAAAGCATTCCAGGAAGCGTTTTATCTGGGCGAGGATGCGCCGCTCGTCCTGGTCGCGCTTGGCCAGGTTGCGACGATAATGCTCAAAGGCCGACGGGCGGTCCGAAGCGGACATGTGGGTTGTCGCTCCATAAAAAAGGGGGACGGCCCGGCCTGGGGCAGGCGGCGGATATCCGCCCGATCCCGGCCGAGCCGCTCCAATGCACGCCCGTTGTTAGGTGGCCGCCACCACGACCGTGGCCACCTCGGCAGCCACAACCGCCCCGCCGCCGGCGGCCCTGTCCAGCTGCTCCTCGGTCAGTTGGCCCTTCTTGGCCTTGGCTTCGGCCAGCAGCTCGTCCTTGTTGAAGTTGTAGCCCTGGGCGTTGGCGTAGCCAACCAGTCCGTCAATATCCGCCCCGAAGGACTTGACCTTGTCGGCCAGGACCTTGTCGGCCTTGACCGCCTTGGAGAAACGCCCTATCTCAGCCTTGCTCATATATCCTCTCCTCGCCAATAAGGAAGGTGGCTCGCTATCGGGGTCGGGCGGGGCCCTAGGTCACGGTCACGAAGGTCACCACCAGCTGGTTTGCCTTGACGCCTCCGGCGGCCTTGTTGAGCTGCTCCTCGTTGAGCATGCCCTGGTTGTCCTTGGCCTTGGCCTCCAGTTCCTGTTTGGTGAATTGATATCCCTTGCCATTGGCGAACCTCACCAGGCCATCCAAGTCAGCCCCCAGCACCTTGACCTGGTCGCCTAGAGCAGGGTTTCCCTTGACGTCCTTGGCAAAACGCTCAACCTCAGATGCTGACATGCGAATTCCTCCTGGGCCCGGGGTGTCCTAACTAGAGCTTCTCCGTATCTTTTCTGCTTAGACGACGGCCACGTAGTTGACGGTGTAGGCCCAGCCGCCCCCGGAGGCCTTGTCGAGCTCCTGCTCGCTGAGCTGGCCCTTTTTGGAAGCGATCAACTCCCGCAGGTCCTGCTCGGTGAAGTTGAAACCGTTGGCCTTGGCCAGCTTGGCCACGGCCGCCGGGTCGTTGCCCGCGGCCTTGACCTGCTCAGCCAGGGCGGCGTCACCCTCCAACGCCTTGCCGAAACGCTCGATCTCCGCCTTTCCCATGGTTTGCTCCGTTTGACAGGTTGGGTCCTTCGCCCCACCCCGGGATGGCCACCGCCGAACCGCGCGGGCGCAGGCTCCCTTGCTTGAGTAGAGCGTAAAAAACCGAGATTATGCGACGGGCACCGCGTCACAGCCAAATTCCAACCGTCTGACGCCATCTGGCGCAGACGGGGAGTTCCTACATCGGCATTCTTGGTCGTGATGATCCATTGCAAGGCAGATTATCCCTCAGGACCTTTCACGAAGACCGTATCTAGCCATTTTTTGAGACACTATCATAGTCGCGGCTTTCCGGTCAAACGGTGCGCCGCGCCGCCAGCCCATGCCCGAAACCGCCCTTCGGCGGTGGCCAAGGGAGGTCCGAGGCCGCATGCTCCCGCGGAAGCAGGTAATGGAATGCTATGCGGAAGCGGCTTTCGTTATCCGGCGGATCGGCCGGACCATGAATTGCTCGCCCCCCTCCGCCCTTGACGCAAGATCGGCGCATCAAGCGCAAGGGGTCGCAGGCCAGGACGCCCAGCCCATGCGCGGGCGGGCCTTGCCGGCGTCCAGGCTCAAGCGTCTCAGTAATGTGGTCGGCGAGAAGGTTGACGGCGGGAAGAGGCGTTTAGCGGTGGATTTGGATCAGCCCGGCCTGACTCCGCTGGATGCCAATATGCCGGGCCTGGACGGTGGCGAAACCCACCGCCGCTGGAAAATGCAGCCGGCCCGCTCCGGGTTGCCGCTGATCATCGTCTAGGCGCGCGGTTAGGCCACCGGCGGGGCGCACGGGCTGAAACTTGGTGGCGATGACCATGTCACCACAATGTCACCAAGCCTTTCGACAAGGCAAAACGCTAGCCGGGACCTTTTCAAACAACATTTCCCCCCGCCTCTTCTCGCCTCTCCAGGGCCACCACGGCCATGGCGTATTCGCCGTCATCGCTCAGGCTCAGGTGGCAGCCGCCGACGCCTTCGTTTTCGGCCCAGGTCCGGGCCCGGCCGTGCAGCTTCAGGAAGGGCCTGCCGGAGGGCTCGTGGGCCACCTCGATCTCGGTCAGGGCCAGCCCCTTGAAGCCCTGGCCGGTGGCCTTGGCGAAGGCCTCCTTGGCGGCGAAGCGCATGGCCAGGGCCTGGGCCGGGTTGGGGCGCTTGAAGGCCGCCTCGGACTCAGCCGCGGTGAAGCAACGGGCCAGGAAGCGCTGGCCAAAGCGCGCCAGCGCCTGTTCCACGCGCGAGACCTTGACCAGGTCCAGCCCCAGACCGCTGATCATGGCCCCGGCCTAGAGTCGCCGCTTGGGCGGTTCGGAGGTCCGGACCTGGGGGGCCTGGCGCACCAGGTCCAGCATCTCCCTCACCGCCTCCTCGAAGCCCACGAACAGGGCGCGGGCCACGATGGAGTGGCCGATGGAGTATTCCTCTATCTCCGGGAAGGCCAGCAGCGGGCGCACGCTGCGCAGGTTGAGCCCGTGACCGGCGGCCACCTTGAGCTTCAGGCGCGCGGCCAGCTTGGCGGCGTTCTCCAGGGTGTCCAGGAGCCGCAGCCGGGAGGCCTCGTCCGGGGCGTTGCAATAGGCCCCGGTGTGC
This sequence comes from Deltaproteobacteria bacterium, assembly GCA_021811275.1. GTDB lineage: Bacteria > Desulfobacterota > Desulfarculia > Desulfarculales > Desulfarculaceae > JACRDC01. The sequence continues at coordinate 6,571 of JAJZPI010000020.1, forward strand.
AGCTCCACTATCTGGGCCCCAGCCATGTGGGCGGCCTTGACCTGCTCGGGGTCGGGGTCGATGAACAGGCTGGCCTCTATGCCTTGGGCGTTCAAGCTCTTCACCGCCGCCTTGACCGCATCGAGGTTGCCCTTGACCTGCAGGCCGCCCTCGGTGGTCAGCTCCTGCCGGCGCTCCGGCACCAGGGTGCAGAGGTCGGGGCGCAGCTCGGCGGCGATGGAGAGCATCTCCTCGGTGGCGGCCATCTCCATGTTGAAGCGGCCCTTGACCACCTGCTTGAGGACCTGCATGTCCCGGTCCTGGATGTGGCGGCGGTCCTCGCGCAGGTGGGCGATAACGCCGTCGGCCCCGGCCTTCTCGGCCAGCACCGCCGCCCAGACCGGGTCTGGCTCGTCGATGCCGCGCGCCTGGCGCACGGTGGCCACGTGGTCCACGTTTACGGATAGGCGGGGCACTATCGCTGCTCCTTTCCCGGAAGTAGGAACCCGCGGCGACGAACCGGAAGGGGGCGGGAACGCGGTGTCGCGGTGGCGGGACAGGCTGATGATAGCCGAACTATACCGGAGGGTTGAAGCTTATTTCAACCGGCGCTGGCGTCAAGGAGCCTTTCGGTCAGCTCCTCCATGGCCCTGGCCTGTTCCTCGCCGGCCAGGTGGTCGTGGCCCATGAGATGCAAGATGCCGTGGATGATCAGGCGGAAGAAATGCTCCTCGGGCTCCAGGCCGTTTTCATCCGCCTCGCGCCAGGCGGTGTCCACGCTCACCACCACGTCGCCCAAAAGCCCTGGGGTGAGCCCGGCGAACTCGCCCTCGGCCATGGGAAAGGCCAGCACGTTGGTGGGCCCCTTTCGTCCCAGGTACTGCTCGTTCAGCTCGGCGATGTGGGAATCGTCGGTGACGACCAGGCTCAACTCGGCGTTGTCAGAGCAGCCCGAGTCTTCTAAGACCCTTCGAATCCGGCCTTGCAGCGCCGCCAGGTCTAGCTGCCGGCTGCGCTGGCGGTTGTCGATCATTATCTCCATGGCGCTTGCCCGCCTTGTCATCGGCCCGGTCCGCCGGCTGGGGATACTCCAGGCGCTGGTGGAAGATGCCGCTCAGGATGGTGTTGAAGCTCTTGGCTATCTTGTGCAGGTCCTTCAGGGTCAATTCGCACTCGTCGAGCTGGCCCTCGGAGAAAATTTTGTTGATCTGCTGCTGCACCAGGCCCTGCAGCCTGGCCGGCGTCGGGTTGTCCAGGCTGCGGCTGGCCGCCTCCACGGTGTCGGCCAGCATGACCAGGCCGGCCTCGCGTGTCTGGGGCCGAGGGCCGGGATAGGCGAAGTCCTGGGGAGCGGGGTCGCTCTGGCCCGAGGCGCGGCGCGCCTCCAGGGCCTTGTTGTAAAAGAAAGGTATCACCCGGGTGCCGTGGTGCTGGGCGATGATGTCCATGATGGGTTTGCCCAGACGGTGCTTGCGCGCCATCTCCACGCCTTCCTTGACGTGGCTGGTCAGGATCAGGGCGCTCATGGAGGGGGCCAGCTTCTCATGCCGGTTGGGCCCTATCTGGTTCTCCACGAAGTAGGCGGCCTTCTTCATCTTGCCCAGGTCGTGGTAGAGGGCGGCCACCTTGGCCAAAAGGTGATCGGCTCCGATCTCGCGCGCCGCCACCTCCACCAGGCTGCTCACCACCAGGCTGTGGTGGTAGGTGCCCGGGGCCTGGAGCATCAGCTCCTGCAGGACCGGCTGGTCCAGGCTGGCCATCTCCATCAGCCGGAAGCTGGTGGTGTAGCCGAAGGCCATCTCCACCAAGGGCGCCAGCCCCGAGGCCAGCACTCCCGAGAGCAGCCCGCCCAGGCAGGCGGCCAGGAGCGCCACCGGCAGGTCCAGGGTGAGCGCCCAGCCGCGCATCAGCGCCAGGCCCAGGATCACCAGCATGCCGGGCAGGCAGGCCTTGAGCCCGGCCTTGATCAGGGCCACCCGCTTGCGGCCCTCGTGCACGTAATGGGAGGCCACCAGGCCGGTGACCAGGTAGTAGGCGAAGACTCCCGCCGAGTCCGGCCAGATCAGGCAGGAGAGAAGGCTCCCGCCCAGGGCCGTAAGCATACCGGCCTGGGGCCGCAGAAACATGGCCACCAACAGCGGACCAGCGGCCAGCGGCGCGCCGAAGGCCAGCGCGCCCGCGCCCAGGCCCTCCCAATCGCTGGCCAGGGCCGAGGCGAAGAGCTCGAAGCCGCGGGTCAGCCAGACCGACATGGCCAGGAGCGTGGCCAGGAGGATCAGGTCGCGAGCCGCGCCCTGGCCGCTGGCCCCGCACAGTCGGCGATACCAGGCGAAAAAAATCGCCCGCAGGAAGGCCCCGGACAGCACGGTCGCTCCCACGAGCAGGGGCAGGGCCGTGAAGCGCCATGGGTGGGGCGAGATGGCCAGGGCCATCACGAAGCCCATGCCGCCGGCCACCAGCCACTGGGTCCCGCTCTGGCTGCCCACCAACTCGCGCAGCTGGCCGTACATGGCGATCAGCCGCGTCATGAGGTCGCGGTACTTCCGTCTGCGCTCGGGATCGTTTGGGACGGCCTGCAGGGGGGCGGGCTTTTCCTGGTTCACGCTAGGCTCCCTCGCGTTCATAGGCCTTGATTATCTCACGCACCAGGCGGTGACGCACCACGTCGGCCTCGCTGAAGTCGATCACCGCGATGCCCTGGATGCCGGTGAGGATCCGGCGGGCCTCCACCAGCCCCGAACGGGTGCCGGAGGGCAGATCCACCTGGGTGACGTCGCCGGTGACCACGGCCCGGGAATCGAAGCCCAGCCGGGTCAGGAACATCTTCATCTGCTCGGTGGTGGCGTTCTGGGCCTCGTCCAGGATAACGAAGGAGGCGTTCAGGGTGCGGCCGCGCATGAAGGCCAGGGGCGCCACCTCGATCACTCCCTTACCCATCAGCCGCCCCGCCTTCTCGAAGTCCATCATGTCGTGCAGGGCGTCGTAGAGCGGCCGCAGGTAGGGATTGACCTTCTCGGCCAGGTCGCCGGGCAGGAAGCCCAGCTTCTCCCCCGCCTCCACCGCCGGCCGGGCCAGCACTATGCGATCGACCTTGCCCTTGACCAGCCAGTCCACGGCCATGGCCATGGCCAGGTAGGTCTTGCCGGTGCCGGCCGGGCCTATGCCGAAGACGATGTCGTGGGAGCGCATGGCCTCCAGGTAGGCCTTCTGGGTCAGGGTCTTGGGGCTGATGATGCGCTTCTTGCCGGTCAGGTAGACCTGGTCCAGGAATATGTCCTTGAGCACGGCCTCGGGGTTGGCCGAAAGCACGCGCACCGCGAACTCCACGTCCATCTCGTAGACCGGGTAGCCCTGGCGGATCAGGTCGTAGAGCTGGGTGAGCACCGCCCGGGCCAGGCCAGCCTCCTCGCGGGGACCGCTGATGGTCACCTGGCCGCCCCGGGAGTGCGCCTCCACTCCCACCAACGCCGACACCTGCTTCAAATGGGATCCGTGCGCCCCCAAGAGGGCGCGGGCCGCCTCGGCGTCCTCGAAACTGATCTGGATGTCGCTCATGGGCGGGCCTGGTCCCCCAGCACCTGGATGAGAACGCGCCGGCGGCGCGGACGGTTGTCGAAATCCACCACCACCACTTGCTGCCAGGCGCCCAGGAGCGGACGCCCCTCGACCACCGGCAGGCTCAAGGAGGGCCCCAGCAGAGCCGCACGCACGTGGGCGTAGCCGTTGCCGTCGCCCCAGCGGGCGTCGTGGGCGTAGGCGATGCCCTCTGGGGCCAGGCGCTCCAGGGCCGCCCGCAGGTCGGCCAGCACCCCCGGCTCGTACTCGATGGTCGTGACTCCCGCCGTGGAGCCGGGGGCGTGCACCGTCACCAGGCCCTCGCGCACCCCGCTGGCCTCCACCGCCGCCGCCACCCGGCCGGTGACGTCGTGGATGTCCGTGCCCGAGCCGCCGTCCAGCTCTAGCTGTTCCAAATGGATCATCATGCTTTCACACTTGGGCACAGGTCTACCACACCCCCCCCGGCACAAGCAAGGGGGCGCGGCGGACCTCGTCTGCCTCAAAGATAATCCTAAATAATAATAGTTATCTCTGCTGATTTTAACAGGCCCAATTTGACAAGCGTCACTCTAGGATGTTAGTGGTTATTGGTGGCGACGGTCCGGAAATCGCTTGGCCTTGTTGCTGAGGATCCATGTCCCCATCCCCCAACATGCTCGACATCGCCCTTTTGGCGCTCCTGGCCTTTTTCCTTATCAGGGCCCTGGTGCGCGGACTGGTGCGCGAGATCATGGGCCTGGTGGGGGTGGCGGCGGCGGTGGTGATCAGCGCCCTCTTCTTCCATCCCGTGGCTGAATTTCTCCGCCGGGTCATCGGCAACCCCGCCCCCTGGTGGGATGCCGTGGCCTTCACCGGGGTGCTGGTGGCGGTCTTCACGGTCTGCCTGTGGATCGGCGCCGGCCTGGCCCGGCTGATTCACGCCGGCCCCTTCTCCTGGCTGGACCGCCTGCTGGGGGCGGTGGTGGGCCTGGCCAAGGGAGTTCTCATATCCTACCTGCTGCTCAACATCCTTTTGATGGCCTTGCCCCTGGCCATGCTGGCCAACCCCGGCGGGCAAAACGGCAACATCGTCAGCCACTCCCTGCTGGCCCCCCATGTGGTGCGGGCCGGGCGCTATCTCATGGACCTGGTGCCCAAGGACCTGACCCGCGACCTTCAGGAAAAAGCCGGCCTGCTCAAGAGCAAGCTGGAGCCCTCCCTGCCCTCCTTGCCCTCCTTGCCCCCCGTGTCGCCCCTGCCGATGGGGCCGAGCGGAGCCCCGGACCAGCCCCAGACCGCGCCCCCAGCCCCCGGACAATGAGCCCAGGCCCTCCCAGCCCCGAGGACCGCCGCGCCGCGGGCGAGGCCCTGGGCCGTCTGATGGAGCTGATCGCCCGCCTGCGCGCCCCTGACGGCTGCCCCTGGGACCGCGAGCAGACCCCGGCCAGCGTGGCCCCCTATCTGTTGGAGGAGGCCCACGAGGCGGTCGAGGCGGTCGAGGCCGTGGAAGCGGCGGGCGGGGCCGGCGCGCGCCAGGCCGCCGGCGAGCTGGGCGACCTGCTCTTCCAGGTGGCCTTCATGGCCCAGCTCTTCGCCGAGCGGGGCGGCTTCGGCCTGGCCGAGGTCATCGATGGCGTGGAGGCCAAGATGCGCCGCCGCCACCCCCATGTCTTCGGCGGGCAAGAGGCCCAAGACGCCGAGGCGGTGCGCGAACTATGGGGACGCATCAAGAGCCAGGAACGCGGCCAGGCCCAAGGTGCCAAGCCCGAGGGGCTCCTGGAGAGCGTGCCCAAGGCCCTGCCCGCCCTGGCCCGGGCCCAGCGTCTGGGCCAGCGCGCCGGACGGGTGGGCTTCGACTGGACAGAGGCCGAGGCGGTTTGGGAAAAGGTGCGGGAGGAGATGGAAGAGCTGGTCCGGGCCGGCGGCCCACAGGACCGCGAGGACGAGTTGGGCGACCTCTTCTTCGCCCTGACCCAGTGGGCCCGCCACCGGGGCCTGAACGCCGAGGCGGCCCTCCGGCGGGCCAACGCCCGCTTCCAAGACCGTTTCGCCGCCATGGAAGATCTGGCCCGCGCCAGGGGCCTGAGCCTGGAGGGGCTATCGGCGCGGGCCCTGGACCAGCTCTGGGAGGAGGTCAAGGCGCGCGGCGACGGCCGAGCTTGATTTCGGCGTCCAGAGGCAAACCGGCCCTTTCCTAGGGGATAACTAGCTGATTAATATGGTCCTTGCCAACGGGCCCGGTCGGGGATTTGCCTTGACATCTCCCCGGCCCCAGGGTTATAAACGCTCCCTAGGCATGCAAAACGATCGTTTTCGTTTGTTCCATTAGGGGAGGAGGAGAAGGACATTATGAAGAAGAGCCTCATTGCCGTATTGGCGGTGGTGGCGGTCGTGGCCTTCGCCCTGGCGGGCGTGGCCTATGCCGCCAAAACCAAATCGGGCGAAGTGGCCGACGTGATGAAGATCGACAACACCAAGACCTTCGGCACCTTGACCAAGAGCCCGGTAACCTTCAGCCACACCAAGCACAACGTCGATTACAAGGTCAAGTGCGAGCGCTGCCACCACGTGTTCAAGGACAAGAAGAACACCTGGAAGGAAGGCGACAAGGTCCAGAAGTGCGCCGCGTGCCACACCTCGCCCAAGGAGAACGCCGGCGAGATGCTGAGCCTCTACAACGCTATGCACAAGGACTGCCGCGACTGCCACAAGGAGCAGAAGAAGGGCCCCACCAAGTGTGACGAGTGCCATCCCAAAAATAAGTAGTCACGCTAGTTGAGCCGTAAGGCCAAGAAGGGCCGGTCCCCTGGGACCGGCCCTTTGCGTTGTTGATGATGGGCGGCGCTGGAACCGCCTCTTTGTTCAGACCGACCTTCAACGGGATCACGCTCGGCCGAGAACCTCCTGATACAGCTCCCACCAGGCCTGGTGGGCGGCGGCCAGGGAATAACCCTCCTTGATGCGTAGCCTCGCCCTGGCCCCCATAGCCGCCCGTTCGGCCGGCGTGAGCGCCAGGGCCCGCTCCAGGGCCTCGGCCAGGGCGTAGGGCTGGCGCACAGGCGTAAGCCAGCCGGCATCGCCCAGCAGGGCCGCGCTGTCGCCGGCCTCGGTGGCCACGCACATGAGGCCCGCGCTCATGGCCTCGCCCAGGGCGTTGGGCAGGCCCTCGCTGGCCGAGCTTTGGGCGAAGACGTCCAGGGCCGCCAGCCAGCGAGGCACGTCCTCACGCCGGCCCAGGCGGAAGCAGCGGCCGGCCAGGGGCGGCTCGGCGCAGGCGGCCAGGGCGGGGCCGCCCTCCTCGGTGCCTTGGCCGATGAACAGGAAACGCGCCTGGGGCCGGCGGGAGGCCAGCAGGCGGGCGGCGGCGACGAAGGTGGCGTGGTCCTTGTTGGGGTCCAGCCGGGCCACGTGCCCTATGAGCGGGTGGCCGTCGGTGAGCCCCAGCTCGGCCCGGGCCGCCGCGCGGGCGAGCGGGTCGGGTCTGAAGATCTCGGTGTCAAAACCGTTGGGGATCAGCCGCAGCTTGCGGGCCGGATAGCCCAGCCGCTCATGGAAGGCCAGCCCGGCCCGACTGTTGACCGCGATGGCCGCCGGCAGGCGCGAGAGCGCCGCACAGGCCCTGACCACCAGGCGGGTGGAGGCGGCATAGGCGGCCAGGTCCAGGTCGGCGCAGCGCAGGCCCCAGACCACCGGCACACCGCCGGCGGGCCTGGGCGGCAGGCGTGCGGACAGCAGCCCCAGCAGGTCGGCGTGGTACATCCAGGTCTGCACCAGCTCCGGCCGCCACTCCTTCAGCAGGGCGCGCAGCCGGCCCACCCCCGCCAGCAGCGCCGCCGGACCCGAGGTCAGACCCAGGCATCTTATCTCGGCCCCGCCCCCTGCCATGACCGGGGCCAGGGGGCCTTCGGGCATCAGGCAGGCCACCAGGTGTTGATAGCGGCCCGTCGGGCTTGCGGCAATGAAGCGAGCCAGCTGGGTCTCGGCCCCGCCCACGCCGGTGGAGGTGATGACGTGGAGTATGCGCATGGCCTCGGCCATGGGCTAGCGGCCCTCCCCCGCCCCGCCCAAGCGCTCCTCCACGGCCTGGGCGATGAGGGTCAGGGCCTCGCTGGCCCCCACGTGCAAGGCGTGGTCGCTTATCCGGCCGGTGAGGGCGGTGGGCTCGGGGTTGATTTCCACCACCACGGCCCCGGCGCTCTTGGCCAAGAGCGGCAGGTGGCTGGCCGGGGCCACCACCGCCGAGGTACCCACCACCAGCATGACCTGGCAGGAGTGGGCCATGGCCATGGCGGTCATGGCCGCCCGCTCGGGGATGGGCTCGCCGAAAAAAACCACGTCGGGCTTGATCAGCCCGCCGCAGCCGCAGCGCGGAGGCAACTCGTCGAACATCAGCTCGGCCCGGCTCACCAGCCGGCCGCAGCCCAGGCACCTGAGCCGGCGGCCCGAGCCGTGGAACTCCACCACCCTCCGGCTGCCGGCCTCCTGGTGCAGGCCGTCTATGTTCTGGGTGACCACCATCTGCAGCCTGCCCAGGCTTTCCAGCCTGGCCAGGGCCTGGTGGGCCGGGTTGGGCCGGGCCTGGCGCACCAGCTCGTCCAGCTCCCGCAGCATGCCCCAGACCCGGGCCGGGTTGTCCAGGAAGGATTCGATGGAGGCGAACTCCATGGGGTCGTACTTGTCCCACAGGCCCTGGGCTCCCCGAAAGGCGGGGATGCCGCTCTCCACGCTGATGCCCGCGCCGGTGAGCGCGACCGCCTGCTGGGCGTCGCAGAGGGCTTGGGCCACGGTCCGCGCCTGCCGCTCGATATTGGTTGACGACATGGGATCCCGCCTGGGCATTGTGCTTGACAATCACTGGCCCCTGGGCCATAGGGTTTCTGAGGTAGTTTATCCTATTGTGGTGATCGACCCAAGGAGAAGGATATGAGCATGGACGCGCCCGTACCCTTGCTGGACCTGAAGGCCCAGTTCGCCGGAATCAAGGACGAGGTCATGGCCGCCGTGGCGCGGGTCTTCGAGGAGCAGTCTTTCATCCTGGGGCCGCACGTGGCCCGGGCCGAGCAGGATCTGGCCGCCTTCACCGGGGCCAAACACGCCCTGGGGGTCTCCTCGGGCACGGACGCGCTCCTGCTCTCGCTCATGGCCCTGGGCATAGGGCCCGGCGACGGGGTTATCACCACCCCCTTCACCTTCTTCGCCACCGTGGGCTCCATCGTGCGCCTGGGGGCTCGGCCCCTGTTCGCCGACATAGACCCCCTGACCTACAACCTCGCCCCCCAGGAGGTCGAGCGCCTGCTGGCCCGGCGCGACCTGCCCGCTCGGCCCAAGGCCATGATCCCGGTGCATCTCTACGGCCAGAGCGCTGACATGGGCCCCTTGCTGGAGCTGGCCCGCCGCCACAACCTCATGGTGGTGGAGGACGGCGCCCAGGCCATCGGGGCGGTCTACCCCGGCCCGGCGGGCAATGCCTCCCTGGGCACCCTGGGCCACACCGGCTGTTTCAGCTTCTTCCCCTCCAAGAATCTGGGCGGGGCCGGCGACGGCGGCCTGATCACCAGCGCCGATGACGAGCTGGCGGCCAGGCTCAAGTCCATGCGCACCCACGGCTCCCACCCCAACGAGAAGTACCGCCACATCCACCTGGGCGGCAACTTCCGCCTGGACGCGGTGCAGGCCGCGGTGGTGGCCGCCAAGCTTCCCCACCTGTCGGCCTGGAGCGAAGCCCGCCGCCAAAACGCCGCCGACTACGACAGGCTCTTCCAGGAGTCCGGCCTGGTGGCCCGCGGCAAGGTGGTCCTGCCCCACCGGGCCTGGCCCCAGGTCCCCGAATCCCACGTCTTCAACCAGTACGTGATCCGGGCCGCCAGGCGCGACCAGCTCATGGCCGCCCTGGGCCAGGCCAAGATCGGCCACGCCGTCTACTACCCCATCCCCATGCACCTGCTGGAGTGCTTCGCCGGCCTGGGCGGCGCCCCCGGCGACCTGCCCGTGGCCGAGAAGGCGGCCAAGGAGGTGCTGGCCATACCCATCTACCCCGAGCTGAGCATGGCCCAGAAGGAGCGGGTGGTGCAGGCCGTCGCCGATTTCTACAAGGGTTAGGGCGTCAGGGCCGGGACGCGCGGGAGGGGCGGCGATGGCCATGGCGGGATCAGCCGGCAATGGTTTCGCCCACGCCTTCACCGTCTTCACCGCCACCTTCAACCGCGCCTACAGCCTGCCCCGGGTGCGGGAGAGCCTGGCCGCCCAAACCTTCACGGACTTCGAGTGGCTCATCGTCGATGACGGCTCCACTGACGGCACCGCCGAGCTGGTGGAAGGCTGGCGGGCCTCCGCGCCCTTCCCCATCCGCTATGAGCGACAGACCAACCAGGGCAAGCACGCGGCCTTCAACCGGGGGGTGGCCCTGGCCCGGGGCCGCTTCTTCCTGCCCCTGGATTCCGACGATGCCTGCCTGCCCCAGGCCCTGGAGCGCCTACGACATCATTGGCTGGGCATCCCCGAGGGCCAGCGCGCCCGCTTCGCCGCGGTGACCGCGCTCTGCCAGGACGGGCGGGGCCATCGCCTGGGCCCGCCCCTGCCCGCGCCGGTGCTGGACTCCGACGCCATTGAGATCAAGCGGCGCTACAAGCACGTGAGCGAGAAGTGGGGATTCACGCTGACCGAGGTGCTGCGCCGCTTCCCCTATCCCGAGATACACGGCGCGAACTTCATGCCCGAGGATCTGGTTTGGGGGGCCATTGCCGCCGCGGGCTACCGCACCCGTTTCGTGGACGAGTGCCTGCGCATCTACCACCAGGGCCACGACCAGCTCACCGGCGGGGGGCTCAAGCGGGGTCAGCTCGCGGGCCTGGCGCTATGGCACCGGCAGACGCTGAACCAGGAGATGGACTGGCTTTTAACCGACCCCCTGGGGCTGCTGCGCTCGGCGGTCAACTTCGCCCGTTTCAGCTTTCTGACCGGAGCGGGCCTGGGGGAACAGTGGCGGGGGCTGGCCGACTGGCGGTCGCGAGCGCTTTGGCTGGCGATGGCTCCGGCCGGGGCGCTGCTGGCCGCCCGCGACCGGCAACAAGGCCTCAAGAACTAACCAGGCCGCGCGGAAAACCGCACCGCCCCCGGCCATCTTTTTTGGTGTCCCCGTCCGGATTCGAACCGGAGGCCTACGGGTTAGGAGGCCGCCGCTCTACCCTGCTGAGCTGCGGGAACATTCGAGGACAGGCCAACTTTGCGCACGGGGCCGAGGTTGCCCGGGCCGGCTGCCCCCTCGCCTAAGCGATAGCTTACAAATCGAGGGTGCTGTAGGATGGGCTATCCTCCCGCCTTTCCTCTGCCGCCTGCCCGGGGGAAGGCCAATAAAGGGGGGGGCGCGCGGCCCCATTTTAGTGTTGCTCACCCAGGCCTGGCCTGGGAATAAGGGAGCGGCGATGAAAAAACGCCTTGAGCTGATCTTCATCCTTTTGTTCTCCTGCCTCGCACTCCTGTTCCTGTGCGGGAGCGCCGTCTTGGCTACCCAGCAATCCGAGGCTGATGACGAGACCGAGGAGGAGTCGAACCTTCCCGCCGGCTCGGGATATGTCTTCACGGTGGAGAGGGGGACCCTCACCATGCCCGACGGCATCAGGCTGGCAGTTTCCTACTGGAAGCCCCAGGCAAAAAAACTGGGCGAAAAATTCCCGGTCTTCTTCGAACTGAACGGGTACCGGAAGGACGACCTGTGTTATCTGTCGTGGGACTATCCCGTAGGCGCCTATTTTGCCAGGCACGGATACGTGGTGGCCAAGGTGGATCTCCGCGGAACCGGCGACAGCGGCGGGGTGGTTCCGGATGCGGAATATTCCGAGCAAGAGTTGTCCGACTGTGTGGAAATCATCAATCTACTCTCCAAGAAAGATTGGTCCAACGGCAAGGTGGGGATGTACGGTCTGTCCTGGGGGGCGTTCAACTCTCTCATGGTCGCCAAGCGCAAGCCACCCGCCCTCAAAGCCATTCTGATCGCGCATGCCTCGGACGACCTCTACTATCAGGACGTTCATTTCATCGACGGCGTCATGCACACCGATGTCTGGGAGGCTATGATAGATACCTACAATGCCCTCCCGGACACCAAGACCTATGCCCTGACCCGAGAGTTTTTCGCCAACCGCTTCGACCGGACGCCTTGGCATTTCCAATGGAAGGAGAATCTTGCCGACGGCCCCTTCTGGCGCAAGGAGTCTGTGCGGTTCCAGCCCAGCCTGGAACTGCCCGTCTACATCATGGGAGGCCTGCTGGATGGGTACCGCGACACTGTGGTGCGGTTGCTGAACTCGCCCAACAAACAGGTCAAGGCGGATATCGGCCCCTGGAAGCACGAGTGGCCCCACACCGGGACGCCGGGCCCCAACTACGAATGGAGAAAGAAGGCCCTGCGCTGGTGGGACCACTGGCTCAAGGGGATCGACAACGGCATCATGGATGAACCCCGCTTCATGGTCTTTATGCGAGATGCGGTTCCGCCTTCAGAAGACATCAGCACCACCCCGGGACAGTGGCGGTGCGGCAATTGGCCCCTGGGGGGAATCAAAGAGCGCCGGTTCTACCCGGGAGAAGGCCGAAAGCTGGCATCTTCGGCCCCGGGCGAAACCAAGCCCCACACCCTCGTCTACAAGGCTGGCGTCGGGACCGGCGTGCACGGATGGTGGGGAGAGACCAGCGGGGACATGTCCTCTGACGATGAGGGCAGCCTGGTTTTCGATTCCGAACCGCTCAAGGAATCTGTGGAGATCATCGGCCTGCCCAAGGTCAACTTGACCGTTTCGGCGGACGCCCCGCTGTATCAATGGTCGGTCCGGTTGGAGGACGTCTGGCCGGACGGGAAAGTGTCGCTGGTCAGCGGGACGCTCATCAACCCCGCTGACCGGCAATCGCGTCTGAAGCAGTCGCCACTGGTTCCCGGCGAAAAGACCAAACTCGCCGCCGAGATTCACTTTACGACTTGGCGGTTCAGGCCCAAGCACAAGATCCGTTTGTCCATCAGCAACGCCCAATTCCCCATGGCCTGGCCCACTCCTTACAAAGGCGCCACCAGGCTTCATCCTGGACCCGACACCAGCATAGAACTGCCTGTGGTCGAGAAGAACACCCTCACCGCGGCCTGCGATCTCCCCAAGCCCGAGCCGGAGGAGTGGCCGCCCGACGCGTCCTACGAGGAAGAGGACGAGGGGAAAAGCACGAATATCGAGTATAACCAGGAGACGGGCGCGGCGGTGTATTCCTGCGGAATCAATCAGAAGATGACCATCCGGGACACTAGGTACCACATGCAGGAACAAAACACCTGGAAAGTTAACGACAAGGATCCGGCCCACGCGACCTACGAGGCGGTGACCGATTACGCCATCCAGCCGCCGGGTCGGGCGCTCCGCCTCATGGTGAAATTCCGCATGGTCTCCGACGAGAAGAACTTCACCCTGACCACCATCCGACAACTGTTCGAAGCCAACGCGTTGGTCCGGGAAAAGAAGTGGGAAAAGACGATCCCGCGAGGTAACCACTAGCTCCGCCGAGCCTGGGGCTGCTTGGGGTTAGTTAGGTGCTGGACCAGGAGAGCGAAAAGCTGCGGCGATTATCCAGGCCCCCGGCAAGACGCTGGAGAAGCCCCGGCCAAAAGGAAGGGGCTTGACCGAAGCCAAAGCCCCTGTAGTTTCTGGTGTCCCCGTCCGGATTCGAACCGGAGGCCTACGGCTTAGGAGGCCGTCGCTCTATCCTGCTGAGCTACGGGGACAGGTGGCGGAGTCCAAACTTAGCACAGCCACCTGCCCCTGCCAAGCGGCGGCGCGGAGCAAGGACGGGGGGGACGGCCCCTAGCCCCGGGCCGCCGCGGCCTCCCAGGCATCAACCTGCCTTTGCAGGTCCTGGATTTCTGACAGGTAGCCTTGGTGGAGGTCGTCGAAGATCACCGGCAGACGCCCGCGCAACTTGTCGATCAGCGGGAGCATGATCTCGCGGATTTGGGGGTGGGAGGCCTTTCCCGAGCGCAGGCCCAGCACGTGCCGCCACTCGCGCAGGTTGGCGGTCATGACGATCTCGGTCTTTAGGCTGTTGGGGAGCACGCCCCGGGCCTCCTGGGGCCGGGCGCCCATTTTCAACAGCGCCAGGTAGGCCGCCTCGGCCTGCTCCATGGCCTGGAGCCAGGTCTGGTACTCCCGGGAGCCCGGCAGCCAGAAAAGGGGTCGAATGACGGTGATCCCGCCGCCGAACTTGTCCTGAGAGTAGTTGGCGTAGCGGGTGCTCTCCTGGCTGTAGGCGGCCAGACGGTGGCGCACCAGCTCGTGGGTCACTCCCCTGTCGCAGACGAAGCGCACGGTCATCACCGCATGTTCGATCACGCTGTGATGGCCGCTCTTGATGATGCGGCGCACAAAGTCCGCCGCCGAGTCCGGGGTGATTTTGTCCTCGGACTTGTAGCAGGTGCGGCCGTAGCGCTCCAAGGCTCCCAGGACCTCATGGCCCTCGGGCAGGAAAAGAATCTCGGAGCTGGGCGCGATTACCTTCACGTCCTGGCGGGCTCCCCCACGGCCGTCGGCCGGGCTCTAGCTGGTGCGCTGTTCCAGGTATCTCTTGGTCGAAGGCGACCCCACCTGCTCCAGCAAGCCCTTCATCGGCGCCCAGGAGTCCCCCACCGCCTTCTCGGCCTGGTTGATAAGCAGGGACTGGAGACGGGGGTCCTGCTTGACCCGGGCGGCAATCTCCCCGCTAAGCGCGGCCGACATTGCCTGGGCCGAGGCCGAGGCCTTTTTGGCTTCGGCCTTGCCCGGCGAATATCCCGGGGCCGGCCTGGCCTGTACCGGCGGACTGGGCCGGCCGGCCATGGCGGGCTGGGAGGGGAATGTTTGCGCTCCGGGCGCAACGCCCGGCCGGGCGCCGGGCTGGCTGGTCAGGGTGGGGACCGCCGGCTCGACTACGAGGTTGGTCATCACCTTCACCGCCAGCGCCATGACGCGGTCGGCCAGCACCGACTCCACCTCGGCCTTGGGCAGGGCGGGGTCGTCGAATAGCTTCACCGCCTGTTCCTCGCTGATGACCTGCGAGGGCGGTAGCTCCTTGGCGTTGGCCAGGTTCAGGAAGCGGGCCCGCATGTCGTTGGCGATGGTGGCGCGCGGGCCGGCATCGAGATAGCCGTCACGCAGCACCTTTACCTCCTCCTCGGTGTAGGCCAGGGGCTTAAGGAGGTCCAACACGCCGTCCAAGGCCCGAATCTGCTTCTCGCCGGCCGGGGCGGCCTTGACCACGGTTTCGGCCTTGACCAGGCGGCGGAACTCGGGCAGGTAGGCCCAGCGCGCGTCGCGGGCCACGGTCTCCACGAAAAGATTCAGGGTGCGGTAGCCCTCATCCTTGCCGATCTCGATCCCGTAGGTCTCGCCTTTTTCCAGGCTGTGGAGCAGCCGGCGCTCGCTGACCGCCTCCATCTCCACCCTGACCAGATAGTCCTTTTCCAGCACCGGGGCGGCCATGCCGGGCTCGAAGTATTGCACCTTGGCCCCGATGGAGGTGCCCAGGCGGGTGCTGGGCAGGATATAGGCCCCGCTGTCCACCCGGCCTTGGGTGGAAATCAGCACGCCGGTGAAGACCGGCAGCAGGGCGCCGTCCAAAAGCAGGTGGGGCGCCACCCAGGCGTTGTAGCCCAGGTTGGCCACCAGGAAGGTCTTGATGGATATGCTCAAGCGGGGCCGCGCGAAGTTGGCCACGGAATGATCCGGCGGTGCGGCGTGCGCCACCGGGTCCAGCCTGGTGAACAGGCCCGAATCCACCAGGCCGGTTCTGACCTTGGCGGTTATCTCGTCGGCGAAGATGCGCACGTTGGGTATGGGCTGGGTGGATACCTGCGTCGGCCATTGCCTGCTGTCGGCCACGGGGGGCATGTCTGCCGTCAGGCCGGCCTTTACCACCGGTCCGGGCTGGGGCAGCTTTTCCCTCACCGCCACGGTGGTGTAGGCGCAGCCGGCGGCCAGGACGGCGACGGCCAGAATGATGAAAAGCGCTATGCGGATTGAACGGGCCGGCCTCACCTTGTCCTCCTGGACTGGTTAGCGATTTGCATGAGGCTATCCCTAGTTGCGCCTTTTTGTCAAGCCTTGGCGGCGGACCGCCGGGCTCCAACGGGCACGGGGCCCTGTGTTGGCCAGGGTTGTCCGCGCCTCGTCGTTAAATAAGCGGGAGGCGACGAGCACCTCCCCCGCCAGCAAAGAAGAAATCTCCGGCCATGGCGGGTCTCGCCTCGTCAACCCGCTCCAGACCATTTTCAGGGCGCGGAGGATTTGGAGCCGCTTTCAGGCGAACCGCCAGTATTTTGTTTTGCCCTGGCCAACAGCTTGTTTTAAAATATCATTCCATACTAGGCGCCGGCCGGTCACTATCAACTCAATTAAAAACAGCTTGGCAGACAATGGGGGTGCATTCAGCCATGACCGGGGAAAAACAGAGACCCGAGCATCCCGATCCTTGCGCCGAACAGGGGTGCGGTCCTCGCCTGTCGGAACTTCTCTTGGGAATCAGCGACGGCGTGTTCAGCCTCGACCGGGACTTCAGGGTCACTCACTTCAATCAAGCGGCCGAGCGTCTGCTGGGGCGGCCGGCCGCCGAAGTGCTGGGCCGCCGCATGTTCGATGAGGCATTTCCCGAGGCCAAGGGCTCGATCTTCGAGGAGCAGTACGCCCGCGCCCTGCAGGAGAGATCGCCGCGGTCCTTCGAAACCTATTTCGGCGTCGAGCCCTATGCCAATTGGTACGATGTCAAGGTTTATCCTTCAGGAGAGGGAATCCTGGTTTTTTTCCAGGTGACCACCCAGGCCCGCCGGGGGCAAAGGGAGCTGGACAACTTCTTCAACCTCTCCGAGGAATTGCTCTGCATCGCCGGTCTGGACGGCTATTTCAAACGCGTCAACCCCTCATTCGAGCGGGTGC
This sequence comes from Deltaproteobacteria bacterium, assembly GCA_021811275.1. Taxonomy (GTDB): domain Bacteria; phylum Desulfobacterota; class Desulfarculia; order Desulfarculales; family Desulfarculaceae; genus JACRDC01. The sequence goes on from JAJZPI010000020.1 coordinate 23,025, forward strand.
TGGGCTATTCACAGGAGGAGCTACTGGCCGCTCCCTTCTTGGACCTGGTCCACCCCGATGATCGAGACCGCACCATCGCCTTGATGGCCGACCTCACCCAGGGCCAGCCTGCCATCAACTTTGAGAACCGTTACCGCACCAAGGGCGGAGACTACCGCTGGTTCTCCTGGATGACCAGGCCGGCCCCGGACGAGGGCCTGCTCTACGCCGTGGCCCGCGACGTAACGGACTTCAAGAGGGTCCAGCAGGACCTGGCCCGGCGCACGCGGGAGATGCAAACCATCCTGGACTCCATGCCGGCCACCATCTGGTTCAAGGACAAGGAGAACCGCTTCCTGCGCGTGAACCAGGCCACGGCCAAAATGATGGGCAGGCGCGTTGAGGAAATCGAGGGCAGGCACGCCCGGGAGGTATTTCCCGAGTGGCTGGCGGAAAAGTACCACCAGGACGACCTGGAGGTAATCGGGTCCGGAACGCCCAAGATAGGCATCGAGGAGCTTTACGCCAACGCCGCCGGCGAGCTGCGCTCGGTGCGCACGGACAAGGTTCCCTGGCATGACGACCAGGGCCGGGTGGCCGGGGTGTTGGCCTTCGCCGTGGACGTCACCGAGCGCAAGCAGACCGAGGAGGCCCTGCGCGAGAGCCAGCGCCAGGCCGCGCGGCTGTCCGGTCTGCTGGAAAACTCTTCGCAGCCCTTTGCCGTAGGCTACGCCGACGGCCGCCTGGGCCTCTGCAACCCCGCTTACCTCGATCTGCTGGGCTACGCAGAGCAGGAGCTCAGGGCCATCGACTGGTCCAGGGATTTGACTCCAGCGCGGTGGCAGGCCGTCGAGGAGGAAAAGCTGGCCGAGCTGTTACGCGACTCCCGGCCCGTGCGCTACGAAAAGGAGTACATCCGCAAGGACGGCTCCCTGGTTCCCGTGGAGATGTTCGTCCATCTGGCCAGGGACGAGGAGGGAAGGCCCGAGTACTTCTTCGCCTTCGTCACCGACATAAGCGAGCGCAAGAAGGCGGAGAAGGCCCTGCGCGAGAGCGAGGAACACTTCCGTTCCCTGTTCGAGAACATGCTGAACGGCGTGGCCCATTGCCGAATGATCTTCGCCGACGGCCAACCCCAGGACTTCATCTACCTGGACGTAAACGACGCCTTTGCCAGGCTCACCGGGCTCAAGGACGTAGCCGGCAAGCCGGTATCCGAGGTGATCCCCGGCATTCGCGAAGCCGACCCCGAGCTGTTCGCCATATACGGCCGGGTGGCCCGGACCGGCCGGCCCGAGAAGTTCGAGACCTACGTCGAGGCCCTGGAGATGTGGTTCGAAGTCTCCGTATACTGCCCCCGGCCCGAACACTTCGTGGCGATCTTCGACGTGATCACCGAGCGCAAGCGGGCCGAGGAAAGGGCGCGCTGGCTGGCCCGCTTCCCCAGCGAGAACCCCAATCCGGTGCTCCGGGTGGACCGCCAAGGCGAGATCATCTACGCCAACCCGGCTTCCGCCGTGTTACTGGGATATTGGGGGCGTCAGGTCGGCGAGCGATTACCCTCGCCCTGGCGCCAGGCCGCCGAGGCCGCCCTGGCCGGCGGGGGGCTCATCCAGCGCGACCTGGAAGCCCACGACAAGGTGTTCGCCCTGAGCTTCGCCCCCATGGCCCAGGAAGGCTATCTGAACATCTACGGCATGGACATCAGCGTCCGCCGCCAGGCCCAGGAGGCCCTGCTCCGCGAGCGCGACCGGGCCCAGAACTATCTGGACGTGGCCGGCACCATCTTCGTGGCCCTGGACACCGAGGGCCGGGTGACCCTGGCCAACAAGAAATGTTGCCAGGTGCTGGATTACGCCGAGGGGGAGATACTAGGCAAGAACTGGTTCGAGACCTTCCTGCCCGAAAGCCACCGCCAGGAGGTGGGACAGGTCTTCCGCAAGCTGGTGGGCGGTGAGCTGGACTTGCTGGAATACTTCGAGAACCCGATCCTGGCCAGGGACGGCAAGGAGCGCCTGATTTCCTGGCATAACGCTTATTTCCTGGACGAAACCGGACGCGTGACCGGAGCGCTCTGCTCGGGCGAGGACGTCACCGAGCAGCGCCGGGCCGAGGCCGAGCTGGCCAGAAGCGAGCGGCGCTATCAGCAGATGTTCACCGAGATGCTCAACGGCATCGCCCTGCACGAGATCATCTGCGAACAGGACGGCAAGCCGGCGGACTACCGCTTCCTGGAGGTCAACCCCGCCTTCGAGCGCCTGACCGGACTCAAGCGTGAGGAGATCGTAGGCCACACCGTCCGGGAGGCCATGCCCGGGACCGAGCCCCGCTGGATCGAGACCTACGGCAGGGTGGCCCTGACAGGCAAACCCGCCTATTTCGAGAACTACGCCCAGGACCTGGACAAGCACTTCGAGGTGGCGGCCTTCTCGCCGGAACCCGGGCGCTTCGCGGTGATCTTCTCAGACGTAACCACCCGCAAGAAGGCCGAGGAGGAACGCAAGCAACTGGAGGCCCAGATCCAGCACGCCCAGAAGCTGGAGAGCCTGGGGGTGCTGGCCGGGGGCATCGCCCACGACTTCAACAACCTGCTGGTGAGCATCCTGGGCAACGCCGACCTGGCGCTGTTGGACATACCCCGCGAGTCGCCCGCGCGCCGGCGGCTGGAGGACCTGCGCGACACCGCCATCCGGGCCTCGGAGCTTTCCAACCAGATGCTGGCCTATTCGGGCAAGGGCCACTTCATGGTCCACGCCTTGAGCCTCAACCGCCTAGTGGACGAGATGGGCCACCTGCTCAGGGTCTCCATTCCCAAAAACGTGGTGCTCAAGTACGATTACCACTCCCAACTGCCGGCGGTGGAGGTGGACGCCACCCAGATCCGCCAGGTGGTGATGAACCTCATCACCAACGCCGCCGAGGCCGTCGGCCAACGCAGCGGGGTGGTGACCATCTCCACCGGGGTGACCGAGGTGGACCAGAACTACCTCAAGGGAACCTACGTGGACGATGATCTGGAACCGGGCTACTACGCCTATCTTGAAGTGAGCGACACCGGCCAAGGCATGGACGCCGAAACCCGCGCCCGCATCTTTGATCCCTTCTTCACCACCAAGTTCGCCGGGCGCGGCCTGGGGCTCAGCGCGGTTCTGGGCATCGTGCGCGGACACCGCGGGGCCATCAAAGTCTACAGCGAGCCCAACCGGGGCACCAGCTTCAAGGTGCTCCTGCCCTGCCGGGCCGGCCGGCCCGAAGCCGGGGAGAGCCGGCCGGCCGCGGAGGCCCCCGCCCCTCCGGCGGAGGGGGGGCTTGTCCTGGTGGTGGACGACGAGGAGTCGGTGCGCAGCGTGACCAAGATGATGCTGGAGCGCCAGGGCTTCAAGGTGATAACCGCCGAGGACGGCAGGCGGGGGGTGGATATCTTCCGCGAACGCGCAGGCGAGCTGAAGGCGGTCATCCTGGACATGACCATGCCGCACCTGAACGGCGAGCAGGCCTTCGGCGAGATGCGCCGGATCAGCGCCCAAGTGCCGGTGATCCTGGCCAGCGGCTACAACGAGCAGGAAGCCACCAGCCGCTTCACCGGCAAGGGACTGGCCGGCTTCATCCAGAAGCCCTTCCGCATGAAAGACCTGCTGGCCACCCTGGCCAAGGCCCTGGAGCGCCGGGCGTAGGCATCGCCGGGACAAGTCCCGGGCCCATGGGGCGGCCGCGGGCCTAGAACGTCAGCCGCCCCGGACCCCGCCATTTGCGCAGGAGCACGTAGAGGGCCCCCTCGCCGCCGTCGCCCTGGCGGGCGGTGCAGAAGGCCAGCACCCAGCGGCCCAGGCGCTTCTGGGTAAGCCAGGCCGCTACGGCCCTTTTGAGCACCGGTATGCCCTCGGGCGAGCCCTGCCCCTTGCCGTGGACGACGAGCACGTGCCTCAGACCACGGCCCAGCGCGCCGTGCAGGAACTTCTCCAAGGAATCGCGCGCCGCCTGGCGGTCCAGGCCGTGCAGGTCCAGGTAGTCCTGGACGGGAAACTCGCCCCGGGCCAGGCGTTCCCTAAGCTCTTGGCCCACTCCGGGCAGGGACCCCTCCAGGTACTCGTCGCTGTAGCGCAGGTCGAACTCGGTCAGGCCGCTGACCAGGTCGGCCAGTTGGGCCATTACCTCCAGATCCTCGTCCAGGGGCTGGTCCAGGTAGGCGGGCCGGGGCTCCCGGCAAGGCTCCCGCCGGTTGCCGGCGCTCAGGGACAGGGGCGAGACCCCGCTCATGGCCCGGGCGAACAGGAGCATCTCGTCCGGCTCGGGTTCCGGTCCGGCCGGGCGGGCGGGTATGGCCGGGGCGGGCGTGGCGGCGGCGCGGGAGGGAGCCGGAGGCTCGGCCTGCCTGAGGGAGTCCTTAAGCCCCGCGAAGGGGGCGTTGAAGGCCGCGGGGGCCTGGGGTCGCGGCTCTTGCCGCTTCTTTTTCTTCTTGGCCATGGCCCCAAGATACCGCAGCCCGCGCCCAAGCTCCAGCGCCGGGACAGAGCGTGCTGGACAGCCGGGGGCGGGCGCGGTTAGCATGGGCGAGCCATTTTGGAGGGAGGCGAACATGGACGGCAGGCAGGTTCGCGGCATCCTGGAAGCGGCCAAGAGCGAGAGCCGGGGGGTGAACATCGGTTTTCGCGCCCTGGCCGGCCCCGAGGCGGTGGCCGGGCTCTGCGCCTCCTGGCTGGTCATGCGCGAGGCGCTCAAGGATATAATAGAGGCTTGCCAGGAAGCCGAAATGAGCGGCAAGGACCGGGCGGAATACGCCCTCAGGCTGGCCCGCACCGCCCTGGACAGCGCCGAGGGCGGCGACCAAGCCGTGTCGCAAGCACAAGGAGAGTAGAGTCCCATGCCCCGTGTCGACGACTATCAGATGAGTTTCGACCTGGCCGCCCGGGAGCTGGCCGGACGCGACCCCGCCGAGGTTGCCCGTCTGGCCGGGGCCGAGCCTCTGTCCGAGGGCCCGGGCCTGACCCTGGCCTACTATGGCCGGCCGGTTGCCGTGGCCTGGAACCCCATGGCCGTCCGCGCCCTGGACGAGCTGCCTTCCCTGCCTCTGGCCGAGCAGGCCCTGATCCTGCACTACTTGCGGAACGCCGACGGCGCTCCCCCGGCCGGCCAGTGGATCACCTTCCGCGAGGTGGAGTCCGGCGAGTTCTACTGGTCCGCCTTCGTCAAAAGGGCCAAGGACCCCCTGGTCAAGTTCTTCGGGTCCCGCCCGGAGCTCCTGCTGGAGCTGGCCCCCAAGGTGGGCGGAGCCCCCGGCGGCGAGACCGGCGATGCCTCGGTCATCGTCCGGGCCTTCCCCCTGGTGAGCTTCCTGATGGTGCTTTGGGCTGGCGACGAGGAGTTCCCGCCCGAGGGCAACGTGCTCATGGACAAGAACATCGGCCACTACCTGAGCACCGAGGACGTGGCGCTGGCCGCCGGCCTGCCCATCTACAAGATGATGGCCCTGGCCAGGAAGTAGGCCGTCTTCTTGGGAAGTGGCCGTATCGGTGAAACGGCCCCGCAAGCCGGGCGCAGCCGCGCGCCGGGGCGGGGAAGGGAAGAAAAGCCACCGCCCGGGGCTGAAACCCGGCCGTGCAGGCCATGGTGGCCATGGCCAGGAGCTAGGCCCGCCCAGGAGCGTGTCGGAGAATTACTCCGACAGACTCCAAGGCCGCGTGCCCGCGGCTGGGCAGGGCGGGTCGGGTGGCGCTTTCGCCTGCGCGGGCCTTGCGCGCTCCCATTTTAAGCTCGCACATATAGGGATAAGTGTCATTGCGGGGAGCATCCCGGGGGGATGCGGCGAAGCAACCTTCCGAATTCATCTTTATCTGGCTAAGCGTTGCGGGCTCGCCGCATCAAATGAAAGACGGGCGGGGATAAACCCCTCCCCTTGTATGTTAGAAAAAAGTTGTGCGGGAGCTGGCGAGATTGGTTCGGAGCTCGAGGCCGCCCGACCCGCTACGCCAGCGGCGGCACGCCGCTGGCGCGCCGCCTTGACCGGCCTTAACATTGTTTCAGGGCGCCGCCGCGAGGCCGGCCCCAAGGCGACCACCCTGGAGGGGGTTTAACCCATGGCCGGCGAACACGATCATTCCTGCGGCTGCGGCCACCACGACGGCGACCACTCTCTGCGCTTGGCTCCCGCACGCGACTGGAGCCAGGCCAGCGACGAGGAAACGGTCTGCTATTGCCAGACCATGACCAAGGGCGCGCTGGTGGAGGCCATCCGCCAGGGGGCCTACACCCTGCCCCTGCTGAAGACCATGACCGGGGCCGGCCGGGGCCGGCAATGCAAACAGCGCCATCCCGACGGCCGCGGCTGCGAGGCTGACCTCGAAGAGCTTATAAGGCTCTACGCCCAGCCGCCCACCCTGGCGCGGAGCGGCGGCTGCGGCCACTAAACCAAGGAGACGCACCATGAAAATAGCGATAAGCGGCAAAGGCGGCGTGGGCAAGACCACCTTCGCGGCCATGCTGGCCCGGGCCCTGGCCGAGCGGGGCTTCAAGGTACTGGCCGTGGACGCCGACCCGGACGCCAACCTGGGCCAGGCCTTGGGCTTTCCGGACTACCAGAAGCTGGTGCCCATCAGCGACATGAAGGACCTCATCATGGAGCGCACCGAGGCCAGGGACGAGGGCGCGGGCACCTTCTTCAAGCTCAATCCCACCGTCCACGACCTGCCCGAGCGGCTCTCCGTGGAGCACGACGGGGTGCGCCTGATGGTCATGGGCACGGTCAAGAAGGGCGGCGGCGGCTGCATCTGCCCGGCCTCCACCATGCTCAAGGCCCTCATGAGCCATCTGGTGCTCCTGGGCAAGGACGTGATCATTCTGGACATGGAGGCCGGCCTGGAGCACCTGGGCCGCGGCACCTCCCGGGGCGTGGACTTCCTTGTGGTCGTCGTGGAGCCGGGCCGGCGCTCGGTGGACACCGCCGCCCACATCCGCGAACTGGCCGGCGACATAGGGCTCACCCGCCTGCTCATCGTGGGCAACAAAATCCGTTCGGAAAAAGACAAGGAGTACCTGCAAAAGGCCTTGGAAGGCTTCGACTTCCTCGGCTTCCTGGACTATGATGACGAGATAATCCAGGCCGACATGCAGGCCATCTGCCCCACCCATGCCGCCGAAAAGGCCAAGACCGCCGTCATAAAGATGACCCAGCGCCTGATCGAAATGGCTACCAAGGGAGGCGAGCCGCCCCGGGTTTAACGACTGGGGGCGCGCGCATGATTTTCAAGACGAGTCGGGGGGCTGGTTGCCCCAGAGGGGGCCTATTTCGCTTGCCACCGCTCTGCCGGTGGTCCGCTTCCTGGACCAGACCGCGATCATGTTGCGGGTTCAGGCCGCACGGAGAGCCTGGAAGGAGACCACCGGCAGGGAGGCGGCAAACATGCTTGGCGGCGGGGCCTTGGCGGACCGGCAGGGAGGGTTGCGCCCTTCATTAGGGCTGTCCTTGAGGCCGGGCCTTGGGGTGGCCCGGACCCGGGGATGTCCCCCGCTGGCCTCGCCGCCTTCAGGGGTTAGATTTTTACCTTCTCAGGCCGGAACACCAAATAGCCCAAGGCCAATCCCATAGCCCCACCCAGATAGCAACTGCCGTAGACCAAAAGTATTTCCGCCATGTTACCAACCTTCCCCTCTTAGCTTAGCCTCTCGCCTGCTTTCCTGTCCGCTTGATCGGCGTTCAAGACCGCGGGACGATTCCCCAACCAGCAGGCGCATCCTTCACCGCGTAACCGGTCCTTGGCAATCAAGCCCCGGGACCAAGGTCTCTCTACCTAGCTGAGCGGGCTTTTGCCGAACCCGCCGCCAGCAGCCCCCCCGAGGGCCGGCTGCCTCAGGCGGCGGCAGAGCAAACCGTTGTCTGGTACCTGGGCAGGGACCGCAGTAGGCCGGTTTGCAACAGGTTGGAGAGCACGGCCACCACCAGCTCATCGTTGTCGGTGCAGTCATGCAGCGCGTTAATGACATCCTCGAGGGTGACGGTGACCGTGCGCGGCGCCTTGGCCCGCACCCGGCGGCCGGGCCGGGGGCTACCCTTGGGATCCGGCCCCAGACAGGCCGGCCTGGCCTGTGCCTCGGCAATCCTTTTAGGCGTGGCGCTCATCTTCCAGGTCCTTTCCTCGCGATTTACCGCGCGGCAGTTTGGGGCGGCTGGCCTACCATAGAGCAACCCTTGTGCCAAAAACCGGCCTTCAAGGGACAAGCCCACGGCCAAAATTTCAGTCACAGGTTTTAAAGAAAAATATTGGCCGCTTGTGCTATCGGGCCCTGGCGGCTCCCCGAGACGGTCTATTGCCGGAGGGCTTGGCCGCCCCCAAAGCCGGGAACTCGACTTGTCTTGCCCGATAAGACTGTCTTGTCCTACAGTAAATGAAGGGCCTCGGAGGACTGGATTCAACCAGCGCGGGGCACGCGGGGAGGAATGTTGGGGCGGGCGCAACCGCAGAGCTTGGGACGCCGGACCTGGGGGCATCGCCCGGGGCGCAGGCTGGCCGGGCTGGCCTGGCTAATGCTCCTCCTTGGCGCGGGCTGCGACAACATGCTTTCTGGATTCATCTTTTTTCCGGAACGCCGGCTGGAGTCCACCCCTGGGGATTGGGGCCTGGTCCATCAGGAGGTATGGGTGACCGCCGCCGACGGGGTCCGCCTACACGGCTGGCACTTCCCCGCCCCCAGCCGCACCCTGCTGCTGTTCTGCCACGGCAACGCCGGCAACATCTCCCACCGTTTGGACAACATCAAGCGCCTGCTGGAGGTGGGGCTCGGCGTATACATCTTCGATTATCGGGGCTACGGCCTGAGCGAGGGCTCACCGGGGGAACGCGGGTTCTACCTGGATGCCGAGGCGGCCTTCGCCTGGGCCGGGGAAAAGGCCCGCGCCGAGGGCCAGCGCATGGTGGTCTTCGGCCGTTCCCTGGGCGGCGCGGCGGCGGTGGACCTGGCCGGCCGGGACGGCTGCGCCGGGGTCATCCTGGAGTCCGCCTTCACCAACCTGGGAGCCATGGCCCGGGCGCACTACCCCCTACCCCTGCTGCCGGGCTGGCTGGCCGGCCGCTTCGATTCCCTGAGCCGGATCGGAAACCTGCGCTGCCCCGCCCTGTTCATCCACGGCGACCGCGACGAGGTGGTGCCCTACGAGCTGGGCCGGGCCTTGTACGAGGCGGCGCCCCAGCCCAAGGAGTTCTACACCCTGGCCGGGGCCGGCCACAACGACACCTACTTGGTCGGCGGCCCGGCCTACTTCGAGCGCCTGCGCGCCTTCTGCGAGGGCCTGCCCCTGCCTTAGCGGGCCGCCTAGCTCCAAGCCGCGGCCCTGTCCTCCCCAAACCTGGCCGTGCTGTTGATCTGCAAGTAAAGCTCGGGGTCGCCGGCCTCGGCCAGCACGCGCAGGCTGGGGATGCCGCCGTAGTCCACCCGCACCCCGGAGTCCGCCAGGGAGTCCACCAGCCCGGTCAGGGCCCCGCCCAGGCTCTCGCCGGCGGAGCGCAGAACCCCGTCCCCGCCGTCGTCGTAGGCGTATTGCGCGTGCCCATCGGCGTCCAGGCTGAGGCTGACCTCGCACGAGAAACGCGGAGGGCCGGGCTCGCCCATGAAGTCATCGGCCAAGAGGTTGAAGACCTGCATGGCCGCGGCCGCCGCCCACCCGTAGATAGGCACGCTGGCCATGATGGCCGTGGCGGTGCTCATCGACGCGCCGAACACGTCGCCCTGGGCGGCCTGGAGATACTGGAGGCCGGAGCTTCACAGGAGAACGCGGCACTGGGCTGCGGGGCCGGGGGGGCCTTAGCCCGCCTCTGATACCGACCTAGACCCGAGCCGCAGCGTGGCGCTCATTGGCCGCCGCGCCGAGCCGCCCATAAGCGGAGAGCCGCGCGGCAGTGCTCGGGGGAATCCAGGCTCTGGTGGATGCCGGGGTCTCGCACCGAAACCAAGGACAACCCCGCCCCCAAATCTTCCAAGAAGGCGCGCAACCCTCCTTCCCGTTTCCAGGCCATGAGGTTGTTTGCCAAGGCTCCAGAGAGTAGGGGCGGATGCCCACGCCGCTGGGCGTGGGTGGGAACCGCCGCCAAGTGTTCTTCCGCCGCCAGAGCGCGGGCCAGGGCGGCCAGGGTGGAGAGCCGGACAAGGGGCAAATCCACCGGCAGCACGAAGAAGGAACGACAGTCGGTGGGCAAGGCGGCCACGCCGGCCCGCACCAAGGAGAACATGCCCTGCTTCAGATTGTCGTTGATGACAGGTTTGCCGCCCCCGGCCAGGATCCGAGGGCACATGTCCTGGTCTTGTCCATCGACAACCACCAAGGTCTCGGCCACCCCCGCCCGCTGGAACAAATCCAGCACCAATCCCAACCCAGCCGTCTCACCCAGGGGAAGCGATCGCCCACCGGCCTCGCTGGTCGAGGACAGCCTCCCCGCCGGCACTATGGCCCAGGTGTGAGCGAGCAAGCCGCTTCCCCAACGTGCGATGTTCGAGCGCTATTCGTAGCCCGCGTCGGGGTCGATGCCCAGGCGCTCCCATTGGGCCGCCGCCTCGGCTTCGGCCTTTTCCACATCTTCGTCATTCAGGGGCTCGATGATCAGGCTGTCGGCGATGAGTTCCCAGATGTATTTCACCTCGTAGTCGCAGTCCGGGTAGAATTTTGGATAGCGCTTCATGATCTGGTCGTGGCAGTTGGAACAGCCCACCACCACCACGTTGGCACCGGTCTGCTTGATGCTCTCGTACTTCTTGCGCCCGTGGAAAGCCGATTCCTTCTCATAGGGCATGGGCCAGTTGCCGCCGCCCGCCCCGCAGCAGTAGCCGTTCACGCGGTTGGGAGTCATGTCCACGAACTGGTCCACGCACTGCTCTATGATCCAGCGCGGCTCCTCGTAGTAACCGTGACCAAAGTGGCGCTCCAGCTCGCGGCCGTGCTTACAGGAGTCGTGCCAGGTAAAGACCTTGCCCGCGTTGACGGACTTGTCCAGCTTGATGCGCCCGGACTTGATGATCTCCACCAGATACTCGTAGAGGTATACGTAGTTGATCTCGGACGCGGGGTCGTCCATTTTGCACATCTTCATGCCCATGCGGCAACCGTAGGAGCCGCCGCCGCAGTCGGGCATGATCAGGCGCTTGATGTTGAAGCGCTTCATCATCTCTATCTTGCGCTGGGCCAGGATGTGGGTGGCCTCGTAGTTGCCGGTGAAAAGCCCCCAGTCCACCGCCTCCCAGTTCTCGCTGGGGATGGTCCAGTTTTCGCGCGCGGCGTAGAAAATCTTCCACCACCACTTCATGTCCTCGAAATCGCTAAAGACCTCCTTGGAGTTGGGGAAGAAGAGAACGTCGGCGTCCTGCTTGTCCACCGGCACGTAGAAACCGGGGCAGCAGTCCTCGGCCACCTCCTTGCCCATGTCGGCCATGGTCATAAGGTAGTCGTCCTTGGGCACTCCCATGTTGTTGCCGGTCTTGAGCACCTGGAGCACGCCCTTGTGGAGCACGCCGGGCACCTTGTCACGGTCACGCAGGTGCTTCATGTAGCCCATGATGGCCGGGGTGTCCAGGTTCATGGGGCAGGCCGCCGCGCAGCGTCCGCACCCGGTGCAGATCCAGGGGAAGTCCGAGTTCACCACCTCGTCGATCATGCCATAGGCCAACATGCGGTAGACCTTGCGGATGTCCATACCGTTCAGGCGTTCGGTCCCGGTGGCCGGACAGCCGCCGGCGCAGGTGCCGCAGGTCAGGCACAAGTTGAGGTTGAGGGAAGCCAGCTTCTTGGCCGCTTCCTCGGGCAGCGACTTGGGGGTGATGGCGGGTTCTTGCGACACGATGACCTCCTTGCCCCATGGGGGCTGCGGAATTGCTTGATCAATACTCGCGAGGCAGCTTGTCCAGCTGCGCCTTGGTGAAGACCGGCCCGTCCTTGCAGACGTAGTGAGGCCCGACGTTGCAGCGGCCGCAGATGCCGATGCCGCACTTCATGCGGTTCTCCAGGCTCATGA
>JAJZPI010000021.1 GCA_021811275.1 Deltaproteobacteria bacterium
CTGGTCCATGCGGGTGATGCCGCTCTCCAAGGTGGTGCGCAGGGGGCAGCTGGCCTGGCAGAGGTCGGAGCGGAAAATCTCCCAGCAGTGGCGGCCCAGCACCTCCTCCCGGCGGTAGCCGGTGATGTGTTCGGCGGTCTGGTTGAAGGAGGTGATGCGCCAGCGGGTGTTGATGGTGAAAATACCCTCGGCCAGGCTCTCGAAGAGGCTTTGGTAGCCCAGACGGGGCAGGATGGAGAGCTTGTCGTCGCCCCAGCCGCTCTCCGTGAGAGTCGCGAATTCCTCGTCGCGGAAGTTCAGGAGCAGTCCCATGACCTGGTTGCCCTGGCCGAAGAGGGGGTTGACCGAGTAGCGGCACTGGAAGCTCTGCCCCAGCCGGTCCAAGGCCCTGGCGGTCTGGCCTTGGCAGGGCTCACCGCTCAAGGCCGCGTCCAGGGAGGCCTGCACCTCGGCCAGGCTGGGTCCGTCGAAGTGGCGCTGAGGCTCGAAGCCCTCGCCGCGTTCCAGGCCCTCCCCCAATATCTGGCGGGCGGTCTGGTTGCAGCCCAGCACCCGGCCCGAGCGGTCAAGGGCCAACACCCCCTCGCCGCCCAGGGCGAGGGCCAGGGCCGGGTCGAGGAAGCTGTCGTTAGGGGAATCTGTTTCACTCATGCAACGGCGCTCGCTGGGGATGGGATGGCCGAGACGCGGGCCGGCTCGCGGCCATGACTCGCCCGCCCAGGTCCGCCCTGCGCTAAAATGCTTGGGGCCGACCCAAGAAAGATATAACCTGTTATAACAATTTTAACAAGTTGCCCCAAAAACCCGGCACCCGGGAAGCGTGTCTCCCGGCTAGACCTGGCCAGGGCGCGTCTAGACCCCGCCCAGAATCCTTTCGGCCTCCTCGTCCTTCATGAACGAGGAGATGTTCCAGCAATGGGCCCGCAGGTCCTTTTCGTTCAGGCCGGGAACGAGCAGCACCCCCGCCCCCTCGAATCCCTTGCGCTTGACCAGATCGCAAACCTCGCGCAAAGCCGTCAAAACCGGCCCTCCTTGGGCCTCATGGGCCTTTTGGTAGGCCTTTACGAGAAGGTTGACCCGCGCCACCGAGCAACGTTTGCAGGTACGGTCAGGCTCCATCGGTCTCCTTTTCCGGCGGCCGTCAATGTTGCGGGCGCATCGGCGGGGCCGCCGGATTCATGTTAACCGAAAGCCTCTCTCCCTGGCCAGTAAAAGGAAACAGGGAGCGGGCAGCTGTCCACGCGGCCGGAGCGCCTCCTCCGGCCGGGCCGGCCCCGGTTTTTCACATCAACCAATCGTTCAAAGGATAACTTTGAACGATTGGTTGGCGCGCGGGCCAAGGCCCACCCCAGCCAACAAGTTGGCCGGGGTCTCCCGGGGATGGCCCGCCTGATGCACAAGTATGCGGAATATCAGGCAAAACTATGCTTCGGCCCGTCCGGCAAGCATGCAAAGCCATGGACGGCTTTGAATGACTACGTGGTGTTTGGTATCAGCGGTCCTGCAACCCCTGACGGGAATCCCTGACCCCGGATTCCAAAGCGCGGGCCATGCCTTCGAGGTTGGCGGCCCAGTCGCGGGCCAGGGGGTCCAGGGGCACCACCGCCCCGCCGATGGCCTCGGCCAGGCGTCTGGCGCTGGCGGCGGGGAACTGGGGCTGGACGAAGACCACCTTTACGCCCCGGGCCCGGGCCAAGTCGATCAGGCGGGCCAGGCGCCGGGGCCCAGGCTCCTTGCCGCCGATCTCCACCGGCACTTGGCGGAGGCCGTAGGCCTCGCCCAGATAGCCGAAGGCGGGGTGATACACCAGGAACTCGCCGCCCTTGTGCGGGGCCAGAACCTCGGCCAGGCGGCGGTCCAAGGCCTTGATTACCTCGACCAGACGCCCCAGGTTGGCCGCGTAGGCCCCGGCATGGACAGGGTCGGCTTCCTCGAGCCCCCGGGCCAGGTTGGCCGCCATGATTTGGGCCTGGGCGGGGCTGAGCCAGAAATGAGGATCGGGCTCGCCATGCCCGCCAGCCTCGCCCCCGTGCCGATTGCCATCCTTGTTGTGGCCGGCCTCCTCGAACTCCTCCTCCTCATCGCTCAAGCGGCGCAGGGCCACCCCCTTGGCGGTGTCGACCACCTTGAGACCGGGGCTGGCCGCCCGGGCCCGGGGCAGCATCTTCTGCTCGAAGGGCAGGCCCAGGCTGAAGTAGACCTGGGCCAGGCCCAGGGCCGCCACCTGCCGGGGCGTGGGCTCGAAGGTGTGGGGCGAGGCCCCGGGGGGAGCCAGGACCTTCACCTCCACCAGTTGGCCGCCCAGGCGCTCCAGGAACCAGGCCTGGGGGGGGATGCTCACGAAGCAGCGCAAAGGACCGGCGGACTGGGCCCAGGCCCCGGCCGGGAGCGCGAGCAGGCAACAAAGGATCAAGGCGGGCCTGAAACTGGCCATGGCAGGGGCTCCTCCGGGATTCAAGGACGGGTGCCTGTATTGATTATATGTAATACTATGTAATACCGCAAGAGAGGGCGGCCCTCGCGTAGGAGGCGACCCTCGCCGGCACATCGCCGGCGTTTTCCGTCGCGTGGCCTCTTGGCTCTTGTTTATCACCGTTAATTTGTTTATTATTAATTAAATTCAACGGAAACAGCCATTCCTAGATTGAATTCTCGGCGTGCTCGCGCCAAGGGAATGCCCCGCCTAGCCGATAAAGGAGCACAGCAGTCATGGGAAAAATGGCCTTGGGCAAGAAGCTGATGTGGGGGGGAGGATGCCTGGTGGTCATCCCTCTGTTGATCGTGGCCTGGTACGCCATCTGGCAGGCCGGCGACGCCCTGGAGCGTCAGGGCCGCATGGCGGCCCAGACCACCGCCCAGAGCCTGGCCGAAATGATCCAGATGGTCCTTCAGGAAGAGATCAAGCTTGTCAAGGACATCGCCACGGGCAACGCCACCATCAAGGCCGCGGCCAAAGTGCTCAAGGAAGGCGCGCCCGCATCCAAGGCCGAACTCGACGACCTGAGCCACAAGCTCAAGAACGCCATGCGCGACATCGGCCAAGACTATGAGGGATTCCTGGTGACCGACTCCGAGGGTACGGTGGTGGCCGACGGCCAGGACGGCAAGTACCTCGGCATCAAGGTCGCCGACCGGGATTACTTCCAGCTGGCCAAGTCCACCAAGGCCGCGGTGGTCGGCCAGCCGGTCAAGTCCAAGAGCAGCGGCAAGCCCGTGGCCGTGGTTTCCGCGCCGATACCGGTTCCCGGCGGGCAATTCGCCGGCATTACCGCCTTGGTAATGAAGCTCGACGCCCTTGGCGGCAAGGTCTCCGGCACCAAGCTGGGACACTCCGGCTACGCCTTCATGGCCGACAAGAACGGCGCGACCATAGCCCACCCGGACCCCAAGGTGGTGCTGGAACTCAATATCAAGAACATCCCCGGCATGGAGCAGCTGGCCGCCAAGATGACCAGCGGGGCCACCGGGGTTGAGAGCTACACCTACAAGGGCCAGAACAAGATCGGTGGCTACGCGTCGGTGCCCCTGGCCGGATGGAGCGTGGGAGCCACCCAGCCCGAGGATGAGTACATGGCCACGCCCCGGGCCATACGCAACGGCGTGAGCCTCATCGGCGGGGCCTTCCTGGCCCTGGCCCTGCTGGGCATCTGGTTCTTCGTGCGCAACCTGACCCGGCCCATCAACCGGGTGGTCGACGGCCTCTCCCAGGCCGCCGATCAGGTCACCAGCGCCGCCAGCGAGGTCTCCTCGGCCAGCAACCAGCTGGCCCAGGGCTCTTCCGAACAGGCCGCCAGCCTGGAGGAAACCTCGTCCTCCCTGGAGGAGCTGTCCTCCATGACCCGCACCAACGCCGACAACGCCCAGCAGGCCAACACCCTGACCACCGAGTCCAGCCGCATCATGGACGGGGCCAACAATTCCATGGCCGAGCTGACCCGCTCCATGGGCGAGATCACCGCCGCCAGCGAGGCCATCAGCAAGATCATCAAGACCATCGACGAGATCGCTTTCCAGACCAACCTGTTGGCATTGAACGCCGCCGTGGAGGCCGCCCGGGCCGGCGAGGCCGGGGCCGGCTTCGCGGTGGTGGCCGAGGAGGTGCGCAACCTGGCAATGCGCTCGGCCGAGGCCGCCAAGAACACCGCCGAACTCATCGAGGGCACGGTGACCAAGATCAAGGGCGGGGCCGACCTGGTCGACCGCACCAACGCCGCCTTCGCCGAGATGGCCGCCAGCACCCGCAAGGTCACCGAGCTGGTGGGAGAGATCGCCGCCGCGTCCTCCGAACAGGCCCTGGGCCTCGACCAGATCAACAAGGCCCTTAACCAGATGGACAAGGTGACCCAGGACAACGCCGCCACCGCCGAGGAAACCGCCAGCGCCTCGGAGGAGATGAACGCCCAGGCCGGACACATGAAGGACTTCGTCGCCGATCTGGTGCGGGTGGTGGGAGGAGCCGGAGACCAGGCCGGCAGGCCTTCCCGCCGCCGCTTTTCCCGTTCCAAGGCCGAGCGCAAGCCGCAGGGGCAGCAGCGCGAGGCCAGGCCCAGGGCGCTGCCCGCACCCGCCAAGCCCAAGGCCAAGGCGGTCGCGGAGGCCCCGGCCAGACCCAAGGGCAAAAAGCGGCCGGAGGAGATACTCCCCCTGGACGAAGGAGACTTCAAGGACTTCTAACCAGGCGCCCCGGCAGCCATGGCGGGCCGGCAAGGCCATTCTTCGCCAGAGCCTCGCGCCCTCCCGGCGGAGGGTCGTCCCAAAAAACCAAAGGCGCCGCGCGGGACGGGTTGACGAAAGTCCGACCCGCCCCGCGCGGGCACGCTAGGAGCCTGTCGGAGTAATCCTCATGCCGATCGGCGATCAAAGCCATCCATGGCTTTGATCGCCGATCGGCAGGGCAAAAGCGTGGTTCGACCCCACAGAGCAAGCTTTGTGGGGACCCCCGGTTTTGCCCTGCCTCCCGAGCGCTTGCGTTCGACGGGCCCTGGACGGCCAGCCCGAAATTGCCTCAAATGACAATTTGGCGCAATTCCGAAAACTTGCCAAAATCAATTTTTGGCAAGCGGCAAGAGGAGAAAGCCATGGATGGCTTCCTCCGAGACCCTCCTAGGGCTTGTGCCCCAGAGGCATGATGTACAGTGGCTCCTGGCTGGGCGCGAGCTTCAGCCCCCGCCTGATCTCCTCGGGCCTCATCCCCGCCATGATCACCGTGCCCACGCCTCTGGCAGCGCACATCAGATAGACGTTCTGGGCCACGCAGCCCGCCGTGGCCGCGGCGTTTTTGAAGCGGTACTCCCGCTCCCCGGAACCGCCCATGCGCGCCAGGTCGGCAACCAGCACCAGGAGGTGGGAGCCGGCCCCGGCGTGGGCCTGGCTGCCCAGCTCGCCCTTGAGGTTGGCCGGGTTTACCAGGATCAGCTTATGTCCGGGGGCGTCGTAAATATAGGTCCCCTCATCCCCCACCAGGAAAATGTCCAGGTAGCGCCGGCCGTGGGCCGAGGGCGCGGTGCGCCTGCCGTCTACGCGGTTGAGGCCGTCGGCCGCCCAGAGGATGGCCGAGAGGTCGGCTGGGCCGAGCTTCCCGGCCCGGAACTGGCGCGTGCTCTGGCGCGCCTCCAGGGCCTGGATTAGGTCCATGCCCGCGCTGGCCGGCCGGGGAGGCAGAATGAGCTCGGCCGCCGGCTGGGCCAGGGCCCACGGCCCTGGCGCGATGAGCAGGGCCCAAGCCAGGCAGGCCAAGCTCAAGAGTCCGAACTTGTTCATGGCCATCTCCCTGAAAGGTTTAGTCAGGGCGCGGTATTTTTTGGGGTAGGGTTTTACTTGGGCTTGGGGTGGTGCTGCATGTTGTGCATGACGAAACGGCCCAGGGCCAGATGGTCGGTGGCCACCAAGTGCTCGTGCATCACCGTCATGGGTATCTCGGCCCGCGCCATGGCCTTGTGGCCGCCGGCCGAGCCCAGCCCGCCGAAGGACTTTTCCGCCATCTTGCCGGCGTTGGCGCGCAGCCCCACGTTGCGGATGATGATGACCAGGTTGCCGGCGTGAACTCCGCTGATGACGGTCATGTCCACGCTATCGACCTTGAGGAAGAAGTCGGCGATCTGGACCAGGTTGTCCGGGCTCTTGACATCGCCCAGGTGGACGTAGATGCAATGGCGGCGCGCCTGATAGGCCTCCAGGGCCAGGTGCAGCAGCTCAAGGTCCTTCATGCGCATCTCGCTGTACTCGATCTTGCGCAAAAGCCCCAGGCTGGCCTTGGGAAAAAGGAACTGGAAGGCGCGCACGTCCTCTTCCAGGGACGGCCGTTGGAAATTGGCGGTGTCGTTCTTGATGCCGTGGACCAGAGCGGTGGCCAGGCGAGGCGAGGGCTTGATCTCCGCGCCGCGCAGGTATTCGGTCATGATGCTGCTGGTGGCGCCGTAGCGCGGGCGCACGTCGGCGAAGGCCGCCTTTTCCGCCGCCTCGGCCGGCGGGTGGTGGTCGATGATGGCCGCGAAAGGCACTTCGGCCATGCCCTTGATGTGGTGGGGCTGGCTGTCCACCATCACCCGCTTGGTGTAGTCTTCGAGTCTGATCTTATCCAGGGGCTCCAGGGGAATCTTGAGCAGCCGCACCATGGCCAGGTTGTCCGGACGGCTGATCTCGTTGGCCCTGGCGATGGTCACCCCGGCCACCCGCCGCCAGAGCAGGCGCTTGAAGGCCAGCGCCGCCCCCAGGGCGTCAGGGTCGGCGGCGATGACCACCAGGACCCGGTCCTCGGGCAGGAACAGCGAGAGCAGGCGGCGCGCCTGCTCGTGCATGCTGCGGGGTTTGGTGGTGGGGGGTCGTCGCGGAGGCATCCTCGCCGCTGCTCCAGATCATACGCCTGCGGGGCCTGGTTGGTTGAATGACCATCAGAATAGCACTTGCCGACGCCGGCCACAACCGCCAGGGAGAGAACAACCGGCCCTTGCTTGGCCGGGCGGTTGGTTTCAAAATAGTGAGCATAGTCATTCCAAGACCCGGGCCGCGCCCGGGCCTTCATGAAGGGAGCCGCGAATACCATGCTAAATCCCAAGATAGAAAAGGCGTTCAACGAGCAGATCAACGCCGAGACCTACTCCTCCTATCTCTACCTGTCCATGGCCGCCTGGTTCGACAACCAGCAACTGGCGGGTTTCGCCCACTGGATGAAGATCCAGGCATTGGAGGAGATGACCCACGCCTTGCGCTTCTACAACTACATCCACGACCGTGGGGGCAAGGTGTCCCTGAAGCCTGTCGCCGGCCCGCCCGCCAATTGGCAGTCCCCCCTCAACGCCTTCGAGGAGGTGCTCAAACACGAACTGCTGGTAACCGGCCTCATCAACAAGCTGGTTGGCTTGGCCCGCAAGGAGAACGACTACGCCAGCGATAATTATTTGCAGTGGTTCGTCAAGGAGCAGGTGGAGGAGGAGGCCAGCGCCGAGGATGTCATCGGCAAGCTCAAGATGATCAATCAGACCGAGGGCGGCCTGTTCCTGCTCGACAAGGACCTGAGCGCCCGCGTCTTCACCATGCCCATCGACGTCAGGCTCTAGCCGTACTCCGCGCCCGTCCCGGACAAGGGCCGGGCGCGCCGTCCTCTAGCGCAGCTCCAGGCGGTCGAGCAGGAGGCTGCACCTCCGCGTGGGGCAGGAGCGCCAAGCCACGCTCAGCTTGTGGAAACCCCGCTCCACCTGGCCCAGGTCCACGGTCAGGTTCCGGTCCTCCAGGTCCCAGTTGCGCATGAACTCCCTACGGTCGATGGTCAGGATAACCTGGCCGGATCTCTTGGCCTCCCCGGTCAGCGTCAGCTTGGCCTCGCCGCCGGGGAAAAACATACGTCCGCCCAGGGAGTGGCCGTCCAAGAGCACCATGCCCCGCATCATGTCCGGATAGGCGTACTCGGTCCAGGCCGCGGCCCCCTCGGAGTTCATCTGCTCGGCCTCCAGGAAGCGCGGCGGGTTGTGGCTGGCCGCCGCCAGGAACCCTGCGGCGACTAGGCCGGCGATGAGCGCGCAGGCCGCCGGCTCGCGCCGGTTCCAGCCCGCCGGCGGAGAAGCCGGGGCCTTGGCGGCGCCCCGCCAGATCAGCCAGCCGAGCGCCGCCAGCGCCGCCAGGGTCCCCCCCAGCCAGGCCCGCAGGCCCGGCGACAGCGTGAAGGTGCTGGGCAGCAGATGGTGCAGGTCCAGGTCCAGGGCCGCGGCAACCGCCCCCAGCAGGGGGTTTACGCCCTGGGGCCGGGAGAAGCGCAGCTGGGGAATCAGCGAACCCATCCAGGCGTAGAACAGACCCCAGGCCGCCGGCAGCCAGACCGCCAGGCGCAGCCAAGGCCGGTTCAGGGCCCCCAGGGCCAGGCCCAGGGGAAGGGCCGCCGCCGGCAACGCCACCGCCGCGAAGCGCCCGGGGATGGAGAAGCCGGCATACCACTGGAACCAACGCGTGAGGCAGACCATGCCCAGGTAGAGCCCCGCCGGGAGCGCCAAGTGGACGAAGGGCCGGGGCAGCCGCCTGAGACCCGCCGGCCAGGCGGCCAGGGATAGCACCAGGAGCGGAGCCGGGAGCAAGAGGCCGAAGTTCTGGTCCAGGGCCAACCCGGAGAAGAAGATGGACAACGGTTGCCACCAGGCCTGGACCCGCTTGAGCTGGAAAAGAGTCAGGCTCCACATCTCCGACAAGGCGCGCGGCCACCAGGAGGCGGGCAGCGCCCAGGCCAGCACGGCCAGCCCCGACAGGCCCAGGGCCGTCCAGGCCAGCGCCCGCCGCCAGCCCCAGCGCAGGGCCAGCAGCTCCAGGGCCCCCATGAGGATCAGCCCCGCGCCCAGGGGCGCCAGGCGCAACTTCAGGCCCGCCAGGAGCGCGGCGGTCAGCGCCAGGCACAGCCCGGCCAGCCAGGGCCGCCGAGGCAGGGCCAGAAGCAGCCGGAGACCCACCAGGAACAGGAGCATCACCGGCACGTCGGGGTAGACCTGCTGGCTCATGAACAGCACCGGGGCCGAGGCCAGGGCCAGTCCGGTCCCGGCGGCCGCCGGCCCCGGCTTGAGCCCCGCTTCCTCCAGCCAGGCCAAAAGCTGCCAGGCCGCCAGGGCCATGAAGCCGGCGAAGAGCAGCATCACCCCCAGCCGGCCCGCCAGCCAATAGGCCGGGGCGGTCAGGAAGGGGAAGATCCAGGCCTGGGCCGTCTCCGGGCTTTGCCCCAGCTCCGGGCTGAAGCGGGCCCAGTAGAAACTTAGGTACTCCTGCTTCTCCATGGCCGGAAAGACGTTGAAGCTGCCCCGGCTGACCAGGCTGTGGGTCAGGAGCAGGTAGCCAACCTCGTCGCTGGCCGAGGAGATGGCCTCCTCGTTCCAGACCGCCAGCAGGCCCAGGATGGTCCAGGCCGCAAGGAATACCGCCAGCCGCCGTCGCCAGGCCTGGCCGGCCGGCTCGGCCGCGCGGGCCTCGGCGCTGAGATAGCCCTGCCAGAGCAGGCGCAAAAGCAGGATGGACTTGAGCGTGACCATGCCCAGGAACACCAGGCCCAGGGCGGCGAAGCCGTTGCCCAGTTCGCGCCAGATGAACACCAGCGCGAACAGGGCCGGGCACCCGAGGTAGGTCAGGGCGTCCAGGCGCAGGAGCCTGCCCGCCAGGGCCGCCGGTCCGGGCTGGCCGCGGCCGGGCAGCAGCAAGGCCAGCGCCGCCAAAACCAGGCTGGGCGTGGCCACCGCCGCCGGCCCGGCAAAGCAGACAAAGGCCTTGAGCCCCCAGGGCTTGGCCGCCGCGGCCATGATCCCGCCCTCCGAGGGCCGGTCCGGCAGGCCCAGGTGCTGCCAGAGCAGGCTGAGCATGAGCCCGCTGAACACCGCGGCCATGAGCCCCAAGGCGGCTTGCAGGATCACCGTACGGGGCGCGGACGGCAAGGGCTGGCTCGCCGCTATGGGACTGGCTTCGGCCATGGCCAAGGGCAAACTCCGCTGCGGTTGCCGGCGCGGGGGCCGCGCCCAAGGCGCGTGGCCCGTCCTAAGCGCGCAGTTTACCACAGCGGGCCGGGCGCGTGCCGCGCCCGATCAGCTATGAGAACCCGGCACGCCGGCGGGAAAAATTGAGCGCGGGATTACTTCACGGCATCCTCCGAGATGCTCCTGGCAATAACCACCAGCGCCGGATTTGGTGTAACCCAGCCATGAACGGAAGCGCGCGAGGGTAGCCCAGGGGGCAGCCTTACCGACCCGCCACGCCAGGGGCGACGCGCCCCTAGCGGGGGAAGACGGCCAGGGCGGCGGGCAGGTTGGCGGTGGGCCAGGGCATGGGCAGGTCACTGGTGGAGACGGGGCCGCCATATTGCTGATAGGTGAAGGAGTCGACCTCGAGGTCGAGCTGGGCCTCGGGTCCGCCGTCCATGCACATCACCTCACGCAGGCCCAGGCCGGCCTCGGAGACGAACTTGGCCAGCTCCCAGAGGGTGTGGCGGCCTTCGGTGACCATCACCAGCACCCGGTCGCGGCCGTCCTGGGCCACCAGGGTGCGGTTGGCGATCTTGTCACTCTGGCGGACGCGGATCTGGCCGAAGCGGTCCAGCAACATGAGGGACTGGGCGGCCTGGCGGTAGGGGGAGCCCTGGGGCTGGAAGGGGGTGTAGCGCAGGTCGAGCACCCGGGCCAGGGGCAGGCCGGGCTCCTCGGGCTCGGCCAGGAAGAGGGCCTCCAGGTGACCCATGAGGCGCCCGCGGCGGCGTCCGTCCTGGATCAGGAGCCCCAGGTAGGAGCGGTCGGCGGCGAACTGGCCGGCGTTGAACACGGCCAGGGCCCCGGCGAGCTTGCGCCATTCCCCGGCCCTGCGGCCCTCCTGGCCATCGGCGGCGGCCAGCACCCGGAAGCGAAAGTGTTCGGGGTCGACCCTGAGCACGGCTATGCGCGGGCTGCCGGCGCGGGTGCTGGCCCCGGCCGCGAGAAAGCCGAATTGCAGGCCGGGGCGCAATTCCTGCCATTTCACCTGGGCCAAGGCCGGGGCGGGCAGAAGCAGCAGGCAGGCCAGCAGGAGGCCGGAGAGCCCGAGACGGGGGCGGGGTAGGTTGGGAAGGGCGGAAGGCATGGAGTCAGTCTAGCCCCTGCCGGGCGGGCTGGCAAGGCCGGCAGGGGGCTCCCTGGGGCCGGCCGGGGCGGTTGACACCCGGGGCCGGCCGGGGCTACCCTGCCGCCTATAAGCCCGAGCAAGGGGAGGCAGCATGAAGGCGCGCAGGCTTGGCCGCATTTTGGCCGCCGACGGACGCTCGCTGGTCCTGGCCATGGACCACGGGGCCATCGCCGGGCCCCTGCCCGGCATCGAATCCCCGGAGCGGGCCCTGGAGCAGGCCAGCCGGGCGGGGGTGGACGCGGTTCTCATGACCCGGGGGGCCCTGGAGGCCGGCTGGGCCAGCCTGGACGCCCGGGTGGGGGTGATCCTGCGGCTGACGGGGGGATTCACTCTGCTGACCGACCCCCAAAATTTCGAGGAGCGCCTTTTGGGCTCGGCCGAGGACGCCCTGTTCCTGGCCGCCGACGCCGCGGCGGTGACGGTCAAGTTCGGGCACGCCCGCGAGGGGGACTTCATGGCCCAGGCCGGACGCACGGCGGCGGCCTGCGCGCGGTGGAACCTGCCGCTGATGATCGAGGTGATGCCCCGGGGCGAACGGGCCAAGGCCATGGGCGATGCCGAGGCCCTGGCCCTGGCCTGCCGCGCCGCCGCCGAGCTGGGCGCGGACCTGGTCAAGGCCCCCTTCCCGGGCTCAACGCAGGCCATGGAGCGGGTGAGCAAGGGCTGCCCGGTGCCGATTCTGATTCTGGGAGGGGAAAAGGACCCCGACCCAGGCGGCGTTTTCGGTCTGGTGGACCAGGCCCTGGCCGGCGGGGCGGCCGGGGTGTGCATGGGCCGCAACCTTTTCGGCCATGCCAACCCCGTGGGCATGATAGCCCTCTTGCGGGAGCTGATCCACGGCGGCGGCGACGCCGCCGAACTGGCCGAGGCCGCCCGGCGGATGAGTGCGGCCACGGCCTGAGGCTGGGGGTCGGGCTGTCAGGCGGGTCTTGGTGGGCTGCATGACATAGGGCCGCTGGTGGCGGTTGCGTAGCAGGAGGCCTCCCGCTTAACACGCGGCAATAAGCGCTTAAACGCCAGATGAAAGGCCCTCTGGGGTCTCGGGGGGACGAAATAATCACGAAAGAGCAACGAGGGCCTTGACGCGGACCCCCTTCATGGCCTTAATTTATAACTATGGGGAGTTGGCAAGGCCCCTCGCAACAGACGAAAATTCATTTTGAAAATAACACCTTCTCCGCCCGCCCCGGGGCGGTGCGACATTGCAAGGGCGACTATCGGCAGCTAGCGCGAAGCGACGACCAACCAAACGGCGGGGTGCAGAATGCCTGGCCAGGTGTGGACCGACTACTTCTTCGTATTGGTCTACCTGCTGGTCGGCGTGGCCTTCGCCCTGGTTCCCCTCTTTCTGGCCGCCCTCATAACCCCCCGCAGCCTCGGCGCAAAGAAGCTCGTCAGCTACGAATCCGGCATGATGCCCATCGGCGGGGCCTGGATTCAGTTCGGGGTCTCCTACTACCTCTTCGCCCTGGTGTTCCTGGCCTTCGACGTGGACGTGCTCTATCTATTCCCCACCCTGGTGGCCTATGGCGGCTTCGCCTGGCGGGACTTGGTGGGCATGCTGCTCTTTTTAGGAATCCTCAGCCTGGCCATCGTCTACGCCTGGTGCAAGGGGGTGTTCGAGTGGTAGAGGCCGCGCTGGTGCAGCCGCGGGTAAAGCTTGTCCTCCTGGAAGACCTGCTGGGCGCGGTGCGGGCCAACTCGCTCTGGCCCATGACCTTCGGCCTGGCCTGCTGCGCCATCGAGATGATGGCCGCCGGGGCCAGCCGCTTCGACCTGGACCGCTTCGGGGCGGGGGTCTTTCGGCCCTCGCCGCGCCAGTCGGACGTTATGATCGTGGCCGGCACCATAAGCCGCAAGATGGCCGCCACGGTGGTAACCCTCTACGAGCAGATGCCCGCGCCCAAGTGGGTGATCGCCATGGGCAACTGCGCCATCGGCGGCGGGCCCTTCAGCTATCCCGGCCAGTACGCCATCGTCAACGGCGCAGACAAGATCCTGCCCGTGGATGTTTACGTGCCCGGCTGCCCGCCCCGCCCCGAGGCCCTGATCCAGGGGGTGCTGGAGCTGCAGGACCGCCTGACCAAGCAGGGGCGCACAAACCTGCTCAGGCGCTTCGGGCGCTTCCCCGAGCCGGCCGCGGGGGAAGGAGGGTCCCGGGTGTGAGCACCGCGGAACGCACAGCCCTGCGTCTGGCCCACCGCTTCGGCCAGGCCGCCCTGCGCGAGGTCGAATACGCGCGCTACGGCTTCCACCTGCGCTTGGAGCTGGCCCCCGACCACCTGCGCGAGCTGGCCGCCCTCATGCGCGAGTCCGGCTTTTACCTGGAGTACATCACGGCGGTGGACCAGCCGAAGCACCTGGAGCTGATCTACGTCTACGGCCTGACCAGCGAGCCCTGCCGGGTCATGGCCCTGGCGCCCACCCCCAAGGGCCAAGGCGTGCTGAGCATCGCCCACGTATTTTCAGCCGCCGACTGGCAGGAGCGCGAGGTCTTCGACATGTTCGGCCAGCGCTTCATCGGCCACCCCAACCTTAAACGCATCCTGCTGCCCGAGGAGGCGGACTTTCATCCCCTGCTCAAGGACTTCCGGGCCGGGCCCGAGCTGGGCGGGGACGAGGTGGACTTGGGGTCGTATCAATAGGGGGACAGAAAGGCCATGACTCCCGCAACGCCCGAGCCCGCGCTGCGCAAGACACTGACCGAGGAGACCTTCTTCCTCAACCTGGGCCCCCAGCACCCCAGCACCCACGGGGTGCTGCGGCTGCTGCTGAGGCTGGACGGCGAGCGCATAGTGACCTGCCAGCCCGTCCTTGGCTACAGCCACCGCGGCCACGAGCACATGGCCCAGAACCGCACCTACCTGCAGTTCATGCCCAACCCCCCCCGCATGGACTACCTGGCCGGGCTCATGTACAATCACGCCTACTGTTTGGCGGTGGAGCGGGCCTGCGGCCTGGAGGTTCCTCCCCGGGCCATCCACATCCGCCTGATCTGCGCCGAGCTCAACCGCATAAGCAGCCACCTGCTCTGGTTCGGGGCCTACCTCATGGACTTGGGGGCCTTCACCCCCTTCCTCTACGCCTTCGACGACCGCGAGGACATCCTGGCCATCCTGGGCGAGGCCACCGGCAGCCGGCTCACCTACAGCTATTGCCGCTTCGGCGGGGTGGCCCGCGACATCAACCAGGCCTTCATCGACGGCGTGCGTGCCTTCATCCCCAAGATGCGCGCCCGGCTCAAGGACTACGACACCCTGGTCACCAAGAACATCATCTTCGTCAACCGCACCAAGGGGGTGGGGGTGATCAGCCGGGAGCGGGCCAAGGCCCACGCCCTCACCGGGCCTTGCCTGCGCGCCAGCGGGACGGCCTTCGACATCCGCAAGGCCGAGCCCTACGGGTTCTATCCCCAGTTCGACTTCGACATCCCGGTGTTGACCGGCGGCGACTGCTTCGACCGCTACATGATCAGGCTTCTGGAAATCGAGCAGAGCCTACGCATCGTCGAGCAGGCCCTGAACCGGCTGCCGGCCGGGCCGGTCAAGGCCGAGGGCGTGCCCCAGTTCATCACGCCCCCCTCGGGGCAATACCATTTCAGCTACGAGACCGCGCGCGGCCACCTGGGCATTTTCCTGGTCTCCGACGGCAGCCGGGTGCCCTACCGCATGAAGTGGAGGGTGCCGTCTTTGAGCAACTTGAGCATTCTCCCGGTGCTGTTGCCCGGCACCCTGGTGGCCGACACCATCGCCATCCTGGGCAGCATCGACGTGGTGATGCCCGAGATCGACCGCTAGCCCGCCCGCGGGCGGCAAGGGCTTATTGATGATGCAAGCGGCCTGGAACAGCCTGAACGCCTTCTTCGGCCCGGTGGCCCTCACCCTGATGGTGGGACTGCTGCTGGCCCTGGGCTGGGTGCAGGTCAACGCCCTGTTCCTGGTCTGGCTGGAGCGCAAGGTGGCCGGCCATATCCAGCTGCGCATCGGGCCCAAGGAGGTGGGGCCCTTCGGGCTGCTGCAGACGGTGGTCGACGGCGTGAAGCTCCTGGCCAAGGAGCTGATCACTCCCTCGGCGGTGAGCTGGCCTTTGTTCGTATTGAGCCCCGTCCTGGTCTTCGCCCCGGTCCTGGTGGCCTTCGTGGTCATACCCTTCGGCGAAGAATTCCAGATCCGCGACCTCAACGTGGGGGTGATGCTGGTCTTCGCCTTCGGCGGGCTGGGGGTGCTGGCCATACTCATGGGCGGCTGGGCCAGCAACAACAAGTACGCCCTGCTGGGGGCCATCCGCTCGGTGGCCCAGAACGTGGCCTACGAGATTCCCCTGCTGCTCTCGGCCATGGCCGTGGTGCTCATGGCCGGCTCCCTTAGCTTCCAGAAGATCGTCGAGGCCCAGGCCGGAGTGTGGTTCGTCTTCTATCAGCCGGTGGCGGCCCTGCTCTACCTGGTGGGGGCCACCGCCGAGACCAACCGCGCGCCCTTCGACATCCCCGAGGCCGAGAGCGAGCTGGTGGCCGGCTTCCACACCGAATACTCGGGCATGCGCTTCGCCCTGTTCTTCCTGGCCGAATATTCCAATATGTTCATCGTGGCCTCGGTGGCCACGGCGCTGTTCTTCGGAGGCTGGCGGGGCCCCTTCCTGCCCGGCCCCTGGTGGTTCCTGCTCAAGGTCTACCTGCTCATCTTCGGGGTGATCTGGGTGCGCTGGACCTTTCCCCGCCTGCGCTTCGACCAGCTCATGAACTTTTCCTGGAAGTACCTTATCCCCATCGGCGTGGCCAACCTGGTGGTCACGGCAGTGGTCTTGAAGTTCACGCGGTAGGGCGGCCATGAACCTGTTGCTCAGATACATCGGCGAGGTTACGAGCGGGGCCTGGAGCCTGGCCGCGGGCATGGCCGTGACCCTGCGCTACATGTTCAAGCCGGTGACCACGGTGCAATACCCGCGGGCGCGCCTGCCCTTGCCCGAGGCCTTCCGGGGCCCGGTGGAACTCAGGCGTCTGCCCGAGACCGGCGACCACGGCTGCGTGGCCTGCGGCGAATGCGCGCGCACCTGCCCCAGCGGAGTGATCAAGGTGCAGGGCCTGAAGGCCCGGGCCTCGGACTTCAACCGGGCTAGGTTCTACTTCATAGATTTTTCGCGTTGCTCGCTCTGCGGGCTGTGCGTGGAGGTCTGCCCGGTGCAAGCGCTGATGTTCTCGCGCGAATACGAGCAGAACGGCGGCAGCCCCCAGGTGGGGGTCGCCGACCTCCTGGCCCGGATCAGGGAGGCGCGGCCATGACGCCGGTGATGTGGGAATACGTCCGACCGGAGGCGGTTGCCTGGGCGGCCTTCATCTTCCTGGTGGGAATCACCTTCGCCGGCGCGCTCATCGCGGTGCTGCCGCGCAACATCATCTACAACGTCTTCGGACTGGCCACCTGCATCCTGGGCGTGGCCGGGCTTTTCATCTTCCTGGGCAGCGAGTTCCTGGCCATGATGGAGATACTCATCTACATCGGGGCCATCAGCGTGGCCATAGTCTTCGCCATCATGCTCTCCCAGCCCCTGCACCTGACCATACCGCCCACCTGGCGTCCCAAGCTCTACCTGTCGTTCGCCGTCAGCGCGGCGGTCTTCGTCTCCTTCAGCATCATCGTGGTGCGTACGCCCTGGGAGGAGGCGCTCCTGCGCTCGGACGACTGGACGGTGCTGCGCCTGGGCCGGCTTTTGCTCACCCGCTATGAGCTTCTGTTCGAGCTGATCTCGCTGACGCTCTTGGTGGCCATCATCGGGGCCATCATCACCGCCGCGGCCCTGGGCTCGGGCCGGGGGAAGGAAGTCAAGTGAACAGCCTGAACACCTATCTGTTCATGGCCTTGCTTCTGTTCTGCATCGGCCTGCTGGGCCTTTTGAAGCGCCGTTCGCTGATCGGCATGCTCATCAGCGTGGAGCTGATGCTCAACGCCGCCGGCCTGAACTTCATGGCCTTCAACCGCTTCCTGGCCCCGGACCCGGCCGTGGGCCAGGTCATGGTGTTGTTCATCATGGGCATCGCCGCCGCCGAAGCGGCCATCGCCCTCAGTCTTATCCTGGCCCTGTTCCGCAAGATCCGCTCGGTCAACGTGGAACAGGCCAGGCAGTTGAAGGGGTGAGCGTGACGCCTGCCGCTCCCAACGATTACGTCCTGGGCCTGGCCCTGTTGACCATGGGCCTGCCTCTGCTCGCCTTCTTCCTGGTGTTCTTCCTCACCAGGCGCTCAGTAGGCCTGTCCTGCTTCATAAGCCTTGCCTGCTCCGCCGTGCCCCTGCTCTGCGCCTGGTCGCTCCTCCTGGGCCATTGGCGCATGCCGGTTCCCCTGCTTTGGGAAGTGGTCTGGATGAGCAGCGGCGGGGCCACCGCCACCTTCGGCTTTCTGCTCGATCCCCTGAGCCTGTTGATGCTGACCATCGTCACCAGCATCAGCTTCCTGGTGCAGGTCTATAGCCTGGGCTACATGGCCGGCGACCCCGGCAAGGGTAAGTACTACGCCTTCCTCTCGCTCTTCGCCTGGTCCATGATCAGCCTGGTGGTGGCCAGTGGCCTCCTCCAGCTCTACATCTTCTGGGAGCTGGTGGGGCTTTCGAGCTACCTGCTCATCGGCTTCTGGCACCACAAGTTCAGCGCCAGCGAGGCCGGCAAGAAGGCCTTCGTCATGACCCGTCTGGGCGACCTGGGCTTTTTCCTGGGCATCATCGTCATCCTGCTGCACCTGGGCGACCTGTCCATCCTGGGCCTGAACCAGAACGCCGCGCTAAAGCTCGGCCCCGGCTTGCTCACCGCCAGCGCGCTGCTGATCTTCTGCGGGGTGGTGGGCAAGAGCGCCCAATTCCCGCTGCTCACCTGGCTTCCCGACGCCATGGAGGGCCCCACCCCGGTCAGCGCTCTGCTGCACTCGGCCACCATGGTGGCCGCAGGCGTCTACCTGGTCAGCCGCATCTTCCCCTTCTACCAGGCGTCGCCCGAGGCCCTGGCGGTGGTGCTGGCCATCGGCGCGGTCACCATGCTGCTCTCCTCGACCATGGCCATGGTGGCCAGGGACATCAAGCAGGTCTGGGCCTACAGCACGGTGAGCCAGCTGGGCTTCATGCTCATGGGCCTCGGCGCGGGAGGTTACTTCGCCGGGGTCTTCCACCTGACCACCCACGCCGCCTTCAAGGCTCTGCTCTTCCTCTGCTCGGGGGTGTTCATCCACCACTTCGGCACCAACGATTTCTTCGTGATGAGCAGGAGCGGGGCGCGCGGGCTCAAGGCCCCCATGATCTGCCTCAGCGTGGCCGGGGCGGCGCTCTCGGGGGTTTGGCCCCTGGCCGGCTTCTTCAGCAAGGAGTCGGTCATGGGCGTCCTGGCCGGGCTGTCCAACCCGCTGTGGCTGGTCGTGGGGCTCTTGGGCGCGGCCATGACCGCCTATTACACTTTCCGCCTGCTCTTCGTGATGTGGCGTCCGTGCGAGTCTGCGGAAGACCCACTCCACGGCGGCGGCCACGGCGAGCATGCCGCCTGGGCCTACTGGGTGATGGTGCTGCCCCTGATCGCGCTGGCGGTCTTCACCGTCTTCCTGGGCTGGGGCGGCCGTGGGCTGGAGGCCTTCCTGCGCTGGCACCAGGAGGGGGTGGCCGAAGCGCACCACGGCTGGCTGGTCTGGGCCTCGGTGCTGGTGGTGGCCTCGGGGGTAGGCTTGGCCTGGTTGGAGTTCGGCAGGGCCGGGGCGGCCCAGGCCGGCTTCCTCAGCCACCTTCCCGCGCTGGAGCGGTTGTTCGCCCGGCGTTGGTATCTGGACGACCTCTACCGGCTGCTCTTGGACTATGTGGTCTACGGCTTCTTCAGCCGGCTATTCACCATCAACGACCGCCGGGTGGTGGACGGGGGGATCGACGGCTTCTGCCGGGGCACGGCGGGGGCTGGGTGGCTGTTGAGCTTTTTGCAAAGCGGTTTGCTGCAATTCAACCTTTTCAGCATGGTGCTGGTCATCGCCCTGGTGGGCCTGTACTTCCTGTTGGTGTGAGGTAGGCCGTGGACAACCAGTTCCCCTATCTGTCGGCGGTGCTGCTCACCCCGGCCCTGGGCATGCTGGTGATCCTGTTTCTGCCCCATCGGAGCACGCGGGCCGTGCGCTGGGTCTCCCTGGCCAGCGCCGGCCTATGCCTGGGGCTCACCCTGCGTCTCTACCAAATCTACGACCAGGGCGCGGCGGGCCTGCAATTTGTCGAGCGCGTGCCCTGGGTTGAAAGCCTGGGCATCTTCTGGCACCTGGGGGTGGACGGCATCAGCCTGCCCCTGGTGCTCTTGACCAGCATCGTCTTCTTCACCGGCGTGTGGACCATGTGGGAGCTCTCCCACCGGGTGAAGGAGTTTTTCGCCCTGATGCTTCTGATGATCGTGGGCGTCTATGGAGTCTTCCTCTCCCTGGACCTTTTTTTCCTCTTCGTGTGGTATGACGTCTCGCTCTTTCCCATGTACCCGCTCATCGCCATCTGGGGCTCCACCCGCAAGGAGTACGGCGCGCTCAAGCTGACCTTGTACCTGCTGGCCGGCTCGGCCCTGGTGCTGCCGGGGATCCTCTACGTCTACTTCCAGAGCGGGCTCTTCACCTTCGATCTGGTGCAGATCGCCCAGGCCGGGCTGGCGCCGGACGTGCAATATCTGGGGTTCTTCCTCTTCCTCTTCGGCTTTGGCGTGTTGGCAGGCCTCTGGCCCTTCCACACCTGGTCGCCGGTGGGCCACGTGGCCGCGCCCACCGCCGTCTCCATGATCCACGCCGGAGTTCTGATGAAGCTGGGGGCCTACGGCGTGCTCAGGGTGGGCATGTACCTCTGCCCCCAGGGGCTTGTGGAGTGGTCGCCGCTGTTCGCGCTGCTGGCCACGGCGGGCATCGTCTACGGCGCGTTGGTGGGCCTGGCCCAGACCGACCTGAAGTACGTCATAGGCTATTCCTCGGTAAGCCACATGGGCCTGGTGAGCCTGGGCCTGGCCACCATGACCGCCGGCGGCATAAGCGGCTCGGTCTTCCAGATGTTCGCCCACGGTATCATGACCGCCCTGTTCTTCAGCAGCGTGGGCCATGTCTATGACCGCACCCACACCAAGCTGATACCCGAGATGGGGGGCATGGCCAAGGTGATGCCCCGGGCCAGCTTCTTTTTTATCCTGGCGGCCCTGGCCGGCATCGGGGTCCCCTGCCTGGCCAGCTTTTGGGCCGAGCTTCTGGTCTTCATCAACGGCTACCGGGCCTACCCGGTTCTGGGCGTGGCCGCGGTGCTGGGCCTCGTGGTCAGCGCCCTGTTCATGCTGCGGGTGGTGCAGAAGACCTTCTACGGAGAGCGCAATGAGCGCCACGGCCAGGCGCCGGACATGACCCTGGCCATGACCCTGCCCAGGGCCATGCTGGCGGCCACCATCCTGCTCTTCGGGCTGGCCCCGCGCCTGGCCCTGGATTTGATCAACACCGCCACCACGCCCCTGGCGGGGATGTTCAGATGATGGCTGAACAGCTCTACATGTTCCTGCCCGAGTCCTGCTATCTGCTGATGGCGGCGGCGCTCTTCGCGCTCTCCCTGCCCCGACGGCAGAGCCACCGCCGCATCTACGCCTGGGCCCTGGCGCTTTCCCTGCTGGGGGTGGCCGGGGCGGCGGCGGCCCTGGCCGCGCGCGGCGAAATGTTCTTCACCGCCTACCGGGTCGATCTCTTCAGCCAGGTCTTCAAGCTGCTTCTGGCCGTGGCCACCTTCCTGGTGATCACCATCTGCGGGGACCTGGCCGGAGTGGAGGAGCGCTACCACCCAGAGTTCTTTCTTTTTCTGACCACCTGCACCCTGGGCATGATGCTCCTGATCAGCGCGGTGGAGCTGATGACCATCTACCTGTCCCTGGAGCTGTCGTCGTTCTCGCTCTATCTCCTGGTGCCTCTCCGCCGGGGCGACAACATCGACGTCGAGGCCGGGGTCAAGTATCTGTTCATCGGGGTCACCGCCTCCTGCGTGATGCTTTTCGGCATGAGCTACATCTTCGGCGCGGTGCATTCCACCTACCTTTCCGAGATCATGGACAAGCTGCCGCTGTGGATACACCAGCCCGCGGCGGCGGTGGGCCTGCTGCTGACGCTTTCGGGTTTCTTCTTCAAGCTGGCCGTCTTCCCCTTCCACTTCTGGGCCCCGGACGTCTACCAGGGCGCGGCCAACCAGGTCACGGCCTACATCGCCACCGCTTCCAAGGCCGCGGCGGTGGCGCTGTTGATCCGGCTGACCTCGCTCACCGCCGGCACCAGCCTCTACCTCATCGACGTGCTCATGGTGCTGTGCGTGGCCTCCATGTTCCTGGGCAACCTGGTGGCCATGGTGCAGAGCGACCTGAAGCGCATGCTGGCCTACAGCTCGGTGGCCCATGCCGGCTACGTGATGATGGGTGTGCTCACCATGACCAGGCTGGGTTACGCCGCCTCGGTCTTTTATGCCATGGCCTACCTGGTGATGAACTTCGCGGCCTTCATGGTGGTGGTAAAGGTGGCCGGCGAGGGTCAGGACCTGAAGATCGCCGACCTGGCCGGCCTGCACCGGCGGGCGCCGCTCATGGCGCTGACCCTGATGATGGCCCTCTTCTCACTGGCCGGTATTCCGCCCACGGTGGGCTTCACCGGCAAGTTCATGGTCTTCACGGCGGCCATGGAGGACGGCCGGTTTTGGCTGGTGCTGGTGGGCATGATCAATGCCACCATAAGCCTCTACTACTATCTCATGGTCATCAAGGCGGCCTACCTGGCCGAACCGGCCGACGGCCAGGAGCCGCTGGCCATCAGCGCTTCCACCAGGGCTCTGAGCTACGCCCTGATCGCGGGCATGGTCTACCTGGGCGTCTTTCCCCAGCACTTCCTGGGGCTGGCCGAGAACGCGGTGAAGAATATCTTCTAGGCGGGGGCGCGCGGCGATGACGAAGCTTTGGCAAGGAAAGCGGACGGCGGAGGAGGGTGGGGAGGCGCCCGGCCCGGTCCGGCCCGTGACCCGCTACAGCTTCTGCCGCCACCCGGCCTGCGCGCGCGGCGCGGCGGCCCTGGCCGCCGCAACCCGCCGCGAGGCCAATCGCCTGGGCCTGGCCTTGAAGCTGGAAAACACCCTGACCGTCTGCGACGGGAATTGCTCGAGCGGGCCCTTCGTGGGTCTGCCGGAACTGGAGATGTTCTATCACGGCGTGGCGGTTTCGGAGGTTCGGGCCATGCTCGAGGAAACCTCGCTGCGGGGTAAGCCGGTTTTCAAGAGGCTGTACCTGGACCCCACCGTGGTGACCGACAGCCGTCTGGTCTACGAACGCCACGAGGGCCTCCTGGTGGCCATTGAGCCGGGTTACTGCCTGTTGGATGCCGTGACCTACCTTCTGGAATTCAACGCCGCCGAGAGCTGCGGCAAGTGCTTCCCCTGCCGGCTGGGGGCGCCGCGCATGAGCCGGATTCTGGAGGGGATCATGACGGGCCAGGCGGCAGACGAGGATCTGGCGGAGCTGGAGGAATT
Organism: Deltaproteobacteria bacterium; assembly: GCA_021811275.1. GTDB lineage: Bacteria > Desulfobacterota > Desulfarculia > Desulfarculales > Desulfarculaceae > JACRDC01. Next base: position 22,623 of record JAJZPI010000021.1, read on the forward strand.
GGCGCTGACCATGGCCGAGGCGAGCTACTGCCAGTTCGCCGGGCGGGTGAGCGCGCCGGTGCGCCTGGCGCTCGAGCTGGCCCGGGGCGAGTTCGAGCGCCACCTGGCCACCCAGGGTTGCCGGCCGGGCGAGCGGCGCTTGCGGCCGGAAACCTAGGATCGGGGGGCAAGCGGGGAAGTGGCATGCTGAGCGGAGCCATAGAGCTGACGGTCAACGGGCGCGCGGTGCGGGCGGCGCCGGGCTCCACCATCCTGCAGGCGGTGGCCGCGGCCGGTCAGCGCCTGCCGCTGATGTGCTTCAGCAGGAGCCTGGCCCCGGAGGAGGCCTGCCGCCTGTGCATCGTGGAGGTGGAGGGCGAGGACCGTCCGCTGGCCGCCTGCGCCACCCCGGCCCGCCAGGGCATGACGGTGCGCACCGACAGCGACCGCCTGCGCCGCGAACGCCACACCATCTTCAGGCTTCTTCTGAGCGACCACTACGGCGACTGTCTGCCGCCCTGCAACCAGCGCTGTCCGACCAACATCGACATTCAGGGCTACATCGCCCTCATCGCACGCGGCCAATACCTGGAGGCCTGCCGGCTGATACGCCGCACCAACCCCCTGCCGCTCACCTGCGGCCGGGTCTGCCCGCACCCCTGCGAGGGCCAGTGCCGGCGGGGCCGGGTGGACGAGCCCGTCAACATCAACCACCTCAAGCGCTTCGCCAGCGACATTGGCTACGCCGACCTGGCCGCCCTGAATCCCGTGCCGGACCCGCCCAGCGGGCAGCGGGTGGCGGTGGTGGGCGGGGGACCGGCCGGGCTGACCGCCGCCTACTACCTGGCGCTCAAGGGACACGCGCCGGTGATCCACGAGGCCATGCCCGCCTTGGGCGGCATGCTGCGCTACGGCATCCCCGAATACCGTCTGCCCAAGGCAGCGCTGGACCGCGAGATCGAGGCCATCTTGGCCCTGGGCGTGCAGGCCCGGCTGAACACCGCCTGGGGACGCGACTTCACCCTGTCAAGCCTGTTGGAGGACGGCTTCCAGGCGGTCTTCCTGGGCATAGGGGCCTGGATCAACCGCCGCATGAACTTGGCCGGCGAGGATGTGGAAGGAATCTGGCCGGGGACGGTTTTCCTGAACCAGGTGGCCCAAGGCCTGATCGGCGGTCTCGGGGGCCGGCGGGTGGTGGTGGTGGGCGGCGGCAACACCGCCATGGACTGCGCCCGCACCGCCCTGCGCCTGGGGGCGGCCTCGGTGACGGTCTACTACCGCCGCTCGCGCAAGGAGATGCCGGCCCAGGCCGTCGAAGTGGAAGAGGCCGAGCGCGAGGGGGTGGAACTCTCCCTGTGCACCGCCCCCACCGAGGTGTTCAGCGCCCAAGGCAAGCTTACCGGCATGGGCTTCACCCTCATGGAGCTTTGCGAGCTGGACGATTCCGGCCGGGCCCAGCCCAAGCCCGTGGCGGGTTCGGAGACCAGGGTGAGCCTGGATTGCCTGATTGTGGCCATCGGGCAAGCCCCGGAGATGCGCCTGCTCGACAAGGACCCCCTGGCGTCGCAACTGGCGCGTTCGCGGCGGCAGACCGTGGAGGGCGATTACCTGACCGGAGCCACCAACCTGGCAAGGGTCTTCGTGGCCGGGGACCTGGTCACCGGGCCGGCCACGGTGGTGGAGGCCATAGGCGGCGCGCGCCGGGCCGCCGAGGCCATGGATCGTTTCCTGCGGGGGCGGCCGGTGGGCGGCCAGCGGCGCTTCGTATTCTCCAAGGGCACCTTGAAGGAGGTGGACCAGGTCAACTTCCAAGGCCGGGAGCATTTGGCGCGGGCCAAGATGCCGGAACTCGCCCCGGCCGAGCGGCGGGAAAACTTCCGGGAGGTGGAGCTGGGCCTGAGCGAGGAGCAGGCCCGGACCGAGGCCCTGCGCTGCCTTTCCTGCGGCTGCCAGGCGGCGGCCGACTGCCGCATCCGCCAAGTGGGCGAACAGCTGGATATGCGCGAGATCATCATCAGCCTCCACTCCACCCAGCCCGCGGGGCTGGTGGAGGATCATCCGCGCATAGTCATCGATGACAACAAGTGCGTGGTCTGCCGCACCTGCGAGCGGGCTTGCCGCGACTACCACGGCCGCCGGGCGGTCGGCGTGGAGCTGGAGCCGGCCCGCGAGCCGGGCCGGCCGCGCCTTCACCGCACCCGCATCAACGCCGACTGCGACAGCTGCGGGCTCTGCGTAAGCCTTTGCCCCACCGGCGCCCTAACCCTGCGCACGCCTTGGCCCAAGCCCGGTCCGTTGCCCCTGGTCTGGTCCGCGGCGGTTTGCAACCTATGCCCGCTGGGCTGCCGGCTGCGCCTGGGCCGCACGGGCGACCACCTCGCGCGGGTAGAGGGGGCCATGACCCGGCCCAACCTGGGCCACCTCTGCGCCCGTGGCCGCTTCGAGCTGCTGGAGACCATCGCCGACCCCGCGAGGCTGAAGGGGCCCCTGTTGCGCCGCGGGAGCGGCCTGGCGCCGGCAAGCTGGGAGGAGGCCCTGGGCGAGGCCAGCGAGGGTCTGTCCGCCATCCGGCGCGCCCAGGGCGGCCAGGCCCTGGCCGTGCTCAGCCTGGGCCGGGCCAGCCAGGAGGAAATGTTCCTGCTGGGATGCCTGGCCCGCCTGGGCCTGGGCACCAACAACCTGGACTGCCTGGACCCCGCCCAGGAGAAGCCCCGGGCGGGGCGTCTCCTGGCCGGCCAGGCCGGCGGGCCGGCGCTGCCGCCCTACGAGCGCCTGGAGGAGGCGGACCTGGCGGTCCTGGTCGGCGGCGGACTGGCCGAGCGCCTGCGCCTGCTGGAGCCTGCCCTGCGCCGGTTGAAGGCCCGGGGGGGGCGGGTGGCGCTCTATGCCGGAGCGGAGGATGGACTGGCCGCCGTGGCCGACCTGCGCCTGGACGAGGAGCCGGCGCGGGCCCTGGAAGCGGTGGCCGACCTGCTGGAGGAGCGCGACCCGGGCTCTTTCGTCGGGCGCTGGCTGGCCACGGCGCGGGGAGTGGTCATCCTGGCCGCCGAGTCGGACCTGGGCGGCGAGGGCCTGGCCGCCTTCCAACGGTTGGCCTCGGCGGCGGCCTCCCGCCCTGGCCGCTTGCCGGCCCTGGGGCTGATACCTTCGACGCCCAACGGCCGGGGCGCTTTGTCGGCGGGCCTGAGCCCTTGGCGGCTGCCCGGGGCCCGGCCCTTGAACGAGGCCAACCGCCAGGCCTTCGCCCGGGTGCTGGGCGCGTCCCCTCCGGCCGAGCCTGGTCTCTTCGCCGATCAAATCCTGACCGGGGCCGAGGAGGGGCGGATCAAGGGCCTGGTGGTCCAGGCCGGGCTCAACCCCGCCTTGGAGCGCACCTCGGTCAGCCTGCTGCAGGCCGCGGCCAGGGTCGATTTCCTGGTGGTGCTGGCCTGCCTGCCCGAGCCCCTCTGCCAGAGCGCCAAGGTGGTGCTGCCGCGCGCGCTTTGCCTGGAAACCGTCGGGGAGTTCGTCGACGGCTCGGGCCGGGCCGCGCGGGCGGAGGCCGCCGCGCCGCCTTCCGGATTCCGCGACGGGGTGCGTGCGCTGGGCGGCTTGCTGCGGGCCATGGGCGGCCCGGTGGGGCTGGACGAGACCGAGGCCGTCCGCCAGCGCATGCAGGAGTTGGCCCGGGCCATGAGGGGGAGCTGACATGAGCGGCAGCAAGCAATGGGCCCTGGAAAAACTGGAGCAGGCCAACGCCATCTTCGAGCCCGGCGAGAAGTCCTGGCGGGCTCAGCTGCTGGACCTGGTCATCTGGTCGCTGGAGCTGGCGGCGGCATGGTGGCTGGCCTCCCGGCTCTGGCCCTGATGCAATTAGCTTTCAAGCTAGCAGCTTGAGCGCTGATTGGTATGCGGGCCAAGGATCCCCCCCAGCCAACAAGTTGGCTGGGGACCTAAGGGGATGGCCCGCCAAGCGGCGATCAAAGCCGCGGATGGCTTTCATCGCATATTGGTATGAGAGGCCGGAGCTAGGTTTGGTCCAGCAAGCCCCGCACCTTTCGTAGAAGATCGTCCAGGCGATAGGGCTTGGGGATGAAGTCGGCGGCCCCCGCGCCGAGACACCGCGTGACCTGATTGTCGCCCGAGTAGCCGCTGGCGATCAGGATCCTGGCCCGAGGGTCCAGCTTGAGCAGGCCCTCCAGGGCACCCTGTCCGCCCATGCCCGGCATGCCCAGATCAAGAATGACCAGGCTGATTTCGCCGCGATGCAGGGAGTAGGCGCTCAGGGCCTCCTCGCCGCTGGCGGCGGTGAGCACCCGGTAGCCATAGTGCAGCAGGAGTTCGCTGGCGACCTCCAGAATGGCCGCTTCGTCGTCCACCAATAGTATGGTTTCCTCACCGCCGGGCAGGGGGGCCTTTTCCTGGGGATCGGGTTCGCGCCGGGCATCGTCCTTGGCCAGCACCGGCAGGTAGATGTTGAAAACGGTGCCGCGCCCGACTTCGCTATAACAGTTGATGTGTCCGCCATGCCCCTGGACGATGCCGTAGACCGTCGAAAGCCCCATGCCCGTGCCCTTGCCCACGATTTTGGTGGTGAAGAAGGGCTCGAAGATGTGCTGCAGGGTTTCGCGGTCCATGCCGCAGCCGGTGTCGGAAACCTTGAGCAGAACGTAATCTCCGGGGGCAAGGCCGGGCTGACTGGCGGCCTGGCCCGGGGGCAGGGAGTAGTTCATGGTCTCCACCAGCAAGCGGCCGCCGCCGGGCATGGCGTCGCGGGCGTTGCTGGCCAGGTTCATCAGCAGCTGCTCGATCTGATTGGCGTCGCCTCTGATGGGCTTGAGGTCGGCGGCGAAACTGGTTTCGATCCGGACCATCTTGGGAATGGTGTGGGCCAGCACCTCGACGATATGGGTCAGCGCCTGGTTCAAGTCCAGCACGCTCAACTCCGGCGTCACCTTGCGGCCGAAGGTGAGCAGGCCGCGCACCAGGTTGGCGCCGCGCACCATGAGCCGGTCCATCTCGCGCAAGCGTTGGCGGTAGGGGTCCACCCCCGGGTCGTCCAGCGTCAGCATCCTTTGCAAGTAGCCGGTGGCCACCTGGAGAATGTTGTTGAAGTCGTGGGCTATGCCGCTGGCAAGCACGCCCACCGCCTCCATCTTCTGGGCCTGCCGGAGCTGGACCTCCAGGCGCTCCCGCTCGCGCTGGGAGCGCAGCTGTTCGGTGGTGTCGCGTATGATGACCACCATGCCCGCCGGGTTGCCCTGGTGGTCGTCGAAACGCGAGGCGCTGATGTTGACGTCCAGCAGGCGGCCGTCCTTGGTGAAGCGCTTGGTCTGGAAGTCCCGGCGCTGTCTGCCTTCTTGAATCACGACGTTGACGGCCTGATGGGTGCTCTCGCGCTCGGAGTCGGGCACGAAGTCCAGACGGCGGTTGGCGAGCTCCTCCTGGGTCCAGCCGAAGATCTGGGTGAAGGAGGGATTGAGGAACTGCACGCGACCGTTCATGCCATAGACGATGATGGCGTCGGGCGAGGAATTGAAGAGGGAGCGGTAGAGGGCCTCGGCCCGCACCGACTCCTGGTAGAGCCGGCGATACCTGCCCTCGGCGGCGACCAGGGCCTGGGCGGTGCGCTTGTGCTCGGCGATCTCGGCCTGGAGGTCGCGGTTGGCCCTGCTGAGTTCGGAGGTGCGTTCCTCGACCATTTCCTCCAGCCGGTCGCGGTGCCGCTTCAACTCCTCCTCGGCGCGCTTGCGCTGGCTTATATCGCGGTAGATGACGATGTCGCCGGCCAGCTTCCCCTCGCGGTCGGTGAAGATGGCGGTCTTGAGCTGGATGTCCAGGAGGCGGCCGTCCTTGGTCAGACGCTGGCTTTCCAGGAGCACATTTTCGCCTCGCAGGGTGCGCGCGACCGCCTCGCGGGTGCGCTCCACCTCGTGGGGCGGCACGAAATCGATGCCCTTGCCAGCCAGCTCTCCCTGGCTCCAGCCGAAGGCCTGCTCGAAGGCGGGGTTGACGTAGACTACGCCGCCCTCGTGGTCATAGACGGTGATGGGGTCGGGCGAGGTGTCCAGCAACAGGCGGTAGCGCTCCTGGCTGGCGCGCAGGGCCTCCTCGGCGCGCTTGCGCTGACTTATGTCGCGGTAGATGACGATGTCGCCGGCCAGCTTGCCGTCCGGGTCTGTGAACATGGCGGTCTTGAGCTGAATGTCCAGGAGGCGGCCGTCCTTGGTCAGACGCTGGCTTTCCAGGAGCACGTTCTCGCCTCGCAGGGTGCGCGCGACGGCGTCGCGGGTGCGCTCCACCTCGTGGGGCGGCACGAAGTCGATGCCCTTGCCCGCCAGCTCCTCCTGGGTCCAGCCGAAGGCCTGCTCGAAGGCGGGGTTGACGTAGACGACCCTGCCCTCGTGGTCATAGACGGTGATGGGGTCGGGCGAGGCCGTCAGGAGCTGGCGGTAGCGGCGTTCGCTCTCTCTGAGGGCGGCCTCAGACTTGTTCCTTGCGGTGACGTCGCGGTGGATGACGTAAATGCCGGTGAGGTCCCCCTGGGGGTCGTGGTAGGGAGCGGTGTTGATCTGCACGTCGAGCAGGCGGCCGTCCTTGGTGCGCCGTCTGGTTTCAAACTCGACGTTCCTGCCGGCCAGGGTCTCCAGGATGGCCTGCTTGGTTACCTCGACCTCCTCCGGGGGGACGAAGTCGATGAGCTTACCCAGGCATTCCTCGCGCGACCAGCCGTAGGTGTTGGCGAAGGCCTGGTTCAGGTCGAGTACTGTGCCATCCTGGTTGTAGATCACCACCGCGTCGGGGGAGGCGTCGAAGAGGAGCCGGAAACGGGCCTCGCTTTCGCGCAGGGCCTCCTCGGTCAGCCGCTGTCGGGTCAGGCCCTCCTGGGCCTCGGCCAGCCTGCGCCGCAGGTCTTCCAGTTCCGTTGACAACCCCTGGGGCTCACGGGATTGGTTTCGCAATGTCTTGACTCCGCGTGGCGGAATTTCCCCCCGATATCCATCATAGTCTATTGGGCAGGCGCGGCGAAAGCCCCTCTGGGGGCCGCCGGAGCGCTGGGAATCATTGCCGCCAAGCCAATTGCGGCACCGACCGGTTCAGACGAAAACCAGGTGGGGTTGAAAGCGGAATCGTGAAGACTTCGGAAGCTTCATGGCCGAAAAGCGGCGACGGCAAGCCCGCCGCGCTCCCTGCGCGGGGGCAGGGGCGGCGGTGACGCCGACGAAATAAAATTCCTTCGCCCGCCCCGGTCCGATTGCCGTCCATGGGTGTTGGCGCGGGGTTGTTCTACAGTCCCAGGTATGCCTCGCGCACATGGTCGTTGCTCATGAGCTCGTCGCCGGAGCCGGTCAGAGCTATGCGGCCGTTTTCGAGGACGTAGGCGCGGTCGCACATGGCCAGGGTGTGGTGGACGTTCTGCTCCACCAAGAGCACAGTGAGCCCCTCGGCGTTGACCTTCCTGACCAGCTCGAAGATGTGCTCGGTCAGCAGCGGGGAGAGCCCCAGGCTGGGCTCGTCAAACATCAGGAGCTTGGGTCTGGCCATGAGCCCGCGGCCGATGGCCACCATCTGCTGCTCGCCGCCGGAAAGCGTGCCCGCCGCCTGCTTGCGTCGCTCGAGCACCCGGGGAAACAGCTCGTAGACCCATTCCAGGCTCTCGGCCCGTCTGGGCTTGGCCGCCGGGCTCAGGGAGCCCATGAGGAGGTTCTCCTCCACCGTCATCTCCGGAAACAGCCGCCTGCCCTCGGGCACCTGGGCGATGCCCAGGTCGATCACCTCGAAGGGACGCCTGGTGTGCACCGGCTGGCCCTGGAAGAGTATCCGGCCCCGGGAGGGGGTCAGCAGCGAGGAGATGGTCTTGATGGTGGTGGACTTGCCCGCGCCGTTGGCCCCCACCAGCACCAGGATCTCCCCTTCCCTGACCTCGAAGCTCACCTCCCAGAGCACCTGCACGTCGCCGTAGAAGACGTCGATGCCCTCCACCCGCAGCATGGTCTCGCCCTTGGCGCTAGGCATGGCCCCCTCCTCCGTGACCCAGGTAGGCCTCGATGACCTTGGGGTCCTTGGCCACGTCTCGCGGCTCCCCCTCGGCTATGGTCTGGCCGTGGTTGATGCAGTGGATGCGGTCGCTGATGGACATGATCACCTTCATGATGTGCTCCACGATCAGGATGGTGACCCCGCTCTCCCGGATCTTCTTGATCAGCTCGATGGCCTCGTCCAGCTCGCCGGGGTTCAGGCCCGCCGCCGTCTCGTCCAGCAGCAGCACCTTCGGCGCCGTGGCCAGCGCGCGCGCGATCTCCAGGCGCTTGCGGCTGGCGATGGGAAGGCCGCGCGCCAGCTGCCCGGAGTAGGGCGTCAGGTTGCAGAAGTCCAGCCACTTCTCCGCCTGCTCGCGCGCCCGGCGCATACCATCGGCCCGCAGAAAGGCCGAGGAGATCACGTTGTCCAAGACCGTCATGCGCTTCAGCGGACGCACCACCTGGAAGGTGCGCCCCACCCCCAGCGCGCAGATCTGGTGCGTCTTGAGCCGGGTGATGTCCGTGCCCGCGAAGATCACCTGGCCGGCGCTCACCGGAAAAAAATGGCTGATCAGGTTGAAGATGGTCGTCTTGCCCGAGCCGTTGGGGCCGATCAGGCCGAAGATCTCCCCCTCCTGAACCTTGAAGCTCACGTTGTCCACGGCCCGCAGGCCGCCGAAGTTCTTGCTCACGCCCTTGAGTTCGATGATGGCCATACCCGGCACTCCCCTAGCTGGCCCGCTTGAACAGACGGCTGACCTTGCGCCAGTCCCCCACCAAGCCGTTGGGCAACACCATGATCACCACCACCACCAGGATGCCGAAGGCCAGCACGTGCGCCTGGCTCACGTACTTGGTCAAACCGGCCATGAAGCCGCCCCCGATGGCCTTGCTCAAGGCCTCCAGGGCCCCGAACCCCGCCGAACGGAACACCTCCTGCAAGGCCACCATGATGAAGGCCCCCACCGCCGGACCGTACACCGTCCCCACCCCTCCCACGATCCCCACCAGGATCGCCATGATCGAGATGTCGTGCAGCGAAAACACCACGTGCGGGTCGATGAAGCCCATGTAGTTCATGTACAGCGCCCCCGCCGTTCCCGTCAGAAAGGCGTGCAGCGAAAGCGAGATCATCTTGTACTTGGTGGTGTTGATCCCGATGCTCATCGCCGCGTCCTGGTCCTCCCGGATGGAGATGAAGTAGTAGCCCAGGCGCGAACCAAGCACCAGCCGCACCACCAGCACCGATCCCGCCGCCAGAGCCAGCGCGATGTAGTAGTAGGGCAGCTTGGACAGAAAGGTCGGCATGATCAGCACGCCCATCATGCCCTGGGTGAACGACTCCCAGATCGTGGCCAGCTGGCGCATCACCTCCCCCAGGGCCAAGGAGCCCAGGGCGAAGTAGGCGCCCCGCAACGGAAAGGCGATCCAGCCGAAGGGAAAGCCCACCAGCACCGCCACCACCCCGCCCAGGGCCAATCCCCACCAGGCCGACACCCCCAGGTGGAACGACAACAGCCCCGCCGTGTAGGCCCCCACCCCGAAAAAGGCCGCCGCCCCGAAGGACACCTGGCCGGTGTAGCCCGCCAGAAGGTTCCAGCCCGTGCCGATGGTCACCCACAACAGCACCATGATCATCAGATGCTGGAAGTAGGGCTCCCGCACCACCAGGGGAAGCGCGATCAGGCCCAGCAGCGCCGCCAGGGCCACCCGGTTGGATTTCATGACCCCACCTCCCTCAGATCTTGGTCAGGCGCTTGAAGCCGCCGGGAAGGAACAGCAGCACCGCGATGAAGATCACCAGACCCACCATGTCCTCGAACTCCATCCCGATGTAGGTCGCCCCGAAGGCCTCCGCCAATCCCAGCGTCACTCCCCCCAGGATCGCGCCCACCGTCGATCCCAGACCCCCCAGAATGGTGATCACGAAGGCCTTGCGCGTGAAGGGACCGCCGATGTCAGGAAACAAATAGTAGATCGGCAGCAGAAGATTGCCCGCCGCCGCCACCAGCCCCGCCCCCAAACCCATGGTCAGAGTGCGGATACGCTCGGCGTTCACCCCCATCAGGCTCGCCGCCTCCGCGTCCTGCGCCACCGCCCGGATCGAACGCCCCAGGTCCGTCTTCAGCAAAAACCAGAACATCCCCCCCGTCAGCGCACAGGCGAAGCAGAAGGCGATGGTCAGCGCCACCGAAAACGAAACGCCACCCAGGAAAAAGGTCGCGTCCGAGTAGGTCGTCTTCACCGACACGTAGTTGGAGGTGAAGATGAACCGCGCCACCTCCGTCAGCACCATCCCCACCCCCACCGTCATCAAAACCTGGTTCTCCGGCAGCAGCGACTCCACCTTCAAAAGCGGGTTAAGGGTGTAGCGCTGCACCAACACCCCCAGCAAAAACAGCGCCGGCACCGAAATGAAGAGGATCAGGTAAGGGTCCAACCCCAGATAGTTGAAGCAGACGTAGGTGACGTACATCGCCACCATCATCATCTGACCGTGGGCCAGGTTGATGATACCCATCACCCCCATGATCAAGGTCATGCCCAAACCGATCAGGGCGTACAACCCGCCCTTGAGCACCCCCGCCACCAGGGTCTGCAGAAATACTTCCATGGCCGCCCTCGCCTCGCCCTCAAGATGGCCGGCGGCCGCGAGCCCCGCCAGGAACTCCCGGCCGCCGCGGGTTGACTACTTGCGCTCAGACCACTTGGGAACCGGATACGCCGCCGGCTTGGTCGAAAGATCCTTCGGCCACACCGTCTCCAGCTTCCCCCCCTGCCACTGCACCAGGTAGGTCGGAAGCTTGTTCTGCTGCGTCTTCTTGTCGTAGGATACGAACTTCACCGGACCGAACACCGTCATCAGGTCCGTCTGCGTCAACGCCTCGCGAACCCCCGCCGGCGTCAGCTCCTTCGCCCGCTTCAAGGCGTCGGCGATCACATACATGTTCGCGTAGGCCTCCGCTCCGTGATACTCCGTAGGCTGGCCGTACTTCTTACGGTAATTGTCGTAGTACGCCTTGGCCCCCGCGTAGGGCACCGTCTCCGTCCACAACGTCGCCGAATACACGTAGTCCGCCGCCGCTCCCGCGTTGCCGTAGAACTCCGGCAGCGTGAAACCAGCGCCGCCACCCACGAACAGCTTGGGGTTGATATCCAACTCCTTAGACTGACGCATCAAAAGCGCCGCGTCCATCAAGTACGACACCATGTAGATCATGTCAGGGTTCGCTGACTTCACCTTGATCAAAAGAGGCTTGAAATCCACCGCGCCAGAATCGTAACCCTCCTTCACCACCACCTTGTAGCCAGCCTTCTCGCACTGCTCCGCGAAGGACTTCGAACTCGACTGACCAAAATTGCTCTTCTCGTACAGGATCGCCACCGTCTTGGGCTTCACCACCTCACCCAAAAAACTGTTCAACGCCGTCGGATACTCGCTCGCCGGCGGATTCAACCGGAATACGTGGTCCCATCCCTGCTCCGTGATCTTGTCGTCGCTGCCCGTGTTCACCACGAAAGGAACCTTGCGCTGCTGAGCCACCGCCGCCATCGCGAACGTCACCGAAGAGGCGTAGCCCCCCCCAACCACCACCACCTTGTCCTGCGTGATCACCTTCTCCATCGCACCACGCCCGATGTCCGGCTTGCTCGTGTCGTCCTCCAGCACCAGCTCGATCCGCTTGCCCTTGATACCCCCCTGGCCGTTGATCTCATCCAAAGCCATCAAAAATGAGTTCCGCTCGATCTCCCCGAATTTCGCCTCCGTGCCCGTCAATGGAAGCACCACCCCAACCTTGATCACCTCCGACGCCAACGCCGCCCCCGAATTGCAGAGGAGCA
>JAJZPI010000189.1 GCA_021811275.1 Deltaproteobacteria bacterium
GGTGGCCGAACTGCTGGAACTGCTCCCCCGCTAGAGGCAGGCCGCCCTTGTCCGCGGCACGCGCCACGCCAAAACCTCTTGATAGGTGAAGCCGCGCAAGGCGGGTAACGCTTATGCCAAGTCGCATCAAAGCCGTCCATGGCTTTGAATGCGGCTTGGCAGAAGTCGTGAAGGACAAGTGGCAAGCCAAACCAGAGCGCTGACATTGGAGGATTGCCTGCATAAACAAGACGGGCGGGGATAACCCCCGCCCCTACGAAAACAAGGCCACTTTCTTCGTAGGGGCGGGGGTTATCCCCGCCCTTATCGCCGTCAGGCGAAGCGATGAAAACCTAGGCAGAGGGCGCGGCCGCCTTGGCCTTGCCCAACTCCTCCTCCTTGAGCACCCGCCGCAGGACCTTGCCCACCATGGTCTTGGGCAGGGCCTCGCGGAACTCCACCAAGGAGGGGACCTTGTAGTGGGTCATGTTCTCCTGGCACCAGGCGATGATGTCCGCCTCGGTGACCTTGCCCACGCTCTCGGGCTTGAGCACCACGAAGGCCTTCAGGATCTCGCCCACCTTGGCGTGGGGCAGGCCCACCACCGCCACCTCCAGGATGTCGGGGTGGCTGAACATGTAGTCCTCGATCTCCTTGGGGAAGACGCTGTAGCCCTTGTGTTTGACCAGGTCCTTGGCCCGGTCCATGATGAAGGTCCAGCCCTCGGGGTCCATGTAGGCGATGTCGCCGGTGTAGAGCCAGCCGTCCCTGATGGTCTTGGCGGTCTCCTCGGGGCGGTTGTAGTAGCCCTTCATAACCTGGGGGCCCTTGACGCAGAGTTCGCCCACGCCCTCGGGGCCGTAGGGCATCTGCTGGGCGCCCGTCTCCAGGTCCATGATCTTGACGTCGGTGTTGGGGAAGGGCAGGCCGATGGAGCCCATGACCCGCTCCCCGCCGGGCTTGAGCGCGAAGGGGTTGGCGTGGGTGACCGGCGAGGACTCGGTCAGCCCGTAGCCCTCCACCACCTGGGACCCGAACTTCTTTTCGAAGGTGAGCTGGACCTCGCGCGGCAGGGGCCCCGCCCCGCTTAAGCACTTGATGAGGGGGGAGATGTCGTACTTGTCGATGCCCTTGGTGTGGTTGATCTTGTTGAACAGGACCGCCACGCCGGGCATGACCAGCTGGGTGCCCTTGCCCCATTTTTCGATCTGGGCCGCCCACTCCAGCATGCTGTCGGGCGGCTTGGGGAAGAGCAGCTGGAAGCGGCCGGTGGCCACGGCGATGTTGCACACGCAGGTGAGCGCGAAGATGTGGAACAGGGGCAGCACGCCCACGTAGCCGCCGTCGGCGGCCAGGTCGTCCTCGCCCACCCAGGCCTTGCCGGCCAGGGCGTTGCTTACCAGGTTGCGCGCGGTGAGCATGGCCCCTTTCGGCGTGCCGGTGGTACCGCCGGTGTATTGCAGCACCGCGGTGTCCTCGGCGGGGTTGATCTTCACCTGGGGCGGGTTGGGCGGGGTCTTGAGCAGGTCGTTGAACTTGAGCGCGCCGGCCGGCATCTGGCCGTAGGGTATCTTGCCCAGTTTCTTGCCCAGCCAGACCTTGATGGCCCCCAGACCGATCATGTCGGCGATATTGGTGCCGATCAGATGCTTCACCCCGGTCTGGTCCAGAACCTTGCCCGGAGACTCAAAGACCGAATCCAGCACCACCAGGGCCTTGGCCCCGGAGTCGTTGAGTTGGTGCTTGACCTCCAGGGGCTTGTAGGTGGGGTTGATGGCGGTGGTGACGATGCCCGCGCGCTGGCAGGCGTAGAAGGTGGTCACGAACTGGGGCGAGTTGGGCAGCATCATGGCCACCACGTCGCCCTGCTTGAGCCCCAGCTTGGTCAGCGCGGTGGCCAGGCGGTCGACGTAGTCGTCCAGCTGGCGGTAGGTGATCACCGTGTCCAGAAACACGATTGCCAGGCGGTCGGGGTATTGGCGGGCGGTGTCGCGCAGGAGGTCGCCCAGGCCGATCTCGGGGATGTCGATCATTTTGGGCACGCCCTCGGGCCAGTGCCGGTACCAGGGGCGGTCACCCAGGTCTTGCGGGGCCATACTTCCTCCTATGGGGCAGACTTGCGGCCCCAGTGGCGGGAACGTCTAGGCGGGCGTCCGCCTAAATTAACCCAATGGACGGTGGGTGTCAATGCGGCTGCTGAGCCCCGGCGACCGCCGGGGACGTTTTTGGGGGCCAAGCCGGGAACGCCCGAGACCGCGGGCGGCCAAGGCGCCCGCCCAGGCGCAAAGCGCCCCGACCGATCTAGGAGCGTGTCGGAGAAAGCCTTCCATGGCTTTCCCCTCTTGCCGCTTGCCAAAAGTAGATTTTGGCAAGATTGCGAAATTGCGCCAAATTGTCGTTTGGCGCGATTTCGGGCGGGCCGTCCATGGCCCGCATAGGAGCCTGTCTAGAGTATTACTCCGGCAGACTCCTAATAGTGGCCGAGGTAGTAATAGATGTATTTGGAGTAGAGGGTGTTCACCCCCTCGCCGCTGTCGGTGCCCATCTGTCCGCTGGCCAGGCCGTAGGCGTTGGTCAAGGCCGAGTCGATGGACTGGCCCTGGGCCAGGTAGTTGACCATGTCCTGGATGGCCCCCCACCCCTCGCTGGAGTAGTTGGCCAGGAAGTAGCCGATGGTCTCCACCTGCGCCTGGTCCAGGGCGGTGGCGCCGCTGTAGCCGCCACGGCTGTCGTAGCGGGCCCCGCTCTCGTACCAGGAGGACTTCTGCGCGCCGTTGTCGCTATAGTACTTGAGCACGGCGCTGTTGTAGGAGTAGCCGGCGTTGTAGCCGTAGGGGTAGACCGTGTCGCCCACGTAATAGGCCAGGGCCTCGGTCAGCCAAGCCTCGGCCACCGGGTCCCGGTCGTAGAGATGGGTCTTGTGATCGAAGAGAACGTGGGCGGTTTCATGAGCCATCGTCGCGCCGTAATCGGCCGCGCTCTGGTTGCTGGCGGCCAGGTTCAGGTGGATGTCATTGCCGCCGTAGGTGTAGTAGCCCAAGAGGTCCCTGTTGGCCGAGTCGTAGTAGAGCCAGGTGTTGATCAGGCCGTAGCCGCCGTTGTCGGCGCCCAGCACGGCGCGGGCCGAGGAGTAGGCGGCGCTCAGGTAGTCGTCGATGAGATAGGCCCACATGAGGTAGCTGGCGTTGGGCCCGCTGGAGGTGCCGGGAACAAGCATGCGGTAGTAGGTGGTGTCGTAGTACCACCAGTAGGTGGCGCCGGCGCTGGCCGCGCCGGCGGAGGCGCCGGCCGAAGCCCCACCGCCGGCGTAGAGCGCGCCCAGGTCGTATGACGCGTCCACGCTCTGGCTGGGATCGAGCAGGCTGGTCAGGCGCAGGGTGGCACCGGTGGAGGCCTGGGCCGCGCCGGCGGCCAGCAGCAGCGTGGCCAGCAGCACCGCGGCCCAAGCGGCAAGCCTTTTTTTCATGACCCTTCCCCTAAAGCCGGCTGTTTTGACCACCGAAAATTGCAAGTACTTTCAGATTATGGCCGGCCTTGGCCGCCAGTCAATAGGCCAATGGAGCGAGCATCCTAGGCCGCCGGCATGGCTTCCCGCCTAGACCCCAGGCAATTAGCTAAAATAACTGTGCAAACAACATTCGGCCCCGCCTCGGCACCTACGCTAGGGGGTTTTCATTAGTAGCCGTAATACTTTTTCCCTAGGCAAGGCCAGCCTGGACGGCCCATCCGCCCGAGCCTTCCCGTTCCCGAAAAAAGCCTTTCATATCAGAAGAAAAATGGGCCGCGCAACCGATTGCCGCAACCCTTCCTTGCGGGCTAACGTGGCCCAAAACAAAGAAGAATCCCATTATGAACCGCCGCGCGCACCCGAGATACAACCTGAGATTGCCAGTGACGGTGCTTGCGTCCCCCCGGGGAGAGAGAGTGCAGTCCTTCACCAGGGACATCAGCGCCTCCGGAGCCTATCTGGTTCCGAACTGCGCGCCGGCCGGAAGGTCCGAGTTGGAGATGGTGCTGCATTTTTCCTGCCTCAAGAATCAAACCGAGACACTACCTAAGGGCCATTTTCATTTTGGCGGTGGGTCCAGGGCCGTGAGCCTACCCGCCTCGACCTCTGCCTCCAGGATGGCTGGGGGCTGCTTGAGCCGCAGAAGGTAGCGCCCGGGCTGGGCGTAGAGCACGCGGTCCGAGGCCCCGGTGGCCAAGGTCCGGCCCTCCGGGTCGGTCAGCTCGTAGGTCAGGACGAGTCCGCGGGGCTCCCGTCGCAGCACCAGGCCCCCCACCGGCGGCAGGTCCGGCTCCAGCTCCTGGCCAGGGCTGATGTTCACCTCGCGCACCAGCGGCGGGGCCACCCCCACGGTAAGGCGATAACGGCCGGGCAGCAGTTTCAGGGGCTGGTTGGTGTAGCCGCTGCCGGCCGCGCGCACCCCCATGAGGTCTTCCAGGACATAGGGGGCGCGCACCTGGCCGGAAGGGCCCGCCAGGCGCAGGTTCAACCGCCCCTGGGGCCCGACCACCAGGTCCACCTCCTTGCCCGCGCCCAGCTCCACGGTCCAGGCCATGGGGGGGTTGGTGGTTTTGACCCGATAGTAGCCCGCCGGCAGGGTGATCTCAAAGGGCGTCCGTTTCTCGCTGGCCTCGACCTTGCCGGTATCCAGGTTGGCAACGCTGGCCGCCCAGGGCAGGGTGCGGCCCTGGGCATCCAGGGCCTTGACCGCCAGGCTCCCCGCACCTCCCACCCAGAGCCGGGTCTGGCCGGAGGGGCCCAGGCTGGCCTTGGCCGGCAGGGGCCCCGGCCCCACCTGGCCGGCCTCGGCCCAGGACAGTTTGTAAACCCCGGGCAGGAGTTGGACCTCCTGCTGGGTCAGCCCCCGCCGCCGGGTGGCCAGCTGGTCGAGCCGTTCAAGGCCGTAGACCAGCCGCCGGGGCTGGTTGGAGGCGTCGTGGGCCAGCACCAGGAGCCGGGCCGGGCTCACCGCCAGGATCATGGCCCGGTGGGCCAGGGGGCTGGCCTGGTCGGGCCGGGCCGCCTCGAAATAGGCCCCGCCGCCCTTGAGCGCCAGCTCTTCCAGCCCCTTCACCCCCGCCGCGTCCTCCGGTCCCAGGCAGAGGGCGTGGGCGAAGGGCTTGCCGCCGCCCACGGGCAGGGCCTTGACCTGCCCCGGTTCCAGCCCGCCGGGACCGGCCATG
The DNA here is from genome assembly GCA_021811275.1 of Deltaproteobacteria bacterium. Classification (GTDB taxonomy): domain Bacteria; phylum Desulfobacterota; class Desulfarculia; order Desulfarculales; family Desulfarculaceae; genus JACRDC01. Next base: position 5,170 of record JAJZPI010000189.1, read on the forward strand.
ACCACCACCGCGCCCTGGCCTTGGGAGGCGATCCAGGCCGAGGCCTTGGCCACCCCGGCGGCGAGGTCGGCCTTGCCGCCCAGGCTGGGCAGAATCACCCCCAGGCCCTTGACCTCGCCGGCCTGGGCCGGGGCCACGAACTCCCGCGTCTGGCCCTCGCCCCCGCCCGCCAGCCAAACCGCCACCCGCGCCCGCAGGGGCAGGGTCCGCAGCTCCAGCTTCAGGGCCGCCTCGGCCGCCAGCAGGCGGGTGGAGCCCTGCCAGGGCCGGTCCATGACCTCCGAGCAGTCCACCACCACTCCCAGATGCCAGGGCTCGCGGGGGACCACCTCCGCCGCCTGGGCTACGCTCAGCAGCGACAGGAGCAGGAGGAGCTGGGGGAGGGCTTTTTTGAAAAAAAGGGTCCGCGCAGGAAGGAAGTTTTGTCCGGGTAATTTCATGAGAGATTATTTATAGTTATCCGCTATTGATCCTATAGGTTTGCTATCGTATTTTATCCTAAGTACCATTTAAGTAGAAATAGCGCCAGTTTTCGTTGAACTTCGTGATCAACGTGACCACGCAGTGCGCCGGCGGTTTTCAGATACCAGCCTCGCTCTTTGCGTCCAACAGCTCGCTTGGCCAGATTGGAGCGGGAAACCAACAAGGCGGCAGCCACCGCCTACGGCGCTGAACGCTGGTCACTATCTCGGCTCTTCCCGTCTAGCAAGGCATAGGCACAGCATCAGGCATCGTCCAATCTCTAGAGTATGCAGGGTGTCCCTTAAAAACAGGGGTTACTCCAGTTCTCCCTTGAGGGCTCCCTAGGCGATCATGCAGCCCCTGGGGGCCACGGTGGGGACCGACCATTCCCTGGGCAACGCGCCCCCGGCGGCAGGCCCGGGCCATGCTGCTCAAGCCCTTTGACCTGGCCACCCTGCTGGGCACTGTCCGCCGCCCCCTCAACTCGAAAAAGTCGGCTAGCCCAGAGGAAGCGCCGGGTTCTGGCCGCCTACCCCGGGCCGTGCAGGCCCGGGGTAGGCCGCCACCCCCGGCTCCAGGGAGTCGTCTAGGATGCTGGACTTGTCATTGTGTAAACCTCCCGTTCTTAGTGCCAATCGATAGTAGAAACTTCCAATGATTTGAC
>JAJZPI010000190.1 GCA_021811275.1 Deltaproteobacteria bacterium
GCTCGATGGGGTACTCGCTGCAATAGCCGTAGCCGCCGTGCATCTGCAGGGCCTGGCCCGCCACCCGGTTGACCATTTCGCTGGCGAACATCTTGGCCATGGAGGCCTGCATGTTGTAGCGCTGGCCCAGGTCCTTCAAAGAAGCCGCGTTCAGGCACAAGAGGCGCGCCGCCTCTATCTCGGTGGCCATTTCGGCCAGGCGCCAGCGCAGGCCCTGGAAGTCGCTGATCAGGTGCCCGAACTGCTCGCGGGATTGCATGTAGTGCATGGCCTCGTCCTGGCAAGCCTGGGCCACGCCCACCGACTGGGCCGCGATACCGATGCGGCCGCAATCCAGGCCGGCCATGGCCACCCGGAAGCCCTCCCCGGGCCGGCCCAGCATGTTCTCCTTGGGGATGCGGCAGTCCTCGAAAATGAGCTGCACGGTGTCGCTGGCCTTCAGGCCCAGCTTCTCCTCGGCCTTGCCCACCACGAGCCCCGGTGTGCCCTGGGGCACCAGGAAGGCGCTGATGCCGCGGTGACGCTTGCTCTTGTCGGTGACGGCGGTGACGATGACCAGGCCGGCGTTCTTGCCGGTGGTGATGAACTGCTTGACGCCGTTTATCACCCACTCGTCGCCGTCGAGCATGGCCACCGTGCGCTGGCTGCTGGGGTCGGAGCCCGCGTGGGGCTCGGTGAGGGCGAAGGCCCCGATGCACTCGCCGGTGCACATGGGCGGCAGCCAGTAGTTCTTCTGCTCCTCGCTGCCGAAATGCGTCATCGACTCGCAACAGATGGAGTTATGCACGCTCATCACCACCGCGGTGGAGGCGCAGGCATAGGCTATCTCTGTCAAGGCCAGCACGTAGCTGATGGTGTCCACCCCCGCTCCGCCGTAGGCCTCGGGCACCATCATGCCCATGAAGCCCAGCTCGCCCATCTGGCGCAGGATGGCGCCCGGGAACTCATGATTGCGGTCGCGCTCGGCCGCACCTGGCAAAACCACCTCGCGCGCGAAGTCGCGCGCCATGGTCTGGATCATTATCTGCTCTTCGCTGAGCACGAAGGCCATTTCTTCCTCCGGGGAGCTTGCGGGGATGCGTGAACGCTAAGGCGTGTAGAGGACCACCAGGAGTTCGCACTTCACGTGCCCGGCGTTGCGCAGCCGGTGCACCAGGCTGGAATTGAAGTGCAGCGACTCGCCCTGCTTCAGGCTGTTTACGTTGTCGCCCACCTTTACCTCTACCTGGCCCTTGAGCACGTAGACGAACTCCTCCCCCTCGTGCTGATAGCCCGGGCCCTCGAGGTCGCTGTCGGCCTCGATGCCCACCAGAAAGCCCTTCAAGTGCTTGTGACGGGCCTCGGGGGTCAGCACCTTGTAGGAATAGTGCTCGGTGCGTTTGCGCACGGCCTCGGCCCGGCGCTCGGCCGCCTTGCTCTCTTCCTCCTCGTCCTTGAGCAGTTCCCCGGAGTCTATCTCCAAGGCTCGGCTGAGGGCCAGGAGTACCGCCACCGGCGGGATCACCTCGTCGTTCTCGATGCGCTCGAGGTATTCCACGGCGTGGCCGGTCTCGTTGGCCAGGGTTTCCAGGCTCAAGTCCCGGCTCTGACGAAGCCGCTTTATGCGCGGCCCCAGAGTGTGCCGCTTTAGCTTGCGGGCCATAACGCCTCCATCTAGCAGTGTGTCGAAGAAAGCCATCCATGGCTTTCTCCTCTTGCTGTTTGCCAAAAATAAATTTTGGCAAGCTTTCGAAATTGCGCCAATTTGGCATTTGACACAATTCCGGGCGGGCCGTCCATGGCCCCCCTAGGATCCTGTCGATGGATTACTCCGATAGGCTCCTAGGCGAGCAACATGCTCGACATGATCTCTTCGCAAACGCTGTAAGGGTCACGCCGGTGCAGGGCGATCTCCTCCGACAGATAGTCCAGCTTGCGCCCTTCCTGCAACATCCTTTGCAGGCGGGCCATGGTCCGGGTCTCGATCAGCTCCAAGAGCTCCATCCGCGCCCGGGCCCGCCGGCGCTCGATGAGCAGCGCCTCGCCGTCGGCCAGGAGCACCCGGCGATGGCCGGCGATGGCCTCATGCAACTCCTCCAGGCCACGGCCATCGTAAGCGCAGGTCATGATCACCGGCGGCCGCCAGGGCCCGCGCCTGGCCCCGGCCTCCTCGCGCAAGGTGATCATGCCCTCCAGCTCGGCGGCGGTGCGGCCCGCGCCCTCGCGGTCCATCTTGTTGACCACGAAGATGTCGCCAGCCTCCAGTATGCCGGCCTTGATGGCCTGGATGTCGTCGCCCAGCCCGGGCACCACCACGATTATGGTGGTGTCGGCCATGCGCACGATATCCACCTCGTCCTGGCCCACGCCCACGGTTTCCACCAGGATTTCGTCCTTGCCCATGGCGTCCATGACCGTCACCACCCCCCGGGTGGAGGCGGTGAGCCCGCCGAAATGGCCGCGGGTGGCCAGCGAGCGGATGAAGACGCCCTCGTCGGTGGCGTGACGCTGCATGCGGATGCGGTCCCCCAGGATGGCCCCGCCCGAGAAGGGGCTGGTGGGATCTACCGCCACCACGCCCACGCTCTTGCCCTGGGCGCGGAAGGCGCTGACCAGGGTGTCGGTGAGCGTGCTCTTGCCCACTCCGGGCGAGCCGGTGATGCCCAGCACCCAGGCCCGGCCGGTGTCGCGGTAGAGCCTTTTCAGCAGCTCCACCGCTTGCGGCTCGTCGTCGTCGATGTCGCGCATCAGGCGCGCGGCGGCGCGGATATCGCCGGCCAGGATTTTTTCAGCCGCCTGTTGAAGCGCCTCGTTCATTTGAGCCTCTGGAGCTTGCGATTGATTCCCCGGAGGTCGAACCGCTCGGGGTCGAACTTCCCTCCCACCCAACCCAACATTTCGTCGTGGTCAGGATGGGAAGGGTCAGCGATGGCCTCGATCAGCTTCGCGTAGCCCCAAGGTCCTCCGCAGTCCTCGGGTGGGCACCGGCGCGCGCCGGCCAAACACCGTGGAAGGGCCTCTTCCTCCTTGGTGGACAAGACTTCCTTGACTATCAACTTGTGCACCCATTCATCACCGAAGTCATAGACATAGGTGAACTCGCCCCCCTCCCCCGCCACAACATCCTTCAGCCTGATTTTTCTTTCATCGATGATCTCTGTGCCTACGGAGGCATACTCAGGATCGGAAACACCTATTCGCATTTCACCCACAGAAAATTCGTGGAGGTGCTCGTTTTGCCAACCCATGGCAATTTGTATTACGTCCGACAACTTAGATAGCTTGATGCTTGCGGGCACGCGAAAATCGCGCCATATGGGCGTTTCGACATCAATCAAGACAATCTTCATCTGGTAGACGGCGGCTTCTCCCCTGGAAACCGGGCCGACCAACCTCTGCCCGCCGCGTGCCGTCGCCTTTTCGTCGGATGAACCAGCTTTTTTGCGGGGCATGGCTTGCTCCGTGACAGCCCCTCAAAAGTGTTCATTGGGCGAGGGCTGCCTTTCCGGCAGCCCTCGCCGCCGTTTCTCTACTTGCCCCGGATCAAGTTGCGCGCGATGACCAGGCGCATGATCTCGTTGGTGCCCTCGTAGATCTGGGTGATCTTGGCGTCGCGCATGTGGCGCTCCATGGGGTATTCCCTGCTGTAGCCGTAGCCGCCCAGGATCTGCACGCCCTCCACCGCCGCGGCCATGGCCGCGTCGGAGGCGAACATCTTGGCCATGGCCGCCTGCTTTTCGAAGTGCACGTGCTGGTCTTCCATCCACGCCGCGCGAAGCAATAGCAGCTCTGCCGCGTCCAGGGCGGCGGCCATGTCTGAGAGCTTCCATTGTATGGCCTGGAAGTTGACGATGGGCTGGCCGAACTGCTCGCGGGTCTTGGCGTACTCCAGGCCCTCCTCCAGCACGGCCCGGCCGATGCCCAGGGCCTGGGAGCCGATGCCGATACGACCGCTGTCCAGGGTGGTGAGCATCTGCTTGAGCCCGCTGCCCGGGGTGCCCAGGAGGTTCTCCTTGGGGATGCGGGCGTCCTCGAAGACCAGTTCGGCGGTGCCCGAGGCGCAGATGCCCATCTTTTCCTCGACCCGGCCCACCTTGAAGCCCTTGGTGTTCTCCAGGTCCACGATGAAGCTCGATATGCCCTTGGACCCGGCGGCCTTGTCGGTCACGGCGGCGATGACGGCGAAAGAGGCGACGTTGCCGTTGGTGATGAACTTCTTTTCGCCGTTGATGACCCACTGGTTTCCATCGAGCACGGCGGTGGTGCGCATGGCGCCGGGATCAGAACCGGCTCCGGCCTCGGTGAGCCCGTAGCAACCCAGCTTCTTGCCGCTGGCCACCGGGGTGAGGAATGCCTGCTTCTGCTCCTCGGTGCCGAAGGTCATCACCGGAAAGCAATAGAGGGAGTTGCACACGCTCATGATCACGCCTACGGACGCGTCGCCGCGGCTGACCTCGGAGAGCCCCAGCACGTAGCTGATGTAGTCCATGCCCGCGCCGCCGTACTGGTCGGGCACGGCGATACCCATGAACCCCAGCTCGCCCAGGGCGGCGCAGGCCTCGGCCGGGTGCTCGTGGGTGGCGTCGAAGTGGGCCGCCTGGGGCTTCAAGACCTCGTCGGCAAAGCGGGCGGCGGTCTCCTTGACCATTTTCTGTTCTTCGGTAAGCGCGAAATTCATGGCAACCCTCTCGGTCTATACGATTTGGTGGTTGAGCATAAACGCGGGCCCGGTGAGCTTTGGAAGTGGGGCCCGCCCGCGCCGGGCCCCGTTGGCGCTATGGCTACTTGCTGCCCTTGAACTCGGCTTTGCGCTTCTCCAGGAAGGCGCTCATGCCCTCCTTCTGATCCGGGGAGGCGAAGCACATCCCGAAGGACTCGGCCTCCAGACGCAGGGCGTGGTCCAGGGGGATGTCGAAGCCGAAGTTAATCAGGTCCTTGCAGGCCCGGGTGGAGACCCGGCCCTTGGCGGCGATCTTCTTGGCGGTCTTGATGGCCGCTGGCATCAGTTCCTCGGCGGGGAAAACCCGGTTGACCAGGCCGATCTCCTTGGCCAGGGCCACGTCGATGATGTCGCCGGTCAGGCAGAGCTCCTTGGCCCAGTTCTTGCCCACCAGGCGGGAGAGGCGCTGGGTGCCGCCCGCGCCGGGGATCACGCCCAGGTTGATCTCGGGCTGACCGAACTTGGCCGTGTCGGAGGCGTAGATGAAGTCGCAGGCCAGGGATATTTCGGTGCCGCCACCCAGGGCGAAGCCGTTGACCGCGGCGATGATGGGCTTGGGCAGGTTCTCCATGAGGGTGGTGACCTCTTGGAGCTGGCGCGAGAAGTTGCGCGCCTCCACCGGGTTCATCACGCTCATGGCCGCGATGTCGGCGCCGGCCACGAAGGATTTGTCGCCCGCGCCGGTCAGGATGACGACCTTGATCTCGTCATCGGCGGCCACGGCGGCGAAGGCCTGGCCCAGCTCGGCCACCACCTGGGGGTTCAGGGCGTTGAGCACTTTGGGGCGATTGATGGTGATGGTGGCGATGGCGCCGTCCACCGCGTAGAGAATAGTCTCGTAAGCCATGTTGGTCTTCTCCTGAAGAATATTGGGCGCCCGACGAACCGGGCTATTGTCTTTGGGGTCTACCGTTCCACGATCAGGGCCGCGCCCTGGCCGCCGCCGATGCACAGGGTGGCCAGGCCGGTCTTGGCGTCGCGCTTGATCATCTCGTGGAGCAGCGTCACCAGGATGCGGCAGCCGGATGCGCCGATGGGATGGCCGATGGCCACGGCTCCGCCGTTGACGTTGACGATGTCGCGCTTCAGGCCCAGCTCGCGGATGACCGCCTCGGCCTGGGCGGCGAAGGCCTCGTTGGCCTCGATCAGGTCGAAGTCGGCCACGGTGCAGCCGCACTTGGCCATGGCGGCCCTGGTGGCGGCGATGGGGCCCAGGCCCATGTAGGCCGGGTCCACCCCGCCCCAGCCGTAGCCCTTGATCCTGGCCACCACGGGCAGGCCCATCTCCTTGGCGGTCTCGGCGCTGGTGACCACCACCGCGCCGGCGCCGTCGTTGATGCCGCTGGCGTTGCCGGCGGTTACCGTGCCGCCCTTCTTGAAGGCCGGCGGAACCTTGGCCAGGGCCTCGGCGGTGGTGCCAAAACGGGGGTGCTCGTCGGTGTCGTACACCTTGGGCTCACCCTTCCTCTGGGGCACCACCACGGGCACGATCTCGTCCTTGAAGCGGCCGCTCTTGATGGCCTTCTCGGCGTTGACCTGGCTGGCCAAGGCCAGGGCGTCCTGGTCGGCGCGGGCGATGCCGTAC
>JAJZPI010000191.1 GCA_021811275.1 Deltaproteobacteria bacterium
GAATTGCAGCAAAAGGCCCAGTTCGTGCAAATCACCGCCGCGGGTCTGCGCGAGAGCCACGTCCACGACGTGACCATCATCAAGGAATCGCCCAACTACATGCTGGACTGATGACCAACCCGACCACCTCGCGGGGCTGGTACGCGCGGGAGGAATTCGTGGCCGACATACACAGCGAAAAAATCCTGGTCTTGGACTTCGGCTCCCAGACCACCCAGCTCATCGCCCGCCGGGTGCGCGAGGCCAGGGTCTACTGCGAGATCCACCCCTGCACCATGCCCCTGGCCGAGGTGAAAGCCTTCTCCCCCAAGGGCGTGATCCTCTCCGGCGGGCCGGCATCCGTCTACGCCGAGGGCGCGCCCACCCTGGACCCCGGCGTGCTTCAGCTGGGCGTGCCGGTGCTGGGCATCTGCTACGGCATGCAGATCATCACCCATCTGCTGGGCGGGGTGGTGGCCCGCGGCGAGCGCCGCGAATACGGCCCGGCCAAGATGACCGTAGGCTCCACGGTGGGCCCCTTCCGCGAACTGGACACGGCGGAACCGCACCAAGTCTGGATGAGCCACGGCGACCGCATCGAGAAGATGCCTGCCGGCTTCACCCCCCTGGCCTTCACCGGCAACTCGCCCGTGGCGGCCATGGGCGACCCGGCCCGCCGGATCTACGGCGTGCAGTTCCACCCCGAGGTGGCCCACACCCCAGAGGGAGCCGCCATGCTCGCGGCCTTCGTGCTGGGCGAGTGCGGCTGCCGGCCCATCTGGACCATGCACAACTTTGTCGAAGCCACGGTGGCCGACCTGCAAACCCGCCTGGCCGGCAAAAAGGTGATCTGCGCGCTCTCCGGCGGGGTGGATTCCTCGGTGGTCGCCTTGCTCCTGCACCGGGCCATCGGCGAAAACCTGACCAGCATCTTCGTGGACAACGGCGTGCTCCGGGCCGGCGAGGTCAGCGAGGTGGCAGGGGTCTTCCGCGACGCCTTCGGCGTGAACCTTCGCGTGGTCGACGCCGCGGGCGAGTTCCTGGGCCGCCTGAAGGGCGTCACCGACCCTGAGCAGAAGCGCCGCATCATCGGCCACGCCTTCATCGAGATTTTCGAGGCCGAGGCCAAGCGCATCGGCCAAGCTGGAGGAAATGTCGACTTTCTGGCCCAGGGCACCCTCTACCCCGACGTGATCGAGTCGGTAAGCTTCAAGGGCCCCAGCGCGGTCATCAAGAGCCACCACAACGTGGGCGGCCTGCCCGAGAAGATGCAGCTCAAGCTGGTCGAGCCCCTGCGCGAACTATTCAAAGATGAGTGCCGCGAGGTGGGCCGCGAGCTGGGCCTGCCCGAAACCATAGTCAGCCGCCAGCCCTTCCCCGGCCCGGGCCTGGCCATCCGCATCATGGGCGAGGTCACCAAGAAGCGCCTGGCCACCCTCCGCGAGGCCGACGCCATCGTGCAGGAGGAGATGCGGGCCGCCGACCTCTACCACAAGGTCTGGCAGTCCTTCGCCGTGCTGGTGCCGGTGAAGACCGTGGGCGTCATGGGCGACGAGCGCACCTACGAGGACGTCATCGCCCTGCGCATAGTAGACAGCGTAGACGCCATGACCGCCGACTGGTCGCGGGTGCCCCACGAACTCCTGGCCAAGCTGTCCAGCCGCATCATCAACGAGGTCCAGGGCGTCAACCGGGTGGTCCTGGACATATCCAGCAAGCCCCCGGCCACCATCGAATGGGAGTAGCCCGAGGACCTCGGGTGGTGAAACGGGTCGGGGAGGTTGGGTCATAAATGGGCGGAATCAACTCCCGTTGTGGCTATGGTCTTCGGGCAAAAGAAAGTTGGGTGCCCCAGACAGGGCTTGGCGGGTCGGGAAGGTTGCGCCACGGACGATTCACACAGGCTCCCGTAGAACCATATTTTGAAATGAGGGCATGATGAAAAGCTGGCTGACATCCCTGTTCCTGGCCCTGATCCTGTGCTCCCTGGCCGGCTGCGCCGCCGGCGACGGCACCTACACCGGCGCGCCCGAGCAGCAGCCAGTGGAGTACCAATCGCCGAGGCCCTAGGCCCGGGCTTGAATCGCGGAGCCGTTGCCGGCCAGCCCCCGAGCCCTTGCGAGGCGAAGCTTGTCCCAGCCCTCTTTCGTACATCTGCACACCCACACCCAGTACAGCCTGCTGGACGGAGCCATCAGGCTGCCCGACCTCATGGCCCGGGCCAAGGAGTTGGGCCTCGCGTCCGTGGCCATGACCGACCACGGCAACATGTTCGGCGCGGTCTATTTCTACCAATACGCCCTCAAGGCGGGCCTCCGGCCCATCATCGGTTGCGAGGTCTACGTGGCCCCCGGCGACCGCCGGGAAAAGGAACACAAGCCCGGCCAGGAGATCGCCAACCACCTGGTGCTCCTGGCCAAGAACCTGTCCGGCTACCGGAACTTGGTGCGCCTGGTCTCGGCAGGCTTCCTGGAAGGCTTCTACTACAAGCCTCGCATCGACCTGGCCCTGCTCAAGGAGCACCACGAGGGCCTTATCGCCCTCTCGGCCTGCCTGCAAGGCAAGGTGGCCAGCATGCTCATGGGCGAGCGCATGGACCTGGCCGAACGCGCCGCGGTCGAGCTGGCGGGCATCATGGGCGAAGGTAACTTCTTCCTGGAATTGCAAGACGCCGGCATTCCCGAACAGAAAAAGGTCAACCCCGGACTCGTCGAGCTGGGCCGGCGCCTGGGCCTGGGCCTGGTGGCCACCAACGACTGCCACTTCCTGCGCCGCCAGGACCACGAGGCCCACGACGCCCTGTTGTGCATCCAGACCGGCAAGACCATCAGCGATGCCGAGCGCATGCACATCCCGGCCGAGCTGTACTACAAGTCGCCCCAGGAAATGGAGCTGATCTTCGGGCATGCGCCGGAATCCCTCGCCAACACCGCGGACATTGCCCAAGCCTGCGAATTCGAGCTGCCTCTGGGCAAGCACCGCTTCCCCCGCTTCCCCCTGGAAAACGGCGAGAGCGCCGAGGACCGCTTGCGGGTAGAGGCCCGCCTGGGCCTGGACCGGCGCTATGCCGAGGAGGAGCGCCGAGGCAACAAGGTCGACCGCGCCTTTTACGACCAGCGTCTGGCCTACGAGTTGGACGTCCTCGTCGAGATGGGCTTCGCCGGCTACTTCCTGGTGGTGGCCGACTTCATCAACTGGGCCAAGAACAAGAGCATCCCAGTGGGGCCGGGGCGCGGCTCGGCGGCCGGGTCCCTGGTGGCCTGGTCCATGCGCATCACCGACCTTGACCCCATCCGTTACGGGCTGATCTTCGAGCGCTTCCTGAACAAGGAACGCGTGTCCATGCCCGACATAGATGTGGACTTCTGCTACAACCGCCGGCCCGAGGTGCTCGAATACGTGGCCGGCAAGTACGGCCGCACCCAGGTGGCCCAGATCATCACCTTCGGCTCCATGCAGGCCCGGGCGGTCATCCGCGACGTGGGCCGGGTCATGGACATGCCCTACAACGAGGTGGACCAGATCGCCAAGCTGGTGCCCTCGATTCTGGGCATCAGCCTGGAAAAGGCCATCGAGAGCGAGCCCCGGCTCAAGGAGCGCATGAAGGCCGACCCCCGGGTGAACAAGCTGGTGGAGATTGCCCGCGCCCTGGAGGGCCTGCCCCGCCACGCCTCCACCCACGCCGCCGGGGTGGTCATCGGCGACGAGGCGCTCTCCGAGGTAGTGCCGCTCTACAAGGGGCCCAAGGACGAAACCGTCACCCAGTTCGACATGAAGTGCGTGGAGAAGGCTGGGCTGATCAAGTTCGACTTCCTGGGCCTGCGCACGCTGACCGTCATCGACGTGGCCGTGCGCATGGTGCACGAGGGCCGCGACCCGGAATTCTCCATAGACCTGATCCCCATGGACGACGCCGACACCTACAAGCTGCTCTCGCGCGGCGACACCACCGGCGTCTTCCAGCTAGAGTCCTCGGGCATGAAGGAGCTCTTGAGCAAGATGCGCCCGGAGTGCTTCGAGGACATCATCGCCCTGGTGGCCCTCTACCGTCCCGGCCCGCTGGAAAGCGGCATGGTCGACGACTTCGTGGCCCGCAAGCACGGTGAGAAGAAGGTGGCTTACCTGCTGCCCCAGCTCGCGCCCATCCTGAAGGAGACCTACGGCGTCATCGTCTACCAGGAACAGGTCATGGAGATCGCCCGGGTGCTGGCCGGCTACTCCCTGGGCGAGGGCGACATCCTGCGCCGGGCCATGGGCAAGAAGAACCCCGAGGAGATGGCCAGCCAGCGCGACCGCTTCGCCCAGGGGGCCAAGGCCGGCGGCATCGACCCCAAGAAGGCCGAGCAGATCTTCGACCTCATGGAGAAGTTCGCCGGCTACGGCTTCAACAAGTCCCACTCGGCGGCCTACGCCCTCATCGCCTACCAGACCGCCTACCTGAAGGCCCATTTCCCCCTGGAGTTCATGGCCGCGCTTTTGACCAGCGAGACCAACAACACCGACGCGGTCATGAAGCACATCGGCGAGTGCCGCGAGCACGAGCTGACCGTACTCCCTCCGGACATCAACGCCTCGGGCATGGAGTTCAGCGTCGGCAATGAAGCCATCCGCTTCGGCCTGGCCGCAGTCAAGAACGTGGGCGAGGGCGCCGTGGAGGCCATCCTTGCCGCCCGCGCCGAAGGCGGGCCCTATGCCGGCCTGCACGATCTCTGCGAGCGGGTGGACCTGCGCAAGGTAAACCGGCGGGTGCTGGAGAGCCTCATCAAGTGCGGAGCCTTCGACAGCGCCGGCTCCCATCGCGCCCAGCTCATGGCCGTGCTGGACGAGGCCATGGAGCAGGGCCAGAAGCTCTCCCGCGACCGCCTGGAGGGCCAGACCAACATGTTCGCGGCTTTCACCCAGGCCGCCCCCAAGTCGTCAGCGGCGGCGCTTCCCGACCTGCCCCCCTGGCGCGAGGCCGACATGCTGGCCTATGAGAAGGAGGCGCTGGGCTTCTACATCACCGGGCACCCCTTGAGCCGCTTCATGGACGAGATCAAGCGCCTGTCCAGCCTGGACACCGTCACTGTCCAGGGGGCAGACGACCAGATGACCGTACGCCTGGCAGGGCTGGCCACCGAGGTCAAGGAGAAGGTGACCAAGAAGGGCGATCGCATGGCCTTCGTGCGCCTGGAGGACCTGAAGGGCTCGCTGGAGGTGGTGGTCTTCCCGGATTGCTACGCCGAGGGCGGGCGGCACCTGAGCGGCGATCAGCCGGTGCTGGTGACCGGCACCGTGGACAAGGACGAGCGGGGGGTAAAGATCAAGGCCACCAAGATCGTGCCCCTGGAACAGGCCGCCCGGGGCATGACCACCCGCCTCCGGCTCAAGCTGGAAGCCACCGGCCTCACCCGCGAGCGCCTGGTCGATCTCAAGCAGACCCTGGAGCGTTTCCCCGGCTCCTGCAGGGTCTCGCTGCACCTGAGCGTGCCGGGCAAGGGCGAAGCGGTGCTGGCCCTGCCCGGCCAATACCGCGTGAACCCGGCCCCGGAGCTGATGGAGCAGGTCAACCAACTCTTTGGCCACGGCGTGGTGGAGCCGGTGCTGGCCACAGAATAACGGGAGAGGCCATGAAAAGGCTTGCGATGGTGATGCTTGTGGCGGCGGGTCTGCTGGGGGCCTGCCTGCTGGCCGGCTGCGCCAGCGCCAGCCGTTTCGGCAACGTGGAGCAGGAACTGGCCGAGTACGTGGGCAAGATCACCCTGGACGACGCCATCGACCGCTATGGCGAGCCGACTTCGGTTAGCGAGGGCGAGTTGCTAACCGTGGCCTATTGGGAGCGCAAGCGTAGCGGCGGCATGGTCACCGAACGGCTCTACCTCACCTTCGACAACCATACCAAGAAGCTCAAGGTCTACCGCTACAACGAAAAGGCCTTCGAGTAGGCCCCTTTTTCAAAAATCGACCGGGCAGCCTGCATCCGCGGGCTGCCCGGCTTTTTCTAGGCCCGTTCAAATCTAGGTTCTGGTCGCCGGCCCCAGCAGGTTGTTGCTGATGACCACACGCTGTATTTCGCTGGTGCCCTCGTAGATGGTGAATACGCGCGCATCGCGATAGTGCCGCTCGATGGGGTATTCGCTGCAATAGCCGTAGCCGCCGTGCATCTGCAGGGCCTGGCCCGCCACCCGGTTGACCATTTCGCTGGCGAACATCTTGGCCATGGAGGCCTGCATGTTGTAGCGCTGGCCCAGGTCCTTCAAGGAA